>JACCVY010000077.1 GCA_013697915.1 Blastocatellia bacterium | reverse complement strand
CATTATGCGCTGGCCCGCTATCGTCAGCGATGGACCATCGAAACTATGTTCAGCAGTCTGAAAACCAAAGGCTTCAATCTGGAGGATACCCATCTGACCAACACCGATAAGCTGTCCACCCTTTTGGCGGTGCTGGGTTTGGCCGTGGCGCTTTCCGTTAAAACAGGCGTGGCGGCGGCGCAGCGGCGGCCTATCCCCATCAAAAAACATGGCCGCCGGGCGTGGTCGCTGTTTGCCCTCGGCCTATCCGCGTTGCGGAAAATCTTCGCCGCCGCAAATCCTCCCGTCTTCCCGCTGTTCGGCTGCGGCCAAACGCAGCTGCAACCAGCCCATGTAGAGGACGTCGCCGACGGGATCGCCAGGCGATGCAGACCAGCCAGTCCCGGATGTGCTACGAGCTCGGTAAGCCCGCGCATCTACACCAACAGATCGCTGCTCGAAGTGATTGCGCGGCGCCTTGGCAAAAAGCCGCTTCTGGTTCCTATGCCGTTCGGTCTCTGGCGCGCGCCCGCCTACGTCGCGGAGATGCTGCCCCAGCCGTCCATCACGCGAAATTAGGTCGAACTCATGCAAATAGATAGTGTGGCGTCGCCGGGTGCGCCGGGTTCGACGACTTGGGGATTTCACCAACATCTCTGGAGGACGTGCTTCCCGCGATCGTGGGACGGTCGGGCGGGCTCCCCCGTGTACCGCCTGTCCCATAGGGCTGAGCCTCCCAAGCATTAAATTCCCACTTGCACATGAGGGTGGGCCTTGTCACGTCGCGGCATTGGCACGTCGTTGGTGGGCTTGCCGCTCAGTGACTTCAGCCGTACGATCCACGATGATCAAAATCAGCTACAGCCGCTATCGTCTCCGCCCGAAATCGTCCAACAGGCGATCTGGCTTTATGTCCAGTTCACCCTGAGCTTCCGGGATGTCGAGGATCTGCTGGCCGAGCGCGGGATCATGGTCTCCTACGAGAGTCGCTATAGCTGATCTTGGTCATCATCGATGGTTACGGCTGAAGGTCATTGACGGCAAGCCCAATGGCGACGTGACAATGCAATAAGCAGCGTTTCGGAAGGGTTCCTCTTGCACAAAGTCACCATTTTCGGGGCTACCATGGGGCTGATGACGGCCAGACTCAAGTCGCGTCCGGCCGTCAAACGGTCGCATCGGGAGTCCGAGCCTGGCTCCCTGCCGGCTCACGTTCGTTGTCCTCCGGACGCTTGATGCCGCTCCGCAGCCCAAAGAAGCGGGGACCACTCCAGGCCGTGCGGTGATGGCCCGCGCAATGCGGGAGAGGCTTGCATAGGTCGTCTAGCGCCACAAATATCCGTTTAGAACGACAGTGACGGTGTGCCGCTCGCCCTGGTATTCGCGCAGGAGCACGGTACCGGGTTTGAGGCGCCTGGGGCGATCTCAGATCGCAGCGCTTCCCGCTTACCGAAGCACGACAACTTTCGTGCCCACCTTGACCCGATCGAAAAGATCGACGACGTCCCGGTTGGTCATCCGAATGCAGCCGGATGACACCGCGGCCCCGATTGTATCCGGCTCATTCGACCCATGAATGCGATACATGCTTGAGCCAAGGTGGATCGCGCGCGCGCCGAGCGGGTTGTCCATTCCGCCAGGCATATGGCGTGGCAGGTCGGGGCGACGCTTGAGCATTTGCGGCGGAGGAGTCCAATCCGGCCATTCGTGTTTCATGGTCACTGTCTTCGTCCCGGACCAGGTGAAGCCTTCCCGGCCAACTCCAACGCCGTACCGGATCGCTTCTCCGCCAGGGAGGACATAATAGAGACGGCGCTCATTCGTCGAGACGACGACCGTGCCCGGCCCATAGCCGCGGTGCCAAGGGACGACCCGGCGCGGTATGGCCTGCTCCCGAAAGAGATTGAGAAAGTCCGCCAGCGGACCGCGGTCGAGCGGATTAAAGTTCGCCAGCCGTATGTCGCTGAGCGGGTTATTGAGAGCGCAAGCCGGCGATCCGCTCAAAAGCAAAAGAAGGAGTCCAGTGCTGGCAAATGTACGGATCATTGTTGTCCTTTAGTCGGGGAGGCAGTGCTATTCGTTTAAGTTTTGAGGCCAAAGTTGGGCGGTATGGCGTGCTCAAAGCTGAATGGCCCGGCCTGGTGCTGGCCATCTCATTTGACCGACAGCCGGTCCAAGGTGACTCACTTATCGTTAAGAGATCGTGAAGAAACGGGAAAAACCCAAGCACTGGTTGACGCAGCACTCGCTCCGGCTATTTGTACCCGATGTCGATCTGATGCCCGGTTGGCGCAACCTTCTCCGCGCCTGGCTGAGTGGCGCGGAGGGCGAATTCCATGATGCGCGGTAGAGCGCGTGGCCGCGAGGCCGCACGAGCCCTGCGGATCGACGCGAGCCGTTACGAGGCGGCATTCTTGGCGCAGGAGGCGCGGGTCGACGATCTGCAGCTCTACTATCGCGCCGCTGCCGCGAAATATGCTGAAGCCGAAGCAGCGCCTGAGAGTGCTGGCGCCGGGTTTGACGCCGAAGGCCGTGCTCGAAAAACTCGCCGCCATGCAAATGATCGATGTCGAACTCCCCACGACCGACGATCGCATCGTCCTCTTGTCCCGCTATACGGAACCGGAGAAGGATCAGTTGTATTAGCCGAGACTCGATCTGACAGACGGTGCCTGTTTAAGCGATCGGGTTTTAGTGTCCGACGTTTTAGGCGGCGATCACTTTCTCCTTCGTCATCGGCATTGCGTCAATGCATCGGCGTCTTGCCGAAGTACCAGCGCCCTTGATGTGGCCGCGACTCGTTGTATTCGCGGACCCACACATCAAGATTGGCCTGCAGCTCATCGATGAAACGATACACCTTTTTGCGGAACGCGACACGGTAAAACTCATTGAGCACGGTCTTGTGGAAGCGCTCGTATAAATCGCGGAGGCAAAGTGTACCACTGAACCGGCTTGGCGCTGCGCTTTGAACGCGGCGCAAAAGTGTACCGGTCCTGCTAGGCCGTCTCGATGCCGCTGATCGGCGTGGAGGGGCCGGAAGGATGTTCACAGTGGAGCTTTATGCCAAGATCAGACATGCGGTGATGGTTGACGGGCTGAGCCGCAGGGAAGCGGCGAAACGGTTTGGCGTTCACCGGAACACGATCATGAAGATGCTAAGTTATTCAGTTCCGCCCGGATACCGTCGGCGCGAACGGCCGGCATCGAAGAAGCTGGGGCCTTATATGGCGTGGATCGACGCCATTCTTGAAGGCGACAGCAAGGTTCACAAGAAGCAGTGGCACACGGCGCATCGGATTTTCGAGCGGCTGCGGGATGAGCAAGGGTTTACCGGCGGCTACACGATCGTGCGTGAGTATGTGGCGCAGGCGATGCTACGGACGCGGGAGATGTTCGTGCCATTGAGCCATCGTCCAGGCCATGCGCAGGCGGATTTCGGCGAGGCGGATGGGTACATCGGCGGCAAGAAGGTTCGCTTCCATTATTTTTGCATGGATCTTCCGCACTCGGATGGCTGCTTCGTCAAGGCATATCCAGCCGAAACCGCGGAAGCCTTTTGCGATGGCCATGTGGCGGCATTCGATTTCCTCGGCGGCGTGCCTAAATCGATTCTGTACGACAACACCAAACTGGCGGTGGCCAAGATCGTGAAGAGCGGGAAGCGGCTGCGCTCGAAGATGTTCGCGGAGCTGCAGAGTCATTACCTGTTCGACGACCGTTTTGGGCGGCCGGGAAAGGGAAACGACAAGGGCAAGGTGGAAGGGCTGGTCGGCTATGCCCGGCGCAATTTCATGACGCCGTTGCCGGTGGCCGAGAGTTTTGACGCGTTCAACGCCCGGCTCCTCGACGCCTGCAGTAAGCGGCGTCAGGCGACCTTACGCGGCCACACTACGACAATCGCCGAGCGGATGCAGGCGGACCTGGCGGCATTCATGAAGTTGCCGCCGGCGCCCTATGACGCCTGTGACAAAGTCGCCACCCGGGTCTCATCCTTGTCGCTCGTGCGCTACAAGAACCACCGATTACTCGGTGCCGGCGCGTTTGGTGCACACCACCCCGGCCAGGAAGCCGCGAACCGAGTGGGGCTGCCAGCCGGTCGCCTTCATGATGGCCGCGATGGTCGCGCCCTGTTTGCGTTGGAGCATCGCGACCACAAGGGCCTGCTTTGAATCCGAACGGCTGGGCTTGGCTGATGACAGCTTTTTGAGTCCGCCGGGTTGCTCGACCGCCCAAGGCGGCCTTTGTCACGAGGCTTCGATCCGGTCAGTTACCCAACCCAACCGCTCGTCAGCTAGCAGACCTATCGACAACTATCTGGGTGGAACCTTCCTCCACTAGTGATCCGCGCCATCGGGGCGCACTGAGCGGTGAAAGCTACCGGTTCGCCACCAGCAAGAAGGCACAGCGGCGATCGGCTCAGGGGCAAAGCCAAAACCCGAAAACGCCAAGCGAAGGAGACCCCGCCACCGAAATATAAATCGGCACGGAAGCACGAAAATAAACCGGGGCTTCACAGCCCTTTCCTCTTAACCAGACTGGTACACTTTCACGCCGCCATCTGGCACAATTTTTCTCCGCCATTGACAAGAATCACCAGCCAGCTTGAATCACGTTTCAAGCTGGACGGGAATCCCTCGATTAAGCGCGATTTAGAATTGCTGGCCGAAAAACAGGACTGCGAGCGCAACGCCGCCTGCAACAAGCGTCGAGCTGGCGTCGGGCTCTGGCGTGGAAAGACACGTGATGGAATCAAGTGGGCAATGTGCTGTTGGTTGGCCCAGCCCCGATACCAAAGGTTCAAATCGCGCAAATTGGGGTCATTGTGCACAAGGCAAGCGGTTGCTGCGGAGGGCCGAACGAGTATGCGGAGCCGGTCACCCAAGGTCGCTAAGCCCGCTCCGGAGTGCGGCGTTGCAAGAAACGCAATCTTTTCCACGCGCCTCAGGAAATCCGCAGCATCTTCCCGGCGCCGTGCATTGCTCTCTGCTTCTCGCAGGAGCTGTTTGATGACGAGGCCGCCCAAACTATGGCTAACTAGGATCAAAGAGCCGTTTGCGAGCGCGGGCTCAGCTAGCAGGCGGTCAAGCACGTTCGCCGCCCGGCCGGGAAGGTCCATGGCCGAGCCGCGCCAGCGCGAAACTATCGCTTCGTAGCCTACGGAATAAACTGACAGGCTTTCGATGTCCTGAGCCAGCCAAGCCGGCCAGAAAGAGGCTTGATCCTTGGTCGCTTGCCACGTGCTCTTAACGTCGCCGCCGAGGCCGTGGACGAAAACCACGTTGGCGCTCTTCGGCCCCCGCGCTTCGGCGATCGGAAAAAGGTCTGCCATCTGCGCCTGGAATTGGGGCCACAACTGGGGCTGATTGCCTGATACGCTAGAAACTCCCGCAATATCAATTTGAGTTGGCGGACGCCACCTCCCATTCCCGAGTTTTGTCAGATCGGCTCGGGGGGCCCGTCACGACTTTCCAGCGCGGGGCAAGAGCCATCCCATTACTTTCTGGTACGGATCGCGCCGACTGCGATGGAACTGGTTTAGCTGCGCAGCCTTCTTAGCGAAGGCCTCGGCCTGCCCTGCAGTGTGTCGCTTATCCTTCGGAAGCGCCATCCATTCGCGAATGATTTTTCGGCGCGTCTCGTGTTCTTCCATGCTCGCGGTTTCTCCTTGAACTGCAATTTTCTCGACCAGCAGCGCGCGTCAGCGAGTCACCTACGGCCGCGAGTACCTTGCCCTCGCTTGCGGGGAGCCTTGCGGCGCTTCGGCATGATAGACGAAGAGACGCGGGAGATAGAGCATCCCCGCCATCCAGGATATGACGGCCAGGATATGTAGGACCCTGATCCAGAGATAGACATTGCTCATTTAGCGGAGCCCCCGCGAAGGAAATCGAGCATAAGCTCGACATGTTGAATGGGCGTGTGCGGCAAGACGCCGTGCGCCCATACGCACACTTGAACACACCACTAACTAGAAGCAGCGTCGGGCAAGCAACAATTAAGACAAGGCCGATCCAAACTACAACCTCATTTGCGAGGTTGGAAACGAGCCGCCAGGTTCTGTTTCATGATCAAGTGTGGGCGTTGTCAGGTTCCTTCGCGTTATGTGTCAATGGCGCGGGGCGCTTACAGCCCGCATGTCTAATTATTAATGCCCTAGGGCGCTCGTCGCCGAGCCAAATCGGCTCGAAAATCGCCTATTCTTGGCCAATGCTACCATGCCTTTTGCACGTTCGAATGCGGAACTCGGCCATGGGT
>JACCVY010000060.1 GCA_013697915.1 Blastocatellia bacterium | reverse complement strand
ACTGCACCTTCGGATTGTTCTTGGCCAACACCTTGGTGATCGCTGCCGTCAATGTCGTCTTGCCGTGGTCCACGTGCCCAATCGTGCCAATGTTCACGTGCGGCTTACTGCGGTCGAATTTTTCCTTACTCATATATTTCTCCTCGCATTACCCGCGGGACGATTTCCCGCGATCTAAACCATCGCCGCCAAAGACAGGAGACGCGCGACCTTAAGTTACTCGCCCGCTGCCGCCACCGTTACCCTGAATCTTTGCGATTACTTCTTCCGCAACGTTCTTCGGTGTCTGATCATAGCGTTCGAAATGCATTGTCGAAGTCGCGCGGCCCTGCGTGGCCGATCGCAAGTCGGTTGTGTAACCAAACATTTCCGAAAGCGGAACGAACGACGTTATCACCTGAGCGCCACCGGGCCGCGGCTCGGTCTTTTCGATCTGTCCGCGCCGCCGCATCAGGTCGCCATTAACTGCGCCCATGTAGTCGTCGGGGGTGACCACCTCAATCCGCATGATCGGCTCAAGCAAAACCGGCTTGGCCTTGCGCACCGCATCCTGAAATGCGAGCGAGCCGGCAATGTGGAACGAGCGCTCGTCCGAATCGACCTCGTGGTAATTACCATCAAGCAAACGCACCTTAATGTCCACCAGCTCATAGCCCGCGAGGAAACCGCGCTCCATAGCGTCCTTAATTCCCTGCTCGACGGGCTTGATGTACTCCTTGGGGATGGCGCCGCCCGTAATCTTGTTCTCAAATACAAAGCCCTGGCCGGGTGCTGGCTCGATCTCAAGCTCAACGTGACCAAATTGACCGCGACCGCCGGTCTGTTTCTTATAGATTTCTTTGCCCGGAGCGGGCTGAGTTATCGTTTCGCGATACGCTACCTGCGGCTTGCCCACGTTCGCTTCAACGCCAAACTCGCGCTTCATGCGATCAACAATTATCTCCAGGTGAAGCTCTCCCATGCCGGCGATGATTGTCTGGTTAGTCTCAGGATCGGTTGAAACATTGAAAGACGGATCTTCCTGGGCCAGTCGATTCAAGGCTAGACCAAGCTTGTCCTGGTCCTGTCGAGTCTTCGGCTCAACCGCGACGCGAATAACCGGCGCTGGAAACTCCATCCTCTCGAGGATAATCGGCTTGTTCTCATCACAAACGGTGTCGCCTGTCGTGACCTGCTTCATACCGCCAATGGCGATAATCTCACCAGCGCTCGCATCTTCAATATCCTCGCGCTTATTCGCATGCATGCGCATCAAACGGCCAACGCGTTCTCTGGTCTCTTTAATTGGATTATAGGCGTAAGAGCCCGCCTTGATCGTGCCGCTGTAGATGCGAACGAATGACAACTGGCCCAGATGCTTGTCCGCCATGATCTTAAAGACCAAACCGGAAAAGGGAGCACTAGCCTCGGGTGGGCGCGCTTCGATTTCTCCGTTTTTGGGATTCAATCCCTCAACCGGCGGAATATCGAGCGGCGAAGGCAAATAATCCACCACCGCATCCAACAAAGTTTGCACGCCTTTGTTTTTGAACGCTGAACCCGTCACGACCGGAACCAGTTTCAACTCGAGAGTCCCTTTGCGAAGCGCCTTCCGAATCTCGTCTTCGGAAATCTGTTCGCCTTCGACATACTTATGCATTAGACCGTCATCGACGGACGAAACGGCCTCAACCAACTTTTCCCGGGCAGTGGCGGCTGCTTCTTTTAAGTCCCCAGGAATCTCAGTGGTCTCATACTCCGAGCCCTTGCTTTCGTCATTCCAGACGAGCGCTTTCATGGCGATGAGATCAACAACGCCCTTCAACTGATCTTCAAGGCCAATCGGGATTTGAATAGCAACAGGATTCGCACCCAGGCGGGTAATGATTGACTCAAACGACCGGTCAAACGAGGCGCCGGCGCGATCGAGTTTATTAATGAAGCAAATCCGCGGCACGCCATACTTATCAGCCTGGCGCCAGACAGTTTCCGATTGCGGCTCAACACCCGCAACGCCATCGAACACGGCGACTGCGCCGTCGAGCACGCGCAAGCTGCGCTCAACTTCCATGGTGAAATCTACGTGACCCGGCGTGTCGATGATGTTGATGCGATGATCGACGCCGTTGCGTTCCCAGAAACAGGTCGTCGCCGCGCTGGTAATCGTAATACCGCGCTCCTGCTCCTGCTCCATCCAGTCCATGGTCGCCGTACCCTCGTGCACCTCGCCAATTTTGTGCGTGATGCCCGTGTAATAAAGAATACGTTCCGTGGTCGTGGTCTTACCGGCATCGATGTGGGCCATGATGCCGATATTCCGCGTCAGATTTAGATCTACTTTCGCCATTGCTCTTTGTCAGTGGTTAGTCGTTAGTTGTCAGTAGCTGTACTTCGCCACTGACTACTGACCACGGACAACGGACCTTCTCTTAAAACTTGTAATGCGCAAACGCTTTGTTCGCATCCGCCATGCGGTGCGTGTCTTCTTTCTTCTTAACTGAATTGCCGCGATTGTTTGCCGCGTCCAGAATTTCGCCGGCCAACCGGTCAATCATCGTCTTTTCGCCACGGCCACGCGCATAAGAAACAATCCAACGAATGGCCAGCGCTCCGCGCCTTTCCTGATGCACCTCGATTGGCACCTGATAAGTCGAGCCACCCACGCGTCGCGACTTAACCTCGACAGTGGGCCTCACATTTTCGATGGCGCTCTTAAAGACCTTGAGCGGCTCCTGGCCCGTCTTCTCGCCGATCTGCTTCATGGCGCTGTAGAAAATAATTTCGGCAGCCGACTTCTTTCCCTGCAACATGACGCCGTTAATAAACTTCGTCACTAGCGGGCTGTTGTAGATCGGATCCGGAAGTACTTCTCGTCTCTCTGCGACTCTTCTTCTTGGCATATCGTTCAGGTTCCAGTTCGGGTCTCAGGTTCCAGGTGTCAGGTGTCGGCCAATCAAAAAATGCCTGGCACCCGACACCCGGTACCCGACACCGTTTTTTCTTTACTTTCCTGCTGCCTTAGGCCGCTTGGCGCCGTACTTTGAACGCCCCTGCTTACGGTCGGCCACGCCAACCGAATCCAGCGTTCCACGAATCACGTGATAGCGAACGCCAGGCAGGTCCTTCACACGGCCCCCGCGAATCAAAACAATCGAGTGCTCCTGCAAGTTGTGTCCCACGCCCGGAATGTAGGTCGTGACCTCAATTCCATTGGTCAGGCGCACACGCGCCACTTTACGCAAAGCCGAGTTCGGCTTCTTGGGAGTTTGCGTGTACACGCGCGTGCAAACTCCGCGCTTCTGCGGCGAACTCTGCAGCGCCGGACTGGCGGTCTTGTACTTGACTGCCTGGCGTCCCTTGCGAACAAGCTGATTTATCGTTGGCACGTTTTGTCTTCCTTCAAATCTGCCCGCTCGCTAACGCTCGCGGTTTGGTTCGTTTGCGCCTCGCACAAAGCGCAAAAGGGCGTTACCTGCCTCTTTCCGGAACTTTTCCGCCGTATTGATGGCTTGTCCGGCAGTCAGCGCAGGCGAGCTGCCCTGAAAAAAATTGTGTTAGGGATGTTCTGACTTCGCGCTAGCGGGTGTGGATGATGGCTCCCTTAAGCCGACTTTTCTGTGGCGTCGCATTATTCGGGACGAGAAGACCGGTCAAGGTCTTTCACGCGTGCCGGCGCTGGAGCGTGCGGATTAATCCGACGCGACGCAGGCAACTTACGCCACAATAATTGTCAAAACCGAATGCCACAGGGCAACCGGGGCAACGCCTCCACACCGACAGAACCAACCAGACGTTGCATTGTTGACTTCAGACAGGTAGTCCGAAACCGCAAACTATAAGGAATCGGGGCACAAACTGTCAAGCGCGCCTCGGCCTCACGAACGCGCTTTCAGAAGACCGATTTCAGCAGATACCAAATCCCCAGGCCAATGCCGCCAAGCGCCAACAAAATCAGCAGTGCGAGCGCGAACATTGCCAGCTTGAATTTCGTGTAGCGATTCTTGTCGGGTGGCGCGAGCGAGCTTTGCGGGAAATAGGGTGGCGGCGTGTATGTGGCCATTTAATCTCCTTGATACTTCCAATGCGGCAATGCCGCTTCTCGTCGAAAACTACTGACCTGGTTTCCTTGCGCGATTAGTATTCGCCTTGTTCACATTTGTCCTGTTCGAATTCGATATGTTTCCCCTGTTTGAATTCGATTTTGATGAAACTGTTCTGGAATTATTGGATCCGGACGCTTCCGGACTATCTCCGTTAGCGTTCTTCGGCTCGTCTACCTTCTGCTTCTTCAACAAATCTTCCTGGTGTTTCTTGCCGGCCTTAATCCGCTGCACGCCTTCGCGAGCTTCTTCAAGAGCATCTTGTGCCCGATAGTTTTCCGGATCAACTTCCAAGGACTTGGAAAACGCTGCGGCGGCTTCGTCGTACTGGGCCAACTTTGTCAACGCAGTTCCTAGGTCGTAATACATGTCTGCGTCGTCATCCTTGAGGTGAATCGCCTGCCGATATTCGCGAACTGCCTCGCTATAAAGATGGAGTCCCGCGTAGGTCTGGCCCAGGTCGTAATGCCCCTCGGCATCGTCCTTGTGGTTCTCCAAATATTTTTTGTACTTCTCAATTGCTTTCTTATAACTTTCTTCGGCCTCATGCTCCTTGCCGAGAGCTTCGTAGGCCAGCCCCAGACGAAAATGGGCCTCAGCCAAATTCGCATCAAGCTTAATGGCTTGCTCGAAGGCGTCAGCAGCTTTGTCATCCTGATCGGTTCTATAAAACTCTTTTCCCTGTTCGAGTAACACCCGGGCCTGGGTTCGATCGCCCTCAGCGGTGCTACTGACGTCGGTCAATCCATTTGCATTGCCGCCGGTCGTCTTATTTCGGCGGCAACCAGCTTGACCCAAGAGCAGCGAAAATATAACGATCAGGAGGGCGAGCTTCATTTTATAATTTGGCGTTTACGATTTTCAGACGTTTCCTTATCTACTGCGAAAGTGCGGATTGAGTCAAACAGCGGCCCACCGGCGTTTCGCCACGATTACTTGTGAGCGCACCTTTCCGCATTCCGCCAACGCGAGTGCAATAGGTAGATAAAGTTATGGAAACATGGCCGTATTCCCTCTATTTTCCTATCAACTGCTACTGCTCAATAACAGCGCGTGGGCGTGCGGGCCTGCATGGGGTGAATCGTAAATGGCCGAAAAAAGAGTGGAAATGCTGAGACACGAGCGCCTCGTTATTCGAATTTTTCTACCAGCGTTGCTGGTAAGCATGCTTGCACTGGCGTCAGTCGCTGTTGCCCAAAAAGTGCGCCGAGACACCGTAGCCTATACGCCAACGAATCTGAGTCTGGCCGCCGAGCCCGCCGTGATCACGGCGTGCCCGAGCGAGGGTACAGCGGCACCATCGGTCGTGCATTTAAACGCTCACGTCACTTCCAATTCGCCCATACGCTATCGTTGGACCACCAACGCCGGAAGAATCGAGGGGGATGGTCCAACTGTGACCTGGGACGTTTCCGGTCTGCAGCCAGGCTATTACAAAGCTTACCTGGACGTTGATACAGGGAGTGGCGACGCCGCCTGTCAGGCTTTTACGTCAACGACGGTTTTGGTTAATCGTTGTCCACCGCCCCCTCCAACCTGTCCGACCGTAGGCATTGTTTGCCCGGATCGAGTTGTACTTGGCGAGCCCCTAACCTTTAGCTCAAACATTAGCGGCGGCTCAGGCAACGTTACTCCAATCTACAACTGGACGGTTTCCGCCGGCAGCATTACTGATGGTCAGGGCACGAGCACCATTCACGTAGATACTACAGGCTTGGCCGGTCAAAGCGTGACAGCGACACTCAGCATGGGTGGCTACACACTTGATTGCTCTGCGACCTGTACAGTTCAGTTCCCAGTTCCGGTCGAATGCAAAAAGTTTGACGAGTTTCCAAACATTGCGCGCAACGACGAAAAGGCGCGTTTGGACATCTACGCAATTGAATTGCAGAACGATCCAACTTCAACGGCTTATGTAATTGTCTATCCGGGACAGCGCGGACGACCGGGCGAAGTGCAACAGCACACGACACGCGTCGTCGATTACCTGGTGAACTCCAGAGGCATCAACGGTACGCGCGTCATAACCCTGGTTGGACCACCGCGCGATGTGCTGCTGGTTGAACTGTGGCTCTGTCCGCAGGGCGCAAAGCCTCCAGGAATGACTCCGTAACGAAACAACCTCTTAAACCCTTAGACTGGACCGGCGAGCATCGATTCGACGCTCGCCGGTTCTTTGCTGTTATACTGCCCTCCCCAATCAGCCCCCTTCAATATCATCTGCCGATGTTCTTACGGCGGCGAAAATCCCCCGCAAACTTTCGCAAATGTAAAGCAATGAACAACTCCTTGTTTGATGTAATTATCATTGGCGCCGGTCCGGCCGGCTTGAATGGCGCGCTGGTTCTGGGCCGTTGTCGCCGGCGAGTGCTCGTATGCGACGCCGGCCGCCCACGTAACGCGGCTTCGCACGGACTGCATAACTACCTTACCCGCGACGGTATTGACCCAGCGGAATTCCTGCGTTTAGGACGCGAAGAACTACAGTCCTACGACACGGTGAAACTGCTGACGATCGAAGTTAGCAACGCCCGTCGTTTGGAAAACGGTTTTGAAGTCACGCTTAATAACGGTGAACGTGCCGTGACGCGCAAACTCCTGATTGCTACTGGCGTAGTTGACGACCTTCCTAAGTTGCCAGACCTTGAGTCGTTCTACGGCCGCAGCGTTTTCCATTGTCCTTACTGTGATGGTTGGGAGATGCGCGATCAGCCACTGGCCGTTTACGGAAAAGGCGAGAACGGGCTGGGTCTGGCCCTGGAGCTGATTTTGTGGAGCCGTGATCTTGTGCTCTGTACGGATGGTCCATCGCAATTGTCGGCCAACGACCTTGAGCGCCTGGCCCAGCACAATATCCCAGTGCGTGAAGAACAGATCCTGCGGCTCGAAGGAAAAGACGGAGTGCTGGAGCAGATTGTTTTTGCTGATGGAAAAGCGATTCAAAGGCGCGGCATGTTCTTTAGCACCGGACAGCGCCAAGCTTCACAACTGGCAAAGAAGCTGGGCTGCGAGTTTACCGAGCAAGGCTGCGTAGCCACCGGCGAATACGAGGCGACGAACATTCCCGGTTTGTACGTGGCGGGCGATGCGTCGCGTTTGGTCCAATTTGTAATTGTCGCCGCTTCAGAAGGAGCGCAGGCGGCAGTCGCAATCAACAAAGAACTAATGAAGGAAGATCTCGATTGAAGACGGGGACAACAGTCTAGTGACACTTTTTCTCCGGTCTGTGTCTAACGCATCAGCGGGGGCAACCCCTTCCTGACCTGAGAGGTTCTCTAATGTTTTGGTAGAGCGACCTTGAAGGGCTCTCAGCCAAATGTGCGGACTCAACAGTGCTCAGCTCGTGGTCAGGAAGGGTGGCTTGCCCCCCTGGTTGAGTACTCTCAAGTTAAATCATGCAGGCTTCTCTCGAACAACCTCAGTTGCTTTCTTATCTTCGCGCAAACCCTGAAACGACGGATGCCGGATCGATCCTTCTTCCGTCCATTCCGTGAATTCCACCTCGCCCACCAATTGCGGCTTGGCCCAATGCGCATCTCGCAATCCCGGATCCTTAGGTTTGGTGGCGAACGGCATGGCCGGTTGCGCAATGCGATCCAGTTTCTTCTGCAACTCCAAACGTTGCTTAATGCTGAAGCCGGTGCCGACACGACCCGAATAGATAAGCTTGCCTTTGTCGTACACCCCAAGTATCAAAGATCCAAAACCGGGAAAGTCTTTTTTCGACGAGGTGTAACCGGCGATTACAAATTCCTGCCGCTTGGTGCACTTGACCTTCAACCAACTCCGAGTACGCGTCGATTCGTAAACAGAATCAGCGAGCTTAGAGACGATTCCTTCGAGGCCGTACTCGCATGCCTGTTCGAAAAACTGCGCGCCATTCCCCACGACATGATCGCTGTAACGAAGCGGGCCTTTTGCGTTGACACCAGCGAGCAGCTCTTCCAGCAGCGCTTTTCTTTCTCGTAAAAGAACTCGTGTCAGGTTGTAGCCGTCAAGGTAGATCAGATCAAAAATCTGGAAAACAAAAGTTGCGGCCCCGCCTTTCATCGATTGCTGCAATTTCTGAAAGCTGCTGCGACCTGCTTTGTCCACGACGACAACTTCCCCGTCTAGTATCGCAGCAGTTGCAGGCAAGGCCTTTAACGCCTTACTCAGATTAGGAAACTTTTCCGTCCAGTCCTTTTGATTGCGACTCCAGAAATGTGCTTTGCCACGATGCAGATGGCACACCATGCGATAGCCATCAAACTTTAGCTCGTGCAGCCAGCCGTCACCGCTGGGCGCTTCGGGCACCAGCGTCGCAAGCTGCGGCGAAATGAAATCGGGCAGCGCCGCCTTGCGCGCGCCAGGCAGGTTTTTTATTCGCTTGATATCAATCGCAGACATATTGTTTGGCATCTCTCACAAACTAGAGGCCCTTCCTCTTTTTGCGGCACTTTGTCGGATTATCCCATCGCAGCTATGATTTGCAAGATGAGCAAAGTCGTAAAGAAACCAGAAATTGCCGCGGCTTACGACCAGTGGGCCGAAACGTACGACACCGATCCTAACCGCACACGCGAGCTAGCAGGAGAGGTCTTACGCTTGGCGGACCTGTCGATCACAGGGCGTGACATTGTCGAGATCGGTTGCGGCACAGGCCGCAACACGGAATGGCTGGCGACGCAGGCGGCGAGTATCACGGCGCTTGATTTTTCTGAACAGATGCTGCGCCGTGCAACGACACGCATTCCACAGGCACGTTTCATTCAGCATGATGTTCGCACCACGTGGCCGCTGGCCGACGACACGGCGGACATCATCATTGCGATGTTGATTCTGGAACACGTCGAACATTTGGAGCCACTGTTCGCAGAAGCTGCCCGGACACTGCGACCAAATGGAAACTTATTCATTTGCGAATTGCACCCGATGCGGCAATTGATGGGTGGCCAGGCCCAATTCAGCAACACGAAAACCGGCGAGCGCAAACTTGTTCCGGCATTTCTTCACAACGTTTCCGACTTGGTGAATGCTGGTTTGGCGGCAAGATTTGATGTGCGCCGGTTAGACGAATGGCGTGATGCAGACGCAGGATCAGACAGCATCCCGCGTTTGTTATCGTTGCTGCTCACAAAAAAGTAGGACAGGCATTTCTGCCTGCCCTTTTGTTGTTTCGGCTGCGAATCCCCGAGGAACAGGACATACTGGAAAGTCTGTTCTACTCAACTACTTCTTCCGGTTCGCCATCAGTACCAGCGGTCACCAGTGGCTCGCGTGCGGGAGGCGCCGTCATGTCATGGCCACCGACGATGTCGGGAAACTCGTCGAGGTCGCGATCGCGCACTTGATCAAGTGTCTCATCACGTTCGATATCAACGTTGCGGTAATACTCCATGCCGGTGCCGGCCGGAATCAACCGTCCCATGATCACGTTTTCCTTCAAACCGCGCAGATAGTCGATGCGACCGGAAATCGCAGCTTCAGTCAACACGCGTGTCGTTTCCTGGAACGACGCTGCCGAAATAAATGAATCGGTCGAGAGCGATGCTTTGGTGATACCGAGCAACAACGGTTCCGCCTGTGCGACTTCGCCCTTCACGCCGACCACGCGCTCGTTCTCGTCAGTAAAGCGGAACCGGTCCACCTGCTCCTCGAGCAGGAAGTCGGTGTCGCCCACTTCCTTGATTTTCACCCAGCGCAGCATCTGGCGAACAATCACTTCGATGTGCTTGTCGTTGATGTTAACGCCTTGCAGACGATAGACCTCCTGAATTTCATTCACGAGATATTCCTGCAAGCGCTGCATTCCCAGGACACGCAGGATGTCGTGCGGGTTGAGCGGGCCATCCATTAATGCCTCGCCGGCTCGTACGCGATCGCCTTCCTGCACGTTGATGTGCGTACCGCGCGGAATGTCATACTCGCGCTCCTCGCCATCGTCGCCGGTAATGATCAGCTTGCGTTTGCCTTTGGCGATTGGACCAAGCGCAACCAAGCCGTCGATTTCCGACATCACGGCCGTCTCCGCCGGTCGCCGTGCTTCAAACAACTCGACGACGCGCGGCAGACCGCCGGTGATGTCCTTGGTCTTGGTTGTCTCGCGCGGAATCTTTGCGATGACGTCGCCAGGCTCAACCGTTTCCCCATCAACCACCATCAGGTTCGCGCGCACCGGCATCTGGTAAGTCTTCAGTATCTTGTTGCTCGCGTTGCGAATTTCCATACGCGGTTGCTTCTTCTCGTCAGGCGAGTCTTTCACAACCATGCGCGACTGGCCGGTTACCTCGTCGACTTCTTCGTCGTAGGTAACGCCTTCCTTCAAGTCCTGGAACTTAATGTGACCAGCGACCTCAGTCAGAATCGCGAAGGTGAATGGATCCCAGGTAGCCAGCAACTGATCCTGCGTCACGCGAGCGCCGTCTTCGACCAGAATGTGCGCGCCGTAGACGATCTGGTAACGCGCAACTTCGCGTCCACGATCGTCCATGATTATCAGGGAACCGTTGCGGTTCATGGCAATGCGCTCGCCCTTGCGACTCTTCACCGTTTGCAGTTCGACATATTTGATTACGCCGTCCTGCCGTGCTTCGTGCTTCGATGACTCTTCCAGACGCGCCGTGCCGCCGATGTGGAACGTGCGCATGGTGAGCTGCGTGCCCGGCTCGCCGATTGACTGTGCCGCGATAACGCCGACCGCTTCCCCGATTTCCACCGGCCGGCCGGTCGCGAGGTTGCGGCCATAGCACTTAATGCAGCAGCCGCGACGCGATTCGCAAGTTAAGACTGAACGAATGCGAACGCGTTGTGCGCCGGAACGTTGAATCTCGGCTGCCAGCCCTTCGTCAATTTCCTGATTGGTTTCGACGATAGTGCGGCCCTCGACCGGATCAATAACATCTTCCAGCGCGGTGCGACCCACGATGCGATCGCGCAGCGACTCGATTTCCTCGCCGCCTTCTACAATCGCGCTCGCGGAAATGCCGCGCAGTGTGCCGCAGTCCTGTTCGCTGATGATCACGTCCTGCGCCACGTCAACCAGACGCCGCGTCAGGTAACCCGAGTCGGCAGTTTTCAATGCCGTGTCGGCGAGGCCCTTGCGCGCGCCGTGCGTCGAGATGAAGTACTGCAACACGTTCAGGCCTTCGCGGAAGTTCGCGTGAATCGGTGTCTCGATGATTTCGCCGGAAGGCCGCGCCATCAGGCCGCGCATACCCGCCAACTGGCGAATCTGTTGCGCACTGCCGCGCGCTCCGGAATCGCTCATGACCAAAATTGGATTCAACTCGCCCGAAGACTTCTCGCGCTCGTCCATCGCCTTGAACATTTCCTTGGCGACTTTGTCAGTCACTTCAGACCAGATGGCGATGACTTTGTTGTAGCGTTCGCCGTTGGTGATGACCCCGTCGAGATACTGTTGCTCAACCGCAATCACGTCCTTCTCAGCCTTACCGACCAGGCCCTTCTTCGCATCGGGCGTAACCAAATCGTCGATGCCGATGGAGATGCCGGCCTTGGTGGCGTAAAGAAAACCGAGGCTCTTCAGATCGTCGAGCATCTTCACCGTCATCTCGTGGCCGAGACGAATGTGCGAATAGTTGACGAGCGATTGCAATCCTTTTTTCTTCAGCGTGCCATTGATGAACGGCAGGCCGGCGGGGATCGAATCGTTAAAGATCACGCGGCCAACAGTTGTATTGATCACGCGGCGCACATCGTCCTGAACGACCGCGCGCAGAATGTCCTGTTGATCGTGTTCCTGCGTCAGGTCGATCAGATCGCCCTGAATGCGCAGTTTGATTGGCGTCTGCGTAGTAACATATTGCGCGTCAAGCGCCAGCAGCACTTCTTCAAGCGAGGCGAAAACTCGGCCCTCGCCTTTCGCGCCGGGCTTGTCGCGCGTCAGGTAGTAAATCCCAAGCACGATGTCCTGCGAGGGCACAGCGATTGGCTGCCCGCTTGCCGGACTGAGAATGTTGTTGCTCGAAAGCATCAACACCGCAGCTTCGATCTGCGCTTCCGGCGAAAGTGGAATGTGTACTGCCATCTGATCGCCGTCAAAGTCGGCGTTGAACGCCGTACAGACGAGCGGATGGATCTTAATAGCTTTGCCTTCGACCAGCACTGGCTCGAACGCTTGGATGCCAAGACGATGCAGCGTGGGCGCGCGGTTCAGCAGCACGGGATGCTCGCGAATTACTTCTTCGAGAATGTCCCAAACTACCGGCTCCTGGCGCTCGACCATTTCCCGCGCTTGTTTGATGGTGGCAGCGTGTTGCTGCTTTTCAAGTTGGTTGTAGATGAATGGCTTGAACAGCTCCAGCGCCATTTTCTTGGGCAAGCCGCACTGGTGTAGTTTCAATTCCGGCCCGACAACGATTACTGAGCGGCCCGAGTAGTCGACGCGCTTGCCGAGGAGGTTCTGACGAAAACGTCCCTGCTTGCCTTTCAAAGTTCCGCTCAAAGATTTCAGCGGACGATTGTTGACACCGCGCAGCACCCGGCCGCGACGCCCATTATCAAACAGCGCATCGACAGCTTCCTGAAGCATGCGCTTTTCGTTGCGCACAATAACTTCCGGCGCGCGCAGCTCCATCAGCTTCTTCAAACGGTTGTTGCGATTGATTACGCGACGATAGAGATCGTTAAGATCGGAAGTGGCGAAACGGCCGCCATCCAAAGGCACCAGCGGACGAAGCTCGGGTGGGATGACCGGAATAACGTCCAGGATCATCCATTCCGGACGATTGCCGGATTTCAAAAATGAGGTGGCAACTTTCAGACGCTTTGAATACTTCAGTTTCTTCTGCTGCGAAGTTTCTTCGCGCATGCGCTTGCGAAGTTCGATCGACAACTCCTCGACCTTAACCATCATCAGCAGTTCTTTGATCGCTTCGGCGCCCATCTTGGCGACAAACGCGGCCGGATAATCACGCACCAGCTCGCGATAACGTTCGTCCGTCAGCAACTCACGCTCTTTGATTCCCGGCACGTCGCCCGGATCGATAACAATGTAGGCTTCGAAATAGAGAACTTTTTCCAGCTCGCGCAGCGGAATATCCAACAGGTGACCGATGCGCGAAGGCAGACCTTTAAAGAACCAGACGTGCGAACAGGGACTGGCCAGATCGATATGGCCCAGGCGCTCGCGACGCACTTTTGCCTGCGTCACTTCCACGCCGCACTTGTCGCAGATCACGCCGCGATGCTTCATGCGTTTGTACTTTCCGCAGAGGCATTCCCAATCAGCTACCGGCCCAAAAATGCGCGCGCAAAAAAGTCCGTCGCGCTCAGGTTTGAAGGTGCGATAGTTGATTGTCTCCGGCTTCGTCACCTCGCCATGCGACCAGTGCCGGATCTTTTCCGGCGAGGCCAGCGAGATTCGAATCGCTTCAAAGTCAGGAGCTAATTGCGTCTTCTCTTGTTGAAATCGAAACATCGTTTCTCCATTGCCGATTGCCGATTGCCAATTGCCAATTGCCGATTGGTCTCTGGCGATGATTACCTGAATGAACTCTTGTCTACAGCTCGCGATCTTGCCAAACACCAATCGGCAATCGGCATTTGGCAATCGGAAATCACTCGACCGCGCTGGTTATCAGCGCTTCGCCGATGCCGTCGCCGTTTGCGTCACCGTTGCCGGGCACTACCTTATTGATTAATTCAACGTCCAGACACAGCGACTGCAGCTCGCGCACCAGCACGTTGAACGATTCCGGTAAACCCGGATCGAAATCCGCCTCGCCCTTGACGATCGCTTCGTATATCTTCGATCTGCCGGCAACGTCGTCGGACTTGGCTGTCAGCAGCTCCTGAAGAATGTACGCGGCTCCATAAGCCTCCAGCGCCCACACTTCCATTTCTCCAAATCGCTGTCCGCCAAATTGCGCCTTACCACCCAGCGGCTGCTGCGTGATCAAGCTGTATGGCCCAATTGAACGCGCGTGAATCTTATCGTCAACCAGGTGCGAAAGCTTGAGCATGTAGATATAACCAACCGTAACCTTCTGCTCAAATGGCTCGCCCGCCAAGCCGTCGTAAAGAATCGCTTTGCCCGACTCATTGATAATTTCCGGCAAGCCGAGTTCTGTTGCTTTAACACCAGCCTCTCTCAGCTTGTCTTTGATTTCGGCTTCCGTTGCGCCGTCAAAAACCGGCGTCGCAAAGTAAACACCCAGCACGCGCGCCGCCCAGCCAAGGTGCGTTTCCAAAATCTGGCCCACGTTCATGCGCGAGGGCACGCCGAGCGGGTTGAGCACGATTTCTACCGGCGTGCCGTCAGGCAAGTAAGGCATGTCCTCTTCCGGCAGGATGCGCGCAATGACACCTTTGTTTCCGTGGCGTCCGGCCATCTTGTCGCCGACTGAAAGCTTGCGCTTCATGGCGATGAAGACTTTGACCATCTTGATGACGCCCGGCGCCAACTCGTCACCTTGGCGCAGCTTGGCAATCTTCTCTTCGTAAATATCCGAAAGAATCTTGATCTGCCGCTCGGTGCGATCTTCGTATTCCTTGATCTCGGCGCCGACATCGACGCGCGAGGAAGCCATCTGCACTTTTCTCAGTACCTTGGCTTCGATACCTTCGAGCATCTCGCGCGTAATGGTCACTCCCTTGGGAATAACCACGTCGCGGTTTACCGTCAGGTCGGCGGATAGCTTGCGGCCATCGAGCAACTCGTGAATGCGCTGGTCGCGCTGCTCCTGCAGAATACGGATCTCGTCCTCGAGGTCGCGCCGCAGCCGGTCTTCTTCTTCCTGCTCGATGGTCAGCGAACGCTGGTCCTTTTCCTGTCCTTTGCGCGTAAACACCTGAACGTCCACAACCGTGCCATCGATGCCCGGAGGCGAAACGAGCGAAGCGTCTTTAACGTCGCCGGCTTTTTCCCCGAAGATCGCGCGCAAAAGTTTTTCTTCAGCAGTTAACTGCGTCTCGCCTTTGGGCGTAACTTTGCCGACCAGAATCGAACCCGGTTTCACTTGCGCGCCGATGCGAATGATGCCGCTATCGTCGAGGTCGCGCAGCATGTTCTCGCCGACGTTGGGAATGTCGCGCGTGATCTCTTCCGGTCCCAGCTTGGTATCGCGCGCTTCAATTTCCAGCTCTTCAATGTGAATTGAGGTGTAGTAATCCTCTTTCACCAGCCGCTCGGAAACCAAAATCGCGTCTTCAAAGTTGTAACCGCGCCAGGGCATGAAGGCCACCAGCACGTTACGTCCCAATGCCAGCTCGCCGCGATCGGTACACGGGCCATCGGCGATTACCTGGCCTTTTTCCACACGCTCGCCAACGTGCACGATGGGCCGCTGGTTGATACAGGTGTTCTGGTTGGATCGTTTGAACTTGATCAGTGTGTAGATGTCCGCCGTCACTTCACGCGAGATGGTGCCGTCCACATGATGATCGGCCTTAATAATCAGACGCTCGGAATCGACGTAATCGACCACACCGTCGCGGCGGGCCGTTACGACTGCGCCCGAATCGCGCGCTGTAGTTTGCTCCATGCCAGTGCCGATGTATGGCGCCTCGGCGCGCAGCAGCGGCACAGACTGGCGTTGCATGTTCGAACCCATCAAGGCGCGGTTCGCGTCGTCGTTTTCCAGGAATGGAATAAGCGAAGCCGCCACCGAGACAAGCTGTTTAGGCGACACGTCAACGTATTCAATATCTTTACGCAGCGCCAGAATGAACTCGCCGGCTTTGCGCGCAGCATTGCGTTCGTTAACGATGTAACGAGTTTCGTCGAGCTCGATGTTCGCCTGGCCTACGACGTGTTTGTCTTCTTCCCACGCCGTCAAATAAAACGGCCACGGTTCAAACTCAGCCTTCCTGCCGCTGGCAGCCAATTTGCGGTTCGCCTTTTCGAGCTCATCCAGCGGTATATGCTCGCCGGGCTTGAGTTTGGTGTCGCCGCCATTAAGAACGCGCACATATTCGATCACACGGCCGTCGGTCACCTTCCGGTAAGGCGCTTCGATGAAACCGAATTCATTGATGCGCGCGAAACATGAAAGACTCGAAATCAAACCGATGTTCGGACCTTCTGGCGTTTCAATCGGGCAGATACGGCCATAGTGAGTCGGGTGAACGTCGCGCACTTCAAAGCCTGCGCGTTCACGGGAAAGACCACCTGGTCCAAGGGCCGACAGGCGGCGTTTGTGTGTGATCTCGGAAAGCGGATTTGTCTGGTCCATGAACTGTGAAAGCTGACTGGAGCCAAAAAATTCGCGCACCGCAGCGGTCACCGGCTTAGCATTGATCAAATCGCGCGGCATCGTCGTCTGCATTTCCTGATGGATCGACATCTTTTCCTTGATGGCGCGTTCCATTCGCTCCAGACCGATGCGGAACTGATTTTCGAGCAACTCACCGACAGCGCGCACGCGCCGGTTGCCGAGGTGATCGATGTCGTCGGCCTGATATTCCGAAGGGTTCTTACGCATCTTCAAAACGTAAGCAACAACTTCATAGAAATCATTCGCCGAAAGCAGCGGATCGTTGATTCGATCGCGTTCCGGCTTGCCCATCTTGATGTTGAACTTCAGCCGGCCCACGCGCGAGAAATCGAACTTGCGCGGATCAAAGAACATCGCCTCGAGTAACTTGTAAGCAGTTTGAACTGTCGGCGGATCGCCGGGGCGCATCTTGCGATAAATCTCGAGCAGCGCATCGACCGGTTTCGTGATTACGTCCTTCTTCAGCGTCTGCGAAAGGATCGAACCGATGTCGTCGCGTTCCGGGAAGAACACCGAGAAACTATCGATGCCGCCTTCGACGATCTCCTGCAACTTGGCCGGGTTGATCTCGTTGTTGGCTTCGAGAATTACTTCGCCGCTGTCCTTGTTGACGATGTCAGCGACTGCATAAGCACCTTCAAACTGCGAAGCCTCCATTTCAACTTCGCCGATGTTTGCTTTGCGCAAACCTTCCAGGGAGGAAGCAGTAACTTTCTTTCCTGAACGAACGATCGCGTCAGGTCCACGGCCCTTGATATCAAAATCGACCTTCATGCCGACCAGGCCGGTTGGTCCCTGTTCGGGAACCTGAATCATCAGCCGCCCGTCTTCGACGCGAATTTCGTCAGTGACATAGAGGGTGCGCAGGATATCTTCGTCAGCAAAAGAGGCATTCTTTACCCGGTCTTCCAGGTGCGAATCGCTCTTCGCGAGCTTGCCATCAGACGGTTTGCCAAACCAGAGTCCCAGTGCCCGCAGGAAGATGGACGCGAGAAACTTGCGCTTGCCTACGCGCACGTAAAGCAGGTTTTTCTGATCGTATTCAAACTCAACCCACGAACCGCGGTACGGGATGATCTTGGCGATGTAAATGGCGCCGCGTTTGAAGAACACGCCGGGGCTGCGGTGAAGCTGAGAAACGATCACGCGCTCCGTGCCGTTGATGATGAACGTGCCGTTGTCCGTCATCAGCGGGATTTCGCCGAAGAAGACTTCTTCTTCCTTGATATCGCGAATTGACAACGTCTCCGTCTCGGCATCTTTGTCGTAGACGGTCAGGCGGATCTTTACTTTCAAAGGAACGCTGTAACTCATGCCGCGCTCCTGACATTCCTGTTCGTCATGCTTATGCTTCAAGCCGACGGGCTCGCCACAGTTTTCGCAAAGCTGCGGTCGAACTGAGTTGAACGTGCCGCACTTGTGACAAAGCGTTTCGCCGGAGGCCAACGGATTGACCTTGATTGTCGAGCCGCAGTTCTTACAGTTGGCGCGAAGATAATTCAAACCTTCCAGGCGGCCGCACTTGCACTGCCAGTTGCCGATCTGATACTCGACGAAGTCCAGCGTGGCTGTGCCGCGGAAATCCGAGATCGGGAAAACTGATTCAAACACGGCCTGGAGTCCGGTGTTCTCGCGCTCCTCCGGCAGGAAATCCATTTGCAGAAAACGATTGTAGGATTCCCTTTGAATCTCGATCAGATTTGGAATTTTCACCGCTGTCGAGATCTTGGAAAAATCGACACGCTCTGGCGCCTGACTTGTGCGCCGTCCCAACCCTGTGTTCACTGCTTGTAATAGATTTCCTTGCATGAAAAGTTCCTTAACAACAGCTGTCAGCTACCAGCTATCGGCTCGATGAAAACGGGGTGCGGTGCCAATGATGCTCAACGTCAACTTGCTGATAGCTGATAGCCGAGCCCTGAAAGCTATAAAAATGCCGAAGCGCGGTCAGAGCGCACAATGCCCTGACCGCTTATTTGGCAAAAAGCGATTGCTTCTTTGTCGATTTTTTTGGGAGTAATGCCAGCGCCCTCAATACTCTCCCAACTTAACCACTGCAACGATGAGTGTCAAGCGAACGCGGTGTCAGGTGTCGGGTGTCGGGTGCCAGCTCAAAAATCACCGGCACCTGAGACCCGATACCTGAAACCTTATTTAACTTCGACGGTCGCGCCTGCGTCAGTTAGTTTCTGCTTGATAGTATCGGCTTCTTCTTTGGAAACGCCTTCCTTGACCGCTTTAGGAGCAGCTTCGACGAGATCCTTGGCTTCTTTCAAGCCCAGCGCCGTCACTTCGCGAACAACTTTGATCACGTTGATCTTGTTGCCGCCGATGGCTTGCAGGATGACATCAAACTCAGTCTTCTCCTCGGCTGCAGCAGCGGCTTCTCCGCCACCGGCCGCGCCCGCGGCAGGTGCGGCCACTGCCGCGGCTGCGGCTGAAACGCCGAACGCTTCCTCGATCATCTTAACCAGCTCAGAAGTTTCCAGAAGGCTTTTTTCCTTTAGACCGTCCAGAATTTCTTGATTTGAAAGTGCCATGATTACTTAATCCTCCTCAAAGGGTTCCATTGTTGCTGTTGTTTACGATTTGCAGCAGGAGAACCCACGGGACTTTTTCAAATTTGCTGCATCGCAACTTTGAAAAACATCCGCAGCGCTATTTGCGATCTGACTCATCGCTGCGCTCGTTTTTCGCGTCCGGCCCTGTGCTTACTATGCAATTTCTGAAATCTCAAATCTGAAATTTGAAATCTCAAATCCTTAGGCGGCCTCTCCGCCTTTTTGATCACTAACTTGTTTGACTACGATCGCCAGGTTTCGCGGCACCGCCGACAGCACTGTGGCAAGTCGCTGAGCCTGAGCGTTAAGCAGGAACATAATCTTCGAAATCAACTCTTCCTTCGAAGGCAAGCTGGCGATTGCTTCAACATCACGCAAGGCAACTACCTTGCCTTCCACAATGCCGACTTTAAACTTGAAAATCTCCGGATTCGCCTTGCTAAACTTTGCGATCGCCTTCGAAAGTCCGACCGGATCCTGCTGGCTCAGCGCCACCGCAGTAACGCCCTTAAACTGATCGGCGGCTTGTTCGAGTAGTGTTCCTTCCGCGGCCTTGCGCGCCAGCGTATTTTTCACGACCCCGTAGCTAACGCCTGCTTCGCGCAACTGATTGCGCAGCTCCTGGTCCTTCTGAACAGTCATGCCCTGAAAGCCGACCAGCATCGCCGCATTGGCCTGCTTAAATTGCTCTGCGAGCGCTTCCAAATCTTTTTGCTTTTGTGCTTTCGTTTTCATCCCAGTCGCTCCTCACTATTTGACGTACGCGGCCTCATCAAGCAACACGCCCGGGCTCATCGTCGCCGCCAGATTTACTTTCTTTACGTACTTGCCTTTAGCAGTCGACGGCTTTGCTTTCACAATGGCCTCGAGCAGCACGCGCGCATTGTCGCGAATCTTGTCTGCCGCGAAAGAAACCTTGCCGACGCCGACGTGAATCACGCCCGTCTTGTCGACGCGATATTCAACCTTGCCCGCTTTTGTTTCCTTAACGGCAGTCTTGACGTCGAACGTGACCGTGCCGGTTTTCGGATTCGGCATCAGGCCGCGCGGTCCCAGCACTTTGCCGAGTCCGCCAACGAGTCTCATCATGTCCGGAGTAGAGACAACGGCATCGAAATCAAGCCAGCCGCCTTTGATCTTTTCCACCATGTCTTCGCCACCGACAAAATCGGCGCCGGCTTCTTCAGCTTCTTTGATCTTTTCGCCCTGGGCGATGACCAGGACTTTTTTGGATTTGCCGAGGCCGTGGGGAAGAACAATCGTGCCGCGCACCAGTTGGTCCGCTTTGCGCGGATCAACGCCGAGCCAAACGGTCAACTCAACCGTCTCATCAAACTTGGCAAAAGCGATTTCCTTGAGCTTGGTTACCGCGTCTTCGAGGTTGTACTTGCGACCGGCTTCAATCTTTTCCGCAGCCCCGTTGTATTTCTTTCCGTGCTTCTTCATTAATTACTCCTGAGGTGCCTGCGAGCTCGAAAATATCGCTCTCCCTCTGAATGGTGTCAGGTGTTGGGTGTCGGGTGTAGGGTGT
>JACCVY010000056.1 GCA_013697915.1 Blastocatellia bacterium | reverse complement strand
GTTCTGTTGCCGGGGCAACGCCACGACACGGCCGGCGTGGCGCCGCTGATCGAAGACATCGAATTTGGCGGCTTCATCGCCGATAAGGCTTTTGATTCGAATTGGATTATCGCAGACATGAACGAACCATGCTTATCCGGTTGCTTGACAACCGTCTCGTGACGTGCTATATTCTCAAACATGGACATACGAGGCTTCCCCACTTCCCTTCCTGAGTTTCAGCGGGCATTCCCCGATGATGGGGCTTGCGCCCGCTATCTTGAGTCTGTTCGCTGGCCAAATGGGTTTGCGTGCACGAAATGTGGGCTTGTTGGGGAGCCTTACCGCTTCCATACGCGATCCTCGGTAGTGCTGCGCTGTCGTAGCTGCAAGGCCAATATATCGCTTACGGCTGGCACCGTTATGCAATCGAGCCATACGCCGCTCTCGACGTGGTTTTGGGGCGCATACCTCATGACTACACAGATACCAGGCCAATCCGCCGTTCAGTTCCAACGCCAGCTTGCACTCACCCGCTATGAGACGGCATTTCAGATACTCCACAAACTTCGCGCTGGCATGGTTCGCCCAGAACGCGACGCCATTGGCAGCGAGCATGTAGTCGAAGTCGATGAATGTTATGTCGGCGGTGAGACGCGTGGAGAAGGCCGGGGCACACACCATAAGTCTACCATAGTCGGCGCTGTTGAGGTTAGGTCGCGCCAAGATGACGGTAAGGCACACAAGCGGCGTGTCTATGCGGGCCGGTTGCGGCTTCGCGTCGTGCCTGATCGGAGCGCCAAAGTGCTCACAGGATTTATCAAAGATAATGTTGCGACGGGCGCTACCATCAGCACCGACGGGTGGACAGGCTACAATGAAATTTCCGAGATGGGATACCGTCATGATGCGTTGGCACTCGCTGGCGACCCAGACAAGGCAGAGGCGCACCTGCCCATGGTCCACCTCGTCTTCAGCAATATGAAAACGTGGATCAAAGGAACGCATCATGGCCGTATCGAACCCAAACATTTACAAGCCTACCTCAATGAGTATGTGTTCCGTTTCAACCGTCGATTTTATCCGATGACTGCGTTTCATTCCGTACTTGGGATTGCGGCTCGCTCCGTTCCGCCGACTTATGCGCAGCTTTACTCGGGGGAATGGGAACATGCGGCGTAGTAAAGTGCTCGTAATCCTCCATGAGGACTGACCTGTTTTTGGAGAAGGTGCGCCGCATGCGGGTGAGACGCTGAAGTGGAGTCATTGTCATATACTCGCTGCCTTAAGACAATCACCCTCAATCCACACGCGGCAACAAATGTAACTATCAGCTCCGTCCGGGATGCCAATCCTGAGACTTATGTTATGAGAGCCGACTGGAAGCATTGCAATATTGCCACCAACCCCGGCGCCAACTGGTCCACTCAAAAAAATTGATTTGTCATTTTCATATGGTGGGTTTCTTGATGTCCATGTAGCGAACACTAGCTGCTTTGTCTCTTTAGGCTGAATTGAGAATTCTGTTATAAATCGGGGAAAGTGGATATCATCGCTAGCGTTACATACACACATAATATGCATTACGCAGTCTGACCGCGTCAAATATGATCTATTTCTGACTAATAGAGCGGCTTTCTGTGGTTCAAATGGACCTGGTGGATACGGCGTTTTAAGACGCCCAGCGACAACCTTTATTGAAAATGGCCAAAGCATACGTATGGCGCGATATGGCGCTATACAAAAAACGTTTATTGCAAGAACGCACAGCACCGCCATGGCAGCGTTAATTATTGGGGATGTCCATGTTGGGATCGGGGCCATTATGACACCAAGATAACCGAGTACGGCAGCAGCGACGGATGGCCCCCATCCAAACGCAGCACTGCGCACGCCAGCGACGAGAGCGTGCCAGAAATGGCGGAGAAATGTTGTGATTTTACGTTCCGGCATGCAGAAGACGTCCGGCCTCCGGCATGCCAACCGTTGAGATTGGCAGCAGGAGCGCATACTACATGTGCGCTTGGCGCGATGTCAAGTAACCGGATAAGCATGAAACAAACATCTCAGCCGGCATCCGCCCTTGCCAATTCTAGTAAAGTTGGCAACGGCCCCAAGATCACAGCAAAGCCCCTGCCGTCCCGCGCCTCAACAGGTTCCGGGAAACCTATTCAACCGAAGCCTGCTAAATCGCGCCCGATACGCTTAACCGAGGCTCAAGTCGCCAAGCGGTTAAAGGTATCACCGAAGACGCTTCGAAACTGGAGATTAACCTGGAGATTAAACGGCAAGCGAAAGGGCCCAGCATTCCTAAAGATCGAAGGGCAAATCCGATACCGGCTCGTCGACGTCGAAGCTTTTGAAAAAAAGGGATGGAGCGGTAAACCTCGTAGAGTCATCCCATGACAATATGGTGTCAAAATACGAAACAAGCGCGGTCATAGAAAGGAAACTCCGCTTCGCGCTTCACTCAGATGGGCCACCCCGGGCCTCGTGAATTTAGAAGGCCATAGGCTGCCAAAGCAACCAATTGAATATTCGAACGAACACCGTCTAACTCCCATTTTTTATTAAAGGAGCCACGCTATAAGGGCACCTCGAAAAATATTCGCTTGAGGCGGGATGATCGGCGATTGAGGGCGGCGCGGTGTCGGTTTAATGGGCACCGGCCGTTCATCGAGGCTATTTGAAGCCGTCACCCGCGCCAGCGGG
>JACCVY010000038.1 GCA_013697915.1 Blastocatellia bacterium | reverse complement strand
GGAATGGGAAGCGCCCTACGGCTTTGTGCCGATGGTCGTCGTCAAACATTCCGGCATCGGCGCTTGGGGCGAGTCCGAGATTGAAGGCAACGAGTCCAAGATCCGCGAGTGTGACGACCTGGCATCGCTCTTGCATGATTACATCCGCAAGGCGGTCAACGCGCCGATGCTCCTGGCAGGTGTGCAATCCCCAAAGGATGGCTCGACGCCGACCGCGCGCAACGCGAACACCTCGGATACGCGCGTGAGTGCCGCGTATGATAACTTGCCGAACTTGCGGGAAGAAGTGCCGCTGTTTTACGGACCTGCCGGCGCACAGGCGATTCCCATGATTGCGTCACTGGACATTGCGGGTAGTGGTGCGCGCCTCGACAAAATGATCGAGGAATTTGAATCAGACAATCCCGAACTCAAGATTGACAAATTGCGCGTGTCGGGTGGCTTGACCGGACGCGCCTTGGAACTCGCACGCGAGCCGGCAGAAAAAAAAGGTGGACGATTGCGCGGCAACTATGACAACGGTTTAGTGCGCGCGCAGCAAATGGCAATCGCGATTGGCGGCTGGCGCGGCTATGACGGCTATCAGGGATTCGGACTGGACAGTTATGCGGCCGGCGCGCTCGATCATACGATTGGCGAACGCGATATATTTTCAACGTCGCAAATGGATGTGTTGGAGCAAAAGGCGGCGTTCTGGAAAATCGTGCTGGACGCAGGCGGCGCGCCCGTTGGCAGCGCGGCGGTTCTACGGGATTTGGGTTGGGATGACGCCAAGATTCTGGAGCAGATCGGGGATACGGCTGCTGTGCCCGACGCGGCAACCGCACCAGCGCCCGCGCCCGACGCGGCAGGAATGTTAGACGAAGTAAAAGCCGCGATGTCTGAATTTAGAAGTGCAATGGGCGCAGGAGCATAACGAACATTCCTTTTAAGTCGAAGTCTCAGCAAAAGTGGATGTTTTCCAATCATCCCAAAATGGCGAAGAAATGGGCGAAGCATACGCCGTCGATTAAACGTTTGCCAAAAAAAGTAGTGTCTCAGAAAAAGAAACGCTCGACGTAGGCACAGACACAAATGTCTAAGATAGCGAACCTTTCCGGCTACTACCCTGCCCTTGTGCTCGACGCCAAACAGAACGTGCACCTGGTTTGGGAGCAGCGCGTCGGCGGCGAACCGGAATACAGTATTTTCTATGCGCGGCGGGCGGGGAAGAAATGGACCGCACCCGTTTGTATTAGCGGCGCTGCGCGCTATGCCGAAGTGCCGGACATTGCGTATCGGGCCGGGCGGATCGTCGTATCGTTCCAGTCGCGGCGTCCGGATAACGTGATGGAATTGCATCTGGTCGAATCCACCGATGGCGGCGAGACGTGGAGCAAATGAGCGATGGATCATGGCGAACTGGATGCGCTGGTCGCAGAGAAGGTGATGGGCTGGTATCACAAGGACTGGAAAACCGTAACGCATGGAACGAGTGGATGGATTAGAAAACACCCTCCACTCCAAGAGTATTGGTACTGCAAAGTCAACGGCAAAGACACGCGAATGAATACGCTTTCATGGTCGCCTAGTACCAACATCGCGGCGGCGTGGCAAGTAGTTTCCAAGATGAAAGAGACACAGCCATTTTTTAGTCTCTATTACGATGATCGTTCAGAGATAGACCCTGCCTATTGGTTTTGTGATTGGAGTACTGAATATCGTTCGGGAATTGGCGCAAAGGCAGAATCCGCACCACTCGCAATTTGCTTAGCCGCACTCAAAACGGTTGGCGTGAATATAGAGAATGGGGAAATTGTCGATGCCTGATCTTGGTCGTGCAGCAAAGGCATTGAGTCGCGCGGCAATTTCAGCGGCGAAGGCGCAAGGCGCGGGCGGTTCGTACATTACCACCCGTTTTTCCTATTCCGATGGACTCGCCGGCTTCGTCGCGGACTACCTGAACGGCGGCAATGCGCGTTCTACCTTGAACGCGGCGAAACGGATGGTGGTCGAAAAACTATGGGAAGCCGGACAGCGCGGTTTCCGTGATGGCGCGGAAGATGCGAGTGCGGAACTGTCGAGTGAAGACTCGCGCTATCTAGTGCAGCGGCAGAACGACGAACTGGATTTCATTGACAACCTTTGGGACGATCTGGCAGAGCGGCGCAAGCAAGACCCGGTGACGTTCCCGCAAGACCGCATTGACCAGTACACGAATAGTTTGGATGACGTGTACAACGCCCTAAAGTTACGCGGCGCAGCAAATATCACGCTCGAATTCTTTGGGAATGACGGCATCCAAAGTTGTAGCACGTGTGCGCGGTTGCAGGGAAAGCGCCATCCTGCCAAATGGTGGATTGAAAACGACATGATACCGGGAGCGGCAAACCCAAATTACAAATGCGGGGGTTTTCGCTGTCAGCACGCCCTTCGCACGCCGAGCGGGAAAAGATTCACTCTATGAGCATCTTAGAATAGTTTTTTCTGAATCCATGCGACGACTTGCGCCACATCAATCAACTTATCTTGTTTTGTCAGATTGCACCAAGAATGGGTGGCGCGCAGATTATCGGCGGTATGCGCCCCGCCCTTAGAGAGTGGGATGACGTGATCGAAATGACAATCCTTAGGTTCTATTGTGTTGCCGCATAAATAACAAATGCCTTTATCGCGTTGCCAAATGAATGCTAATTCTACTTCACCTACAACCGCGCCAAGTTTGAGCGCCCGACGTTTGACGCCGCCTTCTCGCACTCTGTCGGGGTTTGCGTCTTTCCACTTGCGCCCGCAAATGCGCACACTCGCCCTTGCTTGTTCAGGGTGGGCGGCTCTCCATTTACGATCATACTCGCGCTTTTTTTCAGGATTCGCCTTTTGCCACTTTATAGTTTTCTCAACTGATTTTTTGGGATTAGCGGCATTCCACTTACGGTCAATCTCTTTTGCCTTTTCAGGATTTGCGGTACGCCACTTACGGGTATTCTCGTGCGCTTTTTCACGATTTTCAACATAGTACTTATGTCTATATTCTTTTGCCTTTTCAGGGTCTTTGGATGCCATTTCACACCTAAACAGAATCGCCTCACCCGCGTCAGTGGGTCAGCACCAACGCAAGCGAGGCGAAAGAATTACGTATTGAGTTGCGTTCCGTCTGACCACGAAACGTTAGTTTTATTGTAACATGAACTGTCAAGACAATGAACGACACCGATTTTCTGATGCAATGGCGTGAAAGTCTGTTGCAACTCCTTGACGTGATCGAGCGCAAACTAGGCATCGCGCCGCGCACGTCCGAACTGCGCAAGATGATGAAACGCGAAAAGGCATTACAACGCGCAGGGGAGAGTGATATAATAGCAGTAGGACATTGAGCAAAACCAGCAGCCCGCAAGGAGCGCGAATGAATCAAATTACCGACGAAGTGCTCGAAAGACTGGTAAATCAACTTGTTGAGGCAAAGACGACATTAGCGAAAAAAGAGCAGGAAGGCAAAATAAGTAGAGTCATTGTAAATGCCCATCTGAAAAGGTTATTGCGGCAGGCAGAAAAAATGGGAGCATCCCCTGAACTTATAAAGGAAATCGAAAAAACAACACGCCTACTGATGCGACGATAAACTAACTTTGCAGTGTAAGCATCGAACAATCGCATAACTGGCAGCCCGTTTACGGAGCGCCGCACAATTTCGGTAGTGAGCAATCAACGCCGCGAATGTGCGGCGTTGATTATTTCTGTGCCTGCTCCAAAACCTTTAACCATTTGCTACGTGCGCTGGCTAGATGCGTGTCGCCGTGATGGAATGTTTACCCGCGACGACGTGACGACAAAGGGACTCGATCGTGTGGAGCTGCATAGCGCGGGCGTGCTCGTACTGGAAACCAAAGAGACCTTGACGATAGCCGAATCGTATGACCCAACCGACGACACCTTTAGAGATTTAATTCACATTCCGACCAACATGATCGAATATGTTGAACGATTCAAACCTAACCCGGTACCCAAGCGAAAAAGATGATATGATAGGGGAAATAATTCATCAGGAACGACACACGTGCGGACGTCTATTGATTGTCGTCAAACGGGACGGGATCGAACTGGCGTGCGACAAGTGCAGGGGAAGGGTTTTGTATTCATGGCGAAAAATACTGACGCTGCAGCTGATGGCGTGGACATAACGCATCCAAAGAAGGTTGTTTTCTCTTTAAGAGATGCCGACGCAAAGGAAATCTTGGAGCAGCATAGTTACGAAATCATATCGCCAATCATCAAAGCGTGCGGCGAATATATAAAAGCAACAATGGAAAACGCCTTAGGATATCTCAACGAGAAGGGCGATTTTGTTATAGAACTGGAAGGGAGTGACCTCATCGTCTTTGACCTAAAATCTATTCTCCGCTGGGAGATTCGCGACTATGCACAATCAGACGATGAAGACGAGAAAGACTACAAACACAAAGAACTAAAAAATATTGCGAAGTTATTTAGACGCCTGGCGGATGAAATTGACCTGGCGATTCATTAGCGGCAAGTAAAACAACTAAATACATAGCGGCTTTTACAGCCCGTTTCGTTAGCGACCTTCACGGTCCTTAACGAAACGGGCTTTTTTGTTTTCTCAACACATCATTCTGCAAGACATATCACGTATACGCGCACGGTCAAGCGCGGGCAAAGGATCAAAATGACAGAGCCAATTACCACCAATATCACAACGACGACAGCACCCACCGGGAGCACGACCACGCCAACCGGGGCGGAAGGTGCCAAGACGTTTACGCAAGAAGATATAGACCGCATTGTGGGCGAACGGGCGGCGCGGGCGAAAGACGCGGGACGCGGCGAGTTGTTCCAAAAGTTCGGCGTGAAAGATGAGACCGAACTGGAAGCCAAGTTAAAACAATTGGCGGACATGCAAACGGCGCAACTTACCGAACAGGAACGCCTACAAAAAGAGCGTGACGACGCCAAAGCCGAAAGCGCTCGCGAAAAGGAACAAGCCAATACACGGATCGCGCAAGCGAACACCACGTTTCGCCGGGCAGCCATTCTGACCGCCGCCGCCGACAAGTTCACCGATCCCGCCGACGTGTGGCTCTACGTGCAAAGCAAAAAAGAACTGGCGGACAAGTTGGTAATTGACGAGAACGACGTGGTGCAAGGTGTCGTGGACGTGTTGAAGCAAGTGGAGACGGACAAGAAGCATTGGCTCAAAGCCAACGGCGCGACCACCAGCAACGGCACACCTACGGGCACCGGTCCGCGCAAGCCCGCGCTGCCGCCGGACGGCGACAAAGCGCGCGACGCGTTCGCCAAGACCGTGCGCGGCTGGTAATGCAAGACCGATTTAACTTTTCAATCAACGTAAGGAGTAACAACCAAAATGGCAGCACTGACTATTACGACTATTCGCCTTGTACGCGGTGATGATGAACATCAGGAAACTCTGGCGGCTAACGTTGCCGTACCGATCACCACGCCGATGGTCACGCAAGACCCGACCACCGGGAACTGGGTGCTCGCGCTCGCAACGACCACCGGCAATCTCGGCACCCCGGCAATTGCGCTGCACGTGGCAGTGGCAAAACAAGCCCTGACCGCTGTGCGCGCGCCCTGCATCCTCGATCTGGGGGAAGCGCTCGCAGGTCTCGCCATCGGCGCAAAGGTCTACGCGTCCGACACAGCGGGCACACTGGCAGACGCCGCGGGTACGGTCTCGCGCGTGATGGGAACGGTCATCGGGGCGTTTGCCTCGACCACCGCCGACAAACTGCTGCGGCTGGAATAAGACGCCGCGCACAGCAAACAATTCAATCAAAAAATAAATGTCGGCGCGTTCTAACGCTGCCGATACTGGAGTACATGAAATGGCAAATACGAACGCATATGGTTTCATCAATATGGCGGACTTGTTCGCACAGCGCGTGCAGTCCGTCGGACCGCAGCGCGTCTATGACGCGGTAGCGCTTACCGCCGCCGAATATACGCGCGTGATGGACGCGCTCCTGGCGGAATGGGTCGCGCCCGTTACCAATACCCCGCAGATACAGTACGAACTCCCCGGCACAGGCACCTTGCAACCGCTTGACTCAGAAGGCAATCCAATGCCGGTACTGCCTTCGGGCAGTTACACAGTCGGCTTCCCGATTCAAGGCGGCGGCACGGCGTGGGGCACAAACCGCGTCACGCGCGCGCTCTTGACGGTCGAAGAAGCCGCGCGCTTCACGACGGACGCCTTGCAACGTGACAAAGACTGGGTTATTCGGCATGTTCTCGCGGCGCTCTTGACCAATGTCACGTGGACGTACACCGATAATATCGGCGCGGGCGGCAGTAAAGGACTGGGCAGCCTCACGATTCAACCGCTCGCCAATGCCGATTCTGTCGTCTACGGGCGCAAGGGCTTCACTGCCAGCGCGACGAATACGCATTTTCTCGCGCAAGCGGCGGCAATTGCCGACGCGACGAATCCGTATCCGACCATCTTTACCGAACTGAGTCATCACCCGTCGAACGGCAGCCGGCGCGTGGTCGCCTACATCGCCAGCGACCTCGTTGCGACGACCAAAGCACTCTTGACGTTCATTCCGACGGACAGCACGGATGTGATTCCCGCTGCCAGCGCGGCCATCTCGACCAATGCGCCGGATATCGGCGTGGGCGACCGCGTGCTCGGAACGGTTGGTGGCGTGTGGATCGTGGAATGGAGCGCCGTTCCGTCCGGCTACATCATCGCCAAAGTGGAAGGCGGTTCGCCGCTAGGGATGCGCGAGTATCCCGTACCTGAACTGCAAGGGTTTTTCCCTGAAGCGTACAACGTAGACGGGAACCACATGGTCAACCGCATGATTCGGTACGCCGGTTTCGGCGCGCTCGACCGGGTTGCGGCGTTGGTGATGCGAATTGGGAACGGCACATATGCCGTCCCAACCGGATTCTTGGCACCGTTACCTGTCTAATTATGGCAACTTGAATAAGTGGACAGCAAGTTTGCAAGGGGTTCAAGTCCCCCCCCCGCCGCTTGTGAATGTTCTGTGTAGTGAGCAGGACCGCTGTCCACTTATCTCTGTGGAGTATCAATAACTATGGACAATGGAACGTTAGCCGTGCGCGCCGCGCTGGCGCAGAAGCGCCTGGTCGCCGTCACGGATCTCTTAGGCAAGAAATTCGGTGCACAGGCAGAAGTGGACGCGCTGAAGGCGATACGGGCGCAAGACACGCGTGTGCAGGCAATGCTGCAAACGGAAGCCGTCGCCGCGCTCTTGGAAAAAATAGCAGGCATCGAAGCACCGGCGAATGAATACATCATCAACGGGTACATTGCCGGGCCTACGCTCGCGGAACAGCAACAGACTGGCGGCGGGTATCAGACCATCACGTATGACGCGCTGCGCGGCGCGAACGGCGAATTTGTTTCGCCAAAGGATCAGGACGCGGATGGTAAATCAGAACAAATCACACACCGCATTGGACGTCCCGTTCCCGTCGCCCCCGCGCACGAAGCCCCGCCAACGGTGTCGCGCGGTCCCAAAAAGGGCGGCGCATAAATGGCGCTCTTACGCGCCCGCGTCGAAGAGACGATGATTAAACGTTTGCGGCGCTATATGCTGGCGGCGCAGATGGCGGTGGATCCGACCGGCGCGAATCCCGACCTGACCGACCCGCTCGCAACCGCGCTGCAAGAAATGGGTAACGTTCCGGCGGACGTGCTCGCTATCGGGAACACGGACCTTGCCGCCGTCGCGGGCGCGGACAACGTGGAATTCCTTGACCGCGTAGAACTGCGCTTGCTCAAGAACATCCTGGGCAATCTGCCGGAAACGGATATGTCTGCCGAATGGGGCAGCGAGTCGCGCAACCAACTGCCCGAGCGCGTGCGCCAGATGATTCTCGACAAAGAGAAAACGGTCATGCTGTTGTGGGGCGCACCGGGCGCAATCGACGCAACGGACGCGGGTAGTAATTCCCTGACCGGCGGCGTGCTCGTGTTCAACTTTGAAGATCGGTGGATTGACTAATGCTGAAACTTTCCGTCAAGTTAAAGAATCTCGACAAGGCGCAGCGCAAGAATCTGAAAGTCATCGCGGCGCTGCGCCCTGAAGGCGCGCTAGGCAAAATGGCGCAGTATGGCGCGGTGCAGGCGTACAACTACATGCACGGCATCGTGCACGTGGATACGGGCTTGCTCAAAATGTCGCTGTTCATCGACCGTAAAAATGCATCGACCTATGCGGTGCGCGTGCGTGAGAACGTGTCCTACAAGAAAAAGCGCCCGGCGGTCTATGGCGCGTACGAGAATGCACGCGGCGGCGCGCACGCGTTTGTGAACCGCACAATGCAGCAAGCGCCGCGCATTGGGCAGGAAGCGGCGCTGTTCTTTACGCAGGAGATTGAGCGCATAGATGCCTAACGCCGTTGGTAGGGCAAGTGCCCGTACCGCGCTCGCGGCATTTCTCACGACCGCGCTCGTGCCGGTGACGGTCAGGGCGGTATATGCCTATCCGCGCAAGCATCTGGCGGAACTGTATCCGGCATTGACCATCGAAAGCGCCAGCACGCTGCGCGAACGCAAGTTCATCGGCGTAACGAAACTGGCAACCGAGTTTGTACTGACCATCCGAACGTACGTGCGTTGGGATGACCCGGAAGAGAACCCGCCCATCACGGAACAAACGGCAGAAGATGCGCTGGACTACCTGGAGCAGATGATCGCAGACGCGTTTGCGGATAGTGCGAACGTGCACGCGGGCGGGTTTGACCTGATCGGCTATGACGGACCCACCGAAACGGGCGGCATCTTGCGCGAAGACAGCGTATTGTGTCGTTCGGAAGTGATCCGTGTGCGATTGAAAATGGTAATGGGATAGGAGGTAACAGAGTGGCAAATATTATGGAATATCAAGGGGATGGTTCTGAGTTCATCGAACACATTCCGTCTCGCAATGTGTTGGCAGTTGATTTTGAGACGCTACAACAGACGGTGCAAGATTTGGCTGTCGAGAGTGGTTTGTTTGTCGCAGGCACAGGCACCGCCGATCCCCTGTCCATTGAGTCCGAAGAGCTTGCGGTAGACCTTGTGCTCAACCCGCTCGCCTCAGAATTGGAAGCGGCGTATCCAGAGCCTGAACCGAAAGTACGTCATGCGAAAGCCGCGAAGCGGACGGCGCGACACAAAAAAAAGACAGTAAAGGAAGAAAAGGAAGAAAAGGAGTAAATGAATTATGGAAATACCTCTCTTACAAGTGCAATGGGGAAATGAAGCCAGCGCCGCCTGGGGCACGCCCGTTGCTGGTGCCGTGAAAGGGATGGGCATCGAATCGTTTGAACTGAATGCGATTGTCGAAGCGCAAGTTGCGCCCGAACGGCGCGGCTCGTTGACGCCCGGATTTATCTCCATTCCGAATTTGGTTGGGGCGGCCGGCAATGCGCAAGGTGTTGTCACGTATGAGGATTTGCCGTATTGGTTGGAAATGTTAGACGGGATGGTCGTGCCGTCGGGGGCAGGTCCCTACGTGCGCGCCTGGGCAAGTCCCGGCGTCCCCGTCTTGACAGGCGCAACGCGCATCCGCACACAAACTTTTCTCTACGGCAACACGACGGACGGCGTGTATCGAATGCCCGGCGGCGTGCTCTCGAAATTAAATATCAAAGGCAATCAGGGCGAGATGTGGACGTTTGCCGCGGATCTGCTTGGAAAGACCGTGGACGTTGGCGCGCTCGCCGCGCTCTCGGATCGCACCGTCACCCCGGTACGCGGGGTGGATACGGTGCTCTACATTGATGCCTGGGGCGGCACCATCGGCACCACCACCATTGCCACCACCGCATTTAGTTTTGAACTCGACGTTGATACCAAGCGCGGCATGAAGCAGCATCTTGGGAATTTGGGCTACTCGGGCTACACCCATCCAGAGACGTGGGAAGCGACGCTGAAGCTTGAATTGGAATTCAATGCCACTTCGAAGGCGTACCTGGACGCGATTATCTCAGGTACGTTGTTTCAGCGTCAGGTACGCATCAAATCCACGAACGGCACAAATATCGTGCAACTAGACTTTGCTGGCTCGCAAGGCAACCAACCGAAAATCTTTACCGACAAAGACGGCGTGTCTACGGTCGAGGTGGAATTGACGGCGCTTTATAACCCAACCCTGGCGGATTGGCTCAAGGCGAGCATCACGAATAGTGTCGCCGTCCTGCTGTGAGCGCGCACAAACCGATACCCAGACCAACCCCGCCGCGCACGCGCTCCGGCAAACCAAAACGAACGCCGACCACGACGCTCTCGACGTTCGATCTAAAAAACGGGCAGCCGATCTCGCTGAATCCGGGCGAGTATCACGTCGACGAACCGGACGAGGTGTTTTTGCAATTGACCGGCGCGAGCGTGTATTCGTCGGTGCTGCTGGAACAACCGTTACATCCGGCGTATTGGTCTGAAATCAATCAGGTGCGGTTTGTGCCGAACGGACCGTTCGCGGCGTTCGTGCTCGACCGCAGCGCGCGCGTCGGCACCTATAAGGTTACGATCGACTCGCGCAAAGAATACAAACAACATATCGGCGAAAAGAATTGGGAATACGCAGAGCATGAAGGCACCGGCCTCCAAGTGACGGGCGCGAACGATGGCGATAATTCTTGGATGTGCAATTGGTTGTATCCGACGTTCTCCTTTTTGGAGTACGGCATCAAGGCGGATCTGCCCGACATGATCGGTAAAAAACAGCCGGGCACGCTGCAATGGCAATTTGTTTCGCCAACGTTCAATTCGGTGATGTATCCGTTTTATATGCGGCGCTGCGCGGAATGGCTGGTCCTTGGGGGTATGGCGCAACTCGCAAAAACGGTGATCGACGTGGACGGTAACGCGAACGCGTGGGAGCATTTCCACATCGAGCGTAGCGCGACGCACATTATCGAATCGGCAGAATCGCTTGGTAATAGTTTCTATACGGACGCCGACGTCAGGCTGTGTACGCTGCTAGGCGTACACCGGCGCTGGCGGCGCATGTGGAATAAGAACATCTCAAATACGGGGGGAGCAGAAGAACTATGAGCAAAACGAAACCGAGTAGCACGAACGGCAACGGCGCAGCGGTGCGGATCGAAATGAAACTACCGACAAAAGACACACCGGGCTATTTGCGCCGCCAACGCGAAGCGCTCGCGCTCTCACAACAAATGCAAGACCCGACTGCGCGCGGGACAGAGACCATTGATGTGATCGTCAATTTTATCCTGCCGTTCGTCGTCGTGCCGACTGACCGGGATAGCGCACGCGAAGCCTTGTTCGACATGACCGAAACACAGTTCGTTCAGGCTCTCGACAAAATCACCGGCAAGGAGAGTGCCAGCCCTTTGGCTCAGAAGTCCGCGAGTTAAGGCGGTGGTTGAAAGGAACCGCGGGCACACCGCCCTTGTGGGCAATCGTGCTGGACGCGTCCGAAGAATGGGGCGTCCCGCCGTGGCACATTGAAAAAGAATGTAACGGCTATTGGTGGGAACGGTATCTTGCACGACGTACAGAAAAATCGCAGGTCGCAGAAGCGCAGGCACGTAAAAGCAAACGCTAGCGGTCAGAGAATTCAACATGAGCGTAACGAATATAGATTTGGTGGTACACGGAGACGACGAAGCGACGCCGGCGATTCAGCATGTTATTCGTTCGCTGGA
>JACCVY010000232.1 GCA_013697915.1 Blastocatellia bacterium | reverse complement strand
GCGTAGCAAGGCCTCACGCAGGGAAGAGATCGAGCAAGAAGACCATTATTCCGGCATCAATGTGATCGGGTGCCATTTGCGGGCGGGACGCCCGCGGTCCCAGTATACGCGTTGCGTTCTGCTTCATACCGGGCGATAAACTTCGGATCGCGGCGTTTCAAATCTTCTCGGTCCACTCGCCCGCTGCGCGTCATTAATGAATAAGCCAACTCAATCGGACTAAGGTTCATGTAGTCGCGCGCGTTCTCAAACCAGCGCATGCTGTCCTGCGCCGCGGCTTGATATGCTTCAATCACCGGCTTGTGTGTAGTCTCGAATTCCTCAAGCGCACCGCGGAGACTCGCCTGCTTGTTGAAGCAGTCGAAAAGAGCAATGGCATCTTCCAGCGCCAGCTTTGTGCCTGAGCCGATTGAGAAGTGTGCTGTGTGCAGCGCGTCGCCGAGCAATACGGCGTTTTCAAACGACCAGTTCGCGTTTTTCACCAGCAGGAAATTGAGCCACTTCGAATTGTTCGAAAGCAGAGGCTGTCCGGCTAAATCCTTTGCAAATACTTTTTCAAGATATTGACGGGTTTCTTCATCGTTCATCGTAGCGAACCCGGCGGCATCCCACGTTTGCGGATCGCATTCGATGATGAACGTGCTGGTAGTTTGGTTGAACTTGTAAGAGTGCGCGGCAAAGACGCCCGTTTCGTTTTCCAGAAACGTTAGCGTCAGGCCATGGAACAGCTTGTTGGTGCCAAACCAAATGTAACGATTGGGACGATAATCGAGCGAAGGACCAAACTTTCCGGCATATTGCTTGCGCGCAGTACTGTTAACGCCATCAGCCGCCACGAGCAGATCGCAATTCGTTCGCAACGCCTCGATGTCAGCAACCTCGGTACGGAAAAGTAATTCGATGCCGAGTTGTTTGCAGCGTCTTTGCAGGATTTTGAGCAACTGAAGCCGCGCAATTCCGGAAAAGCTGTTGCCATGGATCGAAATCTTTTCTCCGCGATGGACTACATCGACATTGTCCCAGGCCGCGAAACTCCTTGTGACTTCCGCATGTGATTCTTCATCGGCGGCGCTCAGATTTGCGAGTGTCTTACCGGAAAACACTACTCCCCAACCAAAGGTGTCATCAGGCCCATTGCGTTCGTAAACTGTGATGTCGTGCGCGGCGTCGGCCCTTTTCATGAGGATTGCGAAATACATTCCCGCCGGCCCGCCGCCGATGATATTGATTTTCATTTAACAGTAGCCTGGATTTTGTCAGCAATGAAAAATGGCAAATGAGAAATGGAAAATGGAAAATTTCTTCTGCCTGGCAGGATTCGGCATAACACACCGGACCGAAGAATGTTTAGGCTACTCCTTCAACAACTGGCTGGCGATGATCAGTTTCTGAATCTCGGATGTACCTTCGTAGATTCGCAGAGCGCGAATGTCTCGATACAAGCGTTCGACCACACTGCCCCGAACCAGGCCGGTGCCGCCATGAATTTGCAGCGATTGATCAATAATCCGCGAGGCAGCTTCGGTGGCGAATAGTTTTGCCTCACTTGCTTCTCGAGTAACGCGCGCAGCCGCCGTATCTTTTAGATAAGCTGCCCGGTAAACCAAAAGTCTGGCGGCATCGAGCTCCGTCACCATGTCTGCAAGTTTTTCCTGAATCAACTGATGCTCAGCCAGTAATCGCCCGAATTGTTTGCGGCTGCCCGCGTAGCGAACCGCTTCATCGAGTGCGCGCCGCGCCATGCCACACGCAGCGGCGCCGACGCTCGCGCGGAAAGTGTCCATGGTTCTCATAGCCAGCAGGAACCCATCGCCCTCGGCACCAACGAGATTATCGGCGGGCACGCGGCAATTCTTTAGTTCAATTTCTCCGATCGGATGTGCCGACAGCATGGAGGTCCGCTCGATCACACTAAAGCCCGCCACCTTTGCGCCAACGACGAAGGCCGATAACGCTGCCCGGCCATTCGCATCCGCCCCAGTGCGCGCAAAAACCGTGTAGAAGTCGGCGACGCCGGCATTGGTTATGAAACGCTTGCTGCCATTGATGACATAACCGTCACCATCGCGCTGCGCGGTCGTCTTGATTGACGCGACATCAGAGCCGGCGTCCGGTTCGGTTAGCGCGAACGCAGCAATCGCTTTGCCTTCAGCGGCGCGCGAAAGCCAGAAGTCGCGCACATGTTCGGGCGCGGCCTGGCTGATGGCATAGGTGCCGAGGCCCTGCATTACGAAAGCAATATCCGCGAGCGGGGAAGAGTAAGCGAGCGCTTCACGAATCAAACAGAGAGCGCGCACGCCGAGGTTGGCGCCGGGATCGGCGACTGCGTAACGCAACACGCCTGCTTCCGCGAGTATGCCGACGTATTCACGCAGGCGCGCATCGACGTCGCGTTCTTCAATCGCGGTTGGCTCGATTTCAAGCCGGACGAATGTTTCCATGTCCCCCGCGAGCGTTAGGTGTTCTGGGGTCAAAAAGGGAAGTTGGGCGATGAATTTATCCATAATGTTTTGGAGTGCGCCGGCAGAGCGAAGCGTCGACGGCGCTTTGGATCAATAACTACCAGTCGGGCGCTGCTTCATACTCGTCCTAGATTTTGACCTTGTCCAGCTTTAGAGAATAAATTGTCTTGACTTGGGCAGCACGCGCAGTTCGCTCGAACCACGCAGCCGAACACGATGGGTATTGATTGGCAAGCTGCACTAGACCATGTTTGACTGGGTTTTGATGTACATAATTTAGACGGACTAAGTATCGACTTTTCGGCGATTGGCTCCGCGGAAAAAGTGCTCCTTACGATATGTGCCCGCCGTTAAGAAGAATGTTCCGCGATCTGACAACTTGTGAAGAGGCGCATGTGGCCACGGGATTTTCGTTGGATTAGCTCCAGAAGAATTCATTTCGCCAAACAGCCAAAGCGGTGTCGCGCTTCGCTTGCCACCGCGCTCCAAAATTACTTGAACGTGACTTCACGTTTATTAACAAACGCTTCGTACGCTTCGCGATAGTCAGGATGCTGCATACATATCGCCTGCGCCTGCGCTTCTGATTCGAGAGCGGCATCCAGGTTCATATGCATTTCGCGGTTCAGCATTTCCTTGGTCTTCGCGAGCGCGAATGCTGGGCCTTTCGCGAGGCGCAGCGCCAGCTCGTTTGTTGTCTGTTCCAGTTCTGCTGCCGGAACGACGCGGTTATAGAGTCCGATTCGCTCGGCTTCGGCAGCGGAAATGAAATCGCCGGTGTACAGCAACTCCGTTGCTTTCGCGAGACCGACGACGCGGGGCAATAGATACGCGGCGCCCATATCCGCCCCCGAAAGACCGACCTTCACAAACAAGAATGCGATTCTCGCGTCGTGATGGGCGATGCGAATGTCCGCGGCTAGCGCAATACAGGCGCCGGCGCCGGCAGTCGTGCCATTAAGAGAGGCGATGACTGGTTTGGGCAGCGCGCGCATGTTTCGTATCAGCTCACAAGTCATGCGTGTGAACTCCAGTAAGCCTTCCATGTCGCGACTGAAAAGCTCACCGATGATGTCATGCACATCGCCGCCGGAACAGAACGCCCGGCCCGCTCCTGTGATCACGACTACGCGAACATCTTTTTCCTTTGCGAGCGCGGCGAAAAGGTCAGTCAGTTCGCGATAAACTTCGAACGTCAGCGCGTTGAGACGTTCCGGACGATTGAGCGTGATGGTTGCTACGCCGCCTTCGTTCTTTGCAAAAAGAAAACTTTTCGGATTAAGCATGCAAATGGTGATGAACTATGCGGGTAGCACCGCGATTGCTTCAATTTCAACCTTTGCGGCATCGTCCAGCAGACTTTTCACTTCTACCAGTGCCATCGCCGGAAAGTGTTTGCCCATGCGCGCGCGATAGCGTTCGCCGACTTCGCGCAGGCGCCCGTTGTATTCATTCTTATTAGTTACGTAAATCACCAGCCTCGCAACGTTCTCTGCCGTGCCGCCAGCCGCGGCCACAACTGCCATCACATTCGCCAGCGCTTGATCGAACTGCGCGGCGAAGTCGCTGCTAACCAGAGACTGTTGTTGGTTCCAGGCAATCTGGCCCGCCACAAATAACAGTCTGCCGCCGGCGTCGGCCAGTGTGCCGTTTGAATACCCGTGTGGCGCGCCTAAAGATTCCGGATTAATAAACTGGAAAGTCATCAGACGTGAGTGTAACGCAAACTGTTGGTTTGCGCGCAAGCGGATCAGTGTCTGCGTATCCTGACAATTAAAAGGGCCGCCTGGTTGAAAGACGGCCCAAAGGATTTCATTAAGAAGAAGTTATTTAGAGAACCTTATCAAGAGTCCTGGCGAGTTGGCCCGCAAGGTTACCGTTTGGATCCAGTCCGCCAATTGGCGCACCAACTGGATTGCCCTGCTTGTCGATGATCACAATCGAGGGCAGTTGATCGATGCCAAACTTCTTGGAAGTTACGCCATCCGGGTCGCGCAGGACGGTCACCTTTAACCCATACTTTAGCGCGAACGCACGCAGTTGATCGTCGGTAGCGAAGTTTTTCGACTTCGGATCTTCCGACTCGGTGCTGACCCAATAGACCACCACGCCGCGATCGCTGTATTCATCTGCGAGTTTTCTAACTCCCGTCAACTGTGTTTTGGAAAGCGGCAGCCAGGAAGCGCCAAACGCCAGCACGGCCACTTCACCGCGCAGACTGTCGGAAGTAATTATCTGCCCGTCGATCGAGCGCAGGGAAAAGTCCACCGGCGCATGGCTTTGGGCCATACCCAGCGAAGCGGCCAGCGCCATCACCATAAACAGGGCAAACAGGGGTTTTCGGTTTCTCATTTACTCTCCTTTGCCCGAGCCAAATGGCTGGGCAGTGCGTTAGATGAACGGGGCAAGGTTTTAGTTGGTCTCCTCCCTGGTCCTGCTCTTTATCGCTTGCAACTCAGGAAGATGGGTTTTCATTGGCAAAACTCCAAAAACTTCCTGGTGCAACGAGCGATAATCATCCCACGTGTCCATGTCTCGCGCAATATAATTCGAATTGACTGCCACGCGCGTCACTTCGTTGCGATGCGCGTCGAAAAACGACTTCAGGCCGCGCGCCGGATCCAGTTTGAGAAGCTGCGCGCGAAAACTCAGATCGATCAAGACCGGGTGACCACCGCGGCCCTTGTTTGTGGGAATAACAAGCGGCGCGCCTCCACGCCATTCGTCGATTAGTCGGGTGACGACTTCAGCAGGCACCGCTGGATGGTCCACCGGAGTAATGACGACGGCCCGGCCATCGGTCGGCAAGGCGCGCACACCCTGAACAATTGAGGCGGCCATGGCGCTGTCAGCATCGGGATTGGTTGCGAAGGTGATGCCCGTGTCTTGCAGGTGGGTTATTAATTCCTCTGCGCGATGGCCCACCACGACAGTAACGGTCTCGATGCCGCCACGGCGAAGGTAATCGATGGTGTGTTCGATGACGGTTGTATTGCCAAAGGGAAGCAGCGGCTTGAAAGCACCCATGCGGCTGGATTGACCGGCAGCCAGGATGATTGCCGCCACGTCGTTGGTTTTTGGTCTTTGGGTTTCGGTCTTTGTCATTGTGTTTGGGTCAATTTTGGCTACACGCCAAGACCAAAGTCCAAAGACCCGCCTGGCTAAGCATTAGATGTCGCTAGTTCCCGAAGGGCTCGTAGCGTATATTGCCGCGCCATCTGTTTGCGCCAGTTCATGACAAAGTCGGTGTTGTCGAGCGGGCGAGCTTTGATGTAAGCAGCTTCGGCGGCGGCCTCGATGTGAGCGTCATCGAATGCGTGGCCGATGAGCGCTGCACCAGCCTCGGCGATCTGCATTGGGGAAGGTGCAATACCGCCCAGTACTATCTTCGCGTCTCGCACCGTACGGCTGCCATTAGCTTGCCCATTTTCAAACTGGATGTAGGCAGCAACTCCCAGCACGGGAAAATCAAAAGCCCCACGACGACGCAGTTTCTGATACGAAGCGCGCCAGCCATTGGTTGGCGGCAGGTGAATGTCAACCAGCAACTCGTCCGGCCGCTTTTTCAAATAATCGATGCCGTCATCGTTGTAGAAGCCCGCAGCATCGATCATTCGTTCGCCGAGCGTTGATGCCAAACGAAACTTCGCGCCAATGGCCACCATCACCGGAACCAGGTCCGACGATTGCACGGCCCAACACTTGGAGCTGCCGGGCGCTACCCAGCAAACATCGCCGTCCTTCTTCAAACAAAAGTTGATGCCTTTGCGCCATTCGAAATTCTGATCATAGTAGTTGCAGCGCGTGTCCAACAACAGGTTACCGCCAATTGTTCCCATGTTCCGCAGAATTGGCGTCGAGATCGTGCGCGCGGCGTGCGCGATGACCGGATAGTCGCGATTGATCAACGGGTGTTCGACAATGTCGGTGAGGGTAACGGAAGCGCCAATGCGGACTCCCGATGGTCCATCGCCCGTAATCTGATTCATCTCCTGCAAGCGCATGACGGAGATCACTGTCTTCGGTGTTTGCTGCCGGCGCTTCATGTTGGGATACAGATCCGTGCCGCCGGCAACGAACTGGGCCGTTGGGCCAACGTCGCCAACAATCTTCACCGCCTCCGCGATTGTGCGGGGCACGCGGTATTCAAATTTGGGAAGTCGCATCATACGGACATCCAGAATTGCTTATGAATCACCTACCGCCTTTCGACGCGTTGTGATATGAGCAAAGAACCTGCGCATTCTCTTCTTCGGAAACTTCGATGGTCACGTTCATGCCGTCGTCTTCAGCGACCGTGTAAACAAACGGTCTATAAGTTGATGGCTCATGCATGTCGGATAATAGTTCACGCAGCCTCATCCTTTCGGAAATGAAGCTTTATCAACTGGTCAGGACGTAGAGCAGCGAAGGCATAAGTTTTTCCAGAATTATCGCTAAACTCAACTTCAAAAACTCCGTCCTTCCACTCCTCCACTACTGTCCCGACCTCGCCGCGGCGCAAACCTTCGGAATCCAGGTTTTCGATCAAAGCTACTACGTCAAGTAATTTGATTTCATCCATCTTTTAAGTGCTCCTTCGCGGATTGAAACAAGTGGTCAAGCGCGGAAAATCTTCATCATTCCTGATGATCCACGCGGTTCGCACAACTGCGCTGTACATTATCACTCCAACTCCGCGCTGGATCTCAAAATCGACAACAAATCTTCGTCCGTACGCCGTTGCCTTCTGTTCTATTGCCTCGCCTTTCAATATCGCTTCGAGTATCGACTGACGCAATAACTCCGCATCATTTTCTTCGAATCCTAGCTTTTCCCAGAACGCTCGCGCCTTATGCTTACCTTTAGGATGATTCGGATTGAGGCAGTAGTCTCGTAATTTTGCAATATCAACGACAGCATTCTCAGCATTAGGGAGCTTCATTCGAACCTCAAGAATGCACCGCTACGCGCGGCATCTCTTTACCGTCGCCACCTTCGGCTGGTGTCAACACGCGCAGAGGCTCGGGCCATTCAACGTTCGGGACAGCGGTCGGGCCGTAGCGTCCATCGCGGCCTTTTGCTTTTTCTTTCAGCGCTTTCAAAACTTTTTCCGGCGTGATCGGCACTTCATCAATGCGCACACCGACCGCATCATAAACAGCGTTCGCAACCGCAGGCGGCACCGGCAATAGCGGTCCTTGGCCCACTTCCTTTGCGCCGTATGGTCCGTTTGGATCAGGATCTTCGATCAGGTAAGTCTTGACGTCGCACATTTCCATCGTCGTTGGGCTCTTGTATTCGAGCATCGATGGAAACTTGTGCACGACGTTGCGATTGGCGCGATAGACCATCTCTTCCATCAGGACTTCGCCAAGGCCCATGTAGACGCTGCCCTCGACCTGGCCCATCACCAGCATTGGATTGATAGACTTGCCGATGTCGTGTGCAATCCAGACTCGCTCGACGACCACAATGCCAGTATCGGGATCGACATCGACTTCGGCGACCGCTGCTGAGTAGCTGTAGGCGGGTGATGGTCCAACGCCGGCGCCTTTGAACTTGCCCGGCGAGCGGGGCGGCGAATATGAACCAACTGTGCCGATCGTGCCAAACTTCGACTCCGCCAGCACCACGGCTTCAGCAAAAGAGACCCCAACCTCCGGATTCTCAACATCGAAAACGCGCCGTTCCGCTAATGAAAGATTTTCAATCGGCACCGATAATTTTTCCGCCACCGCCATCACCAACAACTCGCGCGCACGTTCTGCGGCCTGGATCGCTGCATTGCCAGTCATCAAGGTGACGCGGCTCGAATAACTACCCAAATCGACTGGCGTCAAATCTGTGTCCGCGGTGACGACGCGAATGTCGAACGGATCGATGCCCAGCACTTCAGCGACGATGTAGGCGAGAATCGAATCAGAACCCTGACCAATGTCAGTCGAGCCGCACATCACACAGACGCCGCCCTGCCGGTCCAACCTAAGCTGAACGCCGGACTGCGGCATGTTGTTCCAATAGATCGGCAAACCCGCGCCGCAGATGTAGGAACTGCAAGCGAAACCGATTCCTTTGCCGTAAGGAAGTTTGCGATTGCTCTGGTCCCAGCCTGAAAAACGATTCTTCCAATCTGAGCCAGCCACAACTTTGTCGATACATTGGCCCAGACCCATGCTGCCGACGCGCAGGTAATTCGCAGTGACTGTGTTTGGCTTAACCAGATGACTGCGCCGCATCGCCGCCGGATCGAGTTTCAATTGTTCGGCGATCTTGTCGAGCTGAACTTCGAGCGCAAAGCGCGGTTGTGGCGTGCCATGTCCGCGTTTTGGACCACAAGGAGGTTTGTTCGTAAAAGCACGAAGTCCCTGAAACTTGTAACGCGGCACGTCATACGTGACCGTTTGCAACGCGCCGGTGTAAAACGTGCTCGCAACGCCGTAGCTTCCATAAGCTCCGCCGTCGAGAAAAGACTGGAAATGCATTCCGGTTATGGCGCCATCTTTTTTCACGCCAGTCTTGACGTGCATCAATACTGGATGACGACCGCGATGGCAGTAGAAAACTTCCTCGCGAGTCAGCGTGTTCTTTACCGGCCGCCCGGTAATCATCGCGAGTTTGCAAACAACCACTTCGTGATTGAAGGGATCGCTCTTGCCGCCAAAGCCGCCACCATTTGGCGTAGCGATCACGCGAATATGACTCGCCGGAAGTTCCAAAACCTTGGTCAACGCGCGATGAACGTAGTGTGGCGTCTGCGTCGAGCTCCACAGCGTCAGCTTGTTATCCGGATCAAAATAAGCGACGGCGGCATGTTGTTCCATTGGCAGATGCGTGTTGCCTTCGTAGAAGAAAACGTCTTCACGAATCAGATCCGCTTCGGCGAAACCCGCTTCCACGTCGCCAAATTCCAGCGACACTTTTTTGTGTATGTTGCCGGCATCACCGTAGTCCTGAATGCGCGGCTCTTCAATTAAAACGGCTTCTTCGATCGATGAGATGGTATTGAGCCGTTCGTACTCGACTTTGATAAGATTCATCGCATCGAAAGCAACGTCTTCATCTATGGCCGCAACAGCCGCTACCGGATCGCCGATGAAGCGCACCTTGTCGAGGCATAGTGCGTGTTCGTCCTGGCTTACGGGCAGAATGCCGTATGGGATGGGCAGGTCTTTGCCGGTGATGATTGCAATTACCCCAGGCAGCGCCAGGGCTTTCGAGACGTCAATGTTTTTGATTAGCGCATGCGGCTCGTGACTGCGCAGGATTTTGCAGAAGAGCATTCGCGGCAAGACGATGTCGTCTGCAAACTTCGTCTGGCCGGTGCACTTTGCGCGCGCATCGACTTTGCGAAATGGCTTGCCGACTACGTTAAGCGGCTTGCCGTTCTTAGAACTGTTATTGGCCATTAGGCTTCCAATGAACCTAAGTTAATCAATCTCTCAGGTTGGGAAAGGTGGTTTACCACCGCTTTCTTTGGTTAGAGGAAGAGCGGGGGCAAGCACACCTTCCTGACCTTTGAGACTATCTGACTTGAGACGCCCGCTGAAACTGGATTCATTCTTCACAACAAAGAATTTCGATCTTGAGAAACAAACTCCAGCAAATCAATCTCACACAACTTAACTGTTGATTCGCGTCATCCGCGTTAATCCGCGGCCAATCTTATTCCAGCCCATACACACTCGCGCGCGGCAGTTCCATCTCTTCGCCGCGCATGCGTGCGGCGGCGAGCTCAACTGCTTCGTAGATCTTTATGTAGCCGGTGCAGCGGCACAGATTTCCCGACAGCGCTTCTTTGATCGTCTCGCGATCAGGCGTGGGATTCTTCTTCAAAAGCTCCTCGGCAACAAGCAAAAACCCAGGCGAACAATAACCACATTGCGCCGCCCCGGTGTCCGCAAACGTTTCCTGAAGCGGGTGAAGTTGTGCGCCGTTTGCCATTCCTTCGATGCTCTTGACGTCCTGACCTTCCGCATCCAGGCCGAGCATCAAACACGAAAGAATCGAACGGCCATTAACCAGCACGGTGCAGGTGCCACACTCGCCCAGTTCACAGCCATGCTTTGTCCCCATTAACCCAAGGTCTTCGCGCAAAACTTCGAGCAGCGTCTTGTGCGGCGCAAACGCCACCTCGGCAGTTTCGCCGTTCAGGACAAACCGAATGTGCGCTTTTTGTTTATTCTGATCAGACATACGTTAACGATTGGGATTTTAACAGAGCAGGAGGAAAACCGCAGGTATGGCAACGATTCAAGGCTTTGAGGTAGCGGCGTCTTTCTTCACTTTATTCACCACCATATTGTCGATTAGACGGGTCTTGCCGATGTAGGCGGCAACCGCGATCAGAACGGGACGTTCGTCAATCTTCTCAATCGTCTCCAGCGTTTCCGCATCGACAACACTGACATATCCAAGCCGAGCATGGGGTTCGGTTTCAATAGTTGAGCGTACAAGCTCCGCCAGCTTTGCCGCGTGACGTTCGCCTTTCTTGAAACTCTCTTTTGCCTTAGCCAGTGCGTGATGAATTACCGCTGCCGATTCGCGCTCTGCTTCCGTGAGGTAAAGATTGCGGGACGAAATCGCGAGGCCCGAATCTTCACGCACGGTTGGCAAGACAACGATCTCGGTATCGAAAGCCAGATCCTTAACCATGCGCTTGATGATTACCGACTGCTGCGCATCCTTTTGTCCAAAGAAAGCGAAGTCGGGTCGCACCGTGTTCAGCAAAATAGAAACTACGGTAGCGACGCCGCGAAAATGGCCCGGCCGCTGTTCGCCCTCAAGCAGCTTTGAAAGACCGCTGACATTTACGTAAGTGCAAAAGCCCCGCGGATACATTTCTTCCGCGGTCGGCGCAAATATGTAGTCAACGTTGTAATCGGTCAGCAGCGCCGTGTCCTTAGTAAGGTCGCGCGGGTAGTGCTCGAAATCTTCGGTTGGACCAAACTGGGCGGGATTGACGAATACGGACACAACCACCACGTCGCACATTCGACGCGCTTCCCGCACGAGGGTGAGATGACCTTCGTGCAACGCGCCCATCGTCGGCACCAGCCCGATGGTTCGATCCTGGTCGCGGCGAATTTTGCGCGCGACGGAACTCATGCGCTGGCGGCGATTAATTATCTCCATAGGTTCTTTAGGGGAATCGAGTTCAGGACTTGCGGGCTTTTGAATCTTTATTCGACTCGCTGATACTCATCTCTTCCGCAGCCTCTGCCGGAAGCGCATACGACTCATCATCGGAAGGATAAACTCCGCTGCGCACGTCATCGGCGTAACGAGTGACGGCATCGGTCATCACCTCATGCAGATTTGCATAAGGTCTGACAAAACGCGCGAGCTTCCCAAATGAAAGGCCGAGCATGTCATGGATTACCAGGACCTGGATGTCGCAATGTACGCCCGCGCCGATTCCGATTGTCGGAATACTGACGCTTTCGGTAATCATTTTTGCGATTTCGCGCGGCACCACTTCCAGAACAATTGCAAAAGCGCCTGCGTCTTCCAACGCGCGCGCGTCGTCGATTAACTGTCTGGCCGCAGCCGCAGTTTTACCCTGCACACGATAAGCGCCGAGTTTGTTGATCGACTGAGGAGTCAAACCTATATGGCCCATCACCGCAATCTCTTCGTCAACTAAACGCTTTACCAGCTGCACGCGTTTGTGACCGCCCTCGAGTTTGACGGCTTCAGCGCCGCCCTCTTTCACCAGGCGCAACGCGTTTCTTACTGCATCATCTGCGCCGGTGTGAAACGAACCATACGGCATATCGGCGACCAGCAATGCTCGCTGCACCGCGCGCCGCACGGCTTTCAGGTGAATCAAGATTTCCTCGAGCGTCACCGGCACGGTGTTGCCATAGCCCAGCACCACGTTACCCAGGCTGTCGCCGACGAGAATGATGTCTATGCCCGCCTCGTCAACGATACGAGCCGTCGGATAATCGTAGGCAGTCAAACAAACCAATCGTTCACCGCGCTGTTTGCTTGTCTTCAGCGACGGCGCGTTAACTTTTTCGGGACGTTCAGGCTTTAGATAGGGCATTTTTCAGCTCTCGGGCGACATCGGTGGCGCGCTAGACTGCCATTTTACCGGCAGATTTAAAATGTGTAAGGCCTGTTAGCAAGTGGCCGCCATTATAACGGCAAAAACAAAAAAAGGGGAAAACCCCTGGGACCGCTGGCGCTGGTAGTGGGCAGTTTGGGTTGTGATATTTATTTCATATTGTAACTGCGGGCGGGGGAACGCGAAGCGATCTCATTAGCAGCGCGGCTTCAGCCCGGTGGTCGAGTTCTACAAAATGATTCCTTGAACCGTTTCCAACGGTTTCTCATGATCCGCTGCCAGCAAAAACCGTTAGAAACGGTTCCTTGTCAATTCCGGTTTGCTATCATCGGGCTGAAGCCGCGCTGCTAATGAGATCGCTTCGCGCTCCCCAGCCCAGCTGCTCTCAGTAAAAGCGGTGAATCAGAGCCATCTTATTGAAATTTCAAACTCACCCACTATCGCGGCGCAGAGCGTCTCGAACTACGGGCGCCACAGGTTTAGGTTTGAATTGTCCTCCAGCTCTTCAAGTAATTCGCCAATCGTCTTGTTTAGTTTTGTGTGAAAGAGAGTGGGCGCGAGCTCATTTAAAGGAACAAGCACAAACCGGCGTTGATGCAAACGCGGATGCGGCAAGTTGAGAAATTGTGTTTCGCTTGTTTCATTTGGATAGAACAAAAGATCGAGATCGAGCGTGCGCGGCGCCATGGCGGCCTCGCGGATGCGGCCGAGCGCATACTCGATTCGCAGCAGCCGCGCCAGCAATTCTTCGGGACGAGGTAGCGTACTGCCGCGCAACTCCGCCACCATGTTTAGGAAGGTCGGCTGCGCGAATGTTTCCACCGGTTCGGTTTCGTAAATCTGCGATAGTCTGATGACTTCAAGATTTGCATCGAGCATGCCGCGAATGCCGAGCAGCAAATTACCGGCGCGGTCGCCAAGATTTGAACCGAGACTGACGTAAGCGTTCATTCAG
>JACCVY010000169.1 GCA_013697915.1 Blastocatellia bacterium | reverse complement strand
CTTCTGATCTCCCGCGTGCGTCAGTAACAACCTACCAAACGGCAGCAGCGACAGCAGTTAATGATCGGCGTATGACACTTCAGGCTGATTTAGAACGCGAGAAGACTGTGAGTTTAGACCGTGAATGATCTCATTCAAGCAGCTCGTCGCTCGTAGCGATGATGCAACCCACCCACTTCCGGGAACTCGATCACAACGCCCACCTCTGGAGGTTGAATCGCTCTGGGTTCTGGCGCATCTTTCTCAAGCGCCAGATGCGTCCGTGACCGCTCATAGTATTGAAAGTACGATTTGAGAACGCACCGCAAGGAAGACTCGTTAAAGATAACCACGTGGTCCAGGCACTCTCGCCGGATTGATCCAATCAGCCGCTCTACATAAGGACTCTGCCAAGGCGATCGTGGCGCGGTTAGTACCTCGTGAATGCCCAGCTCCAGAACTCGCTTCCGAAACGATCCTCCATAAACCGCATCTCGATCGCGCAACAGATACCGCGGCGCACTGTCCCACGGAAATGCTTCGGCAATCTGCTGAGCAGTCCATTCGGCTGTGGGATGGGCGGTGACGTTGAAGTGAATTGCATGACGTCGGTCATGTGCCAAGACAACGAACACGAACAACAAGCGTGAGCTGTTTACTTCGGGTGGTCTCCTGGACAATCCTGAGAAGCCGGGAAAAGGAGTGAGCTAAACTCAATTATGCGCGAACTCTAACACGTCCGTGTTGGTTCACCTAACCTCCCTATGCTTGGCCATTACCACAACGGCACGAAATTCCAGGCCCTTAGCCAAGTGCATCGTGCGGAGTGTGAACGACCGCCCTATAAAAGTTCAATGCGTTCGCGAAGTTTGAAAGCGTGGTGGGATGTATGGAAACAGCGATTTCGCAACTCAATTTGTGTGCGAATGTGTGTGCGGACTAGATACAGGCTGATAAGCGTCGCTTATAAACTATTGGTTTTATTGGTGCGCGCGGCAGGGCTCGAACCTGCGACCTTTTGATTCGAAGTCAAACGCTCTATCCAACTGAGCTACGCGCGCTTGGCGGGGTAAATGGTGAATGGTCAATAGTAAATCGTCACCACCGCGCGGCTCCATTTACCATTTACCATTTACTATTCACCAGTTCACTTTCCCTGAAACTCGTGACGGATTAAATGAACGAGTTCATTGATCTGTTCGGGCGTTAGCTTATCCTTAAACGCCGGCATGCCGTCGCCCCCTTTGGTGATCTGCTTGATGAAGTCCTCATCGAAATGTCCGAGAGCGTGTCCTGCTCTCAGGCTGGGCACCTTTAACTTTTTTCCATCAACCGTCTTGGTGCCGCCGGTGGCATCTTCGCCATGACATTCGGAGCAATTCTTTTTAAAGATTGCTCGCGTGGCGGCAAATTCGTCAGGCATGCTGGCGGCTGGCGATGGCGATGCTGCCGGTCCGTTGTGGGTAATAGTTTCTGTATTCGGTTTGCTGCACGCAAAAGCGAACAACGAAATGGCCAGGATAATTAGCGTATAAGTGAAAGCCTTCATGCTCTTTCCTCGCTCGAAGTAATTTGTATTAAAGGGGCTGCGGGAGTATAGCAAAAAGTCTCAGGTTCGACCTTTACGCGGCTTCTGCGCGACGGTGGCAGGATAAATCCTCGATGCTGATGTGAACACCAACCGCTTGGCCGGTTGCAAACCGCTGGCAGACTCGGCAGAATACTTTCGCATCAAGTCAGACCACGACTTGATCGAATTCCTTCACTAGCAGCTGAGGTCAAGCGAAAAATGGGTTCGGACAAAGAACAAGGCAACGCAACCAGAGGCTCTTTACGCCTCGCGCCCAATTGCGTCGAGTTGGAGGAACAAAAAGCCAAGCTGCCGCGGCAATTCGTTAACTTCACGTTCTATAGCGCCCGTCCTGAATGGCGCATGTTGGCCGAAGACGAAAAGCAACGATGCAAGGATGAATTTGTCGCCACCGTGCAGAAGTTTCATCCGCCTTTGCTGATTTATAGTTACTCGACGATCGGCCTGCGCACTAATGTCGATTTCATGATCTGGCGCATCGGTTACGAGCTGGATCCAATTCAAGAGATGACCTCACGGATGAACCATACCGGGATGGCCAAATATCTCGAGCCAACCCAATCGTTTCTCTCAATGACGAAACGATCGATGTATATCGACAAAGACAATCCCGACCACGTCGAAGATCGGCTGCACATTCTTCCGGGCAAGTCGGATTATCTTTTTGTCTATCCCTTTGTGAAAACTCGCGAGTGGTATTCGCGCACCCCGGACCAGCGTCAGGAAATGATGGATGAGCACATCCGCATTGGCTCGAAATATCGCTCGGTCAAACTTCACACGACATATTCCTTTGGGCTAGATGATCAGGAATTCGTGGTTGCGTTTGAGACTGACAACCCGGCCGATTTCCTTGATCTGGTTCAGGAACTGCGCGAAACGAAAGCGAGCTCCTACACTTTGCGCGACACGCCAATGTTTACCTGCCGTCAACGAACGCTGGGCGAATGCCTCGATGCACTTGGGTAACATCGCGAGACGACGAGACAGGGAGAAAGGGCGACGGGGAGATGGCTCGCTAAAAGCAGATGCCCCACATTTCGACTTATAAGGCGTTACGTATTTATCAAGCGGCGATGACGGCAGCAATGCGTATTTTTGAACTCACCAAACGATTCCCCATCGAAGAACGTTATTCCCTGACAGATCAAATCCGCCGATGTTCACGTTCTGTGTGTTCCAATATCGGCGAGGCTTGGCGCAAGCGTCGATATCCTGCCCACTTTGTTAGCAAGCTAAGCGACTCGGAGGGCGAGGCTGAAGAGACCCGTGTTTGGCTGGAGTTCTCTTGGCGGTGTGGTTATATGTCACAAAGCGAAGCAGCTGCCCTCGATAAGGAGTATGACCAAATCATCGGCCAGCTCGTAAGAATGATCGATCGACCAGATCAATGGCTAGTCTCGACTCACGCAGCCCACGCAGGAACTGGAAAATAAACAAGGTGAGATCGCGTGCGTTTGGCAAGATCGCTTTTACTCTACTTGCCAGCTTCATAACTGCTCTTTGCGTTCCTGTCTCGTCGACTCCACCCTTCGTTGGTCCATTATTGCATTCAGAAACGGAGCCTCCGGGTCTCCATCTCCACGTCTCCACGTCTCCCCGTCCCCAAGTCTCCCCGTCTTCCGGTCTCGAGTACCTCTGGTGCGAATCCGAAGACATGCGCGGCTTTGCTACGCAGCCAAACGGCGAACCGGTACTGAATCCCTCCTGGCGTGACTTGCCCCGCGCCCAAGCGCCGGGCTGGGGCATGAATGGCACCGGCACTTCCGCCGAGTGGACACAAGGCGGAGAAAGCGGCTGGAATTCCGCCGCAGCCAGTGTCGATGAAACCCAAGCCACCATTTATCAGAACGTCGAGATTCCGCGCGCCGGCCAATATCGCGTTTGGACTCGCTATGCTGACTGGGCCAACAAGACAGAAAATTTTGTTATCACCATCACTCAGCGAGAGCACGAAGTATTCCGGCATGAGTTTGGCACAAAAGATCTGATCGACGTTCATGATGAAGTCAGCATGTACTGGCGCTGGGCATTTACCTGGGACAACGCCACTGCGCAATTAGAAAAGGGCCCGGCACGCATTTCGATCGCGATCGAGAAACCTGCTCAGGCGCGCCGTCATGTCGATTGTGTGGTCTTAACAAACGATCTTGCGTATGTACCCAACGGGCGCCTCAAACCGGATTTTGCGGCGATGCGTTATCTGCGCGACTGGTCCAATAACCGGGCGCCGCTTAACTCGCTACTCGATCCTAATTTTTCCAGTGAAGCGCCGGCTATTTGGCAACGGCCGACTGTTGCGGGCCGCGACTTTTTGATTCCCTGGAACATAGCGCCGGAATTCTGGAAGCTATACGACAACCCGCCTGCGGAGCGTCCCCTCTATCCGTTCAATGCCGAGCCGATCGATCAGTTTGTGCAGAAGTACAAAGGCGCTCGCGAGGTGCCGATTTTTAGTTCCAAACTCGTCGTGCCGGTGATCCATATCCCCAACCTCCCTGAGTATCTAAAAGAAGGGAGTCCATTCCTACGTTACCTTAGGGAAACGAAGAGCCCTTTCGCCGTCCTGATCAACTACGGTTCGGCGGGCATGTCTGACGCGGATGGCCAGGCCGTCTGGAATCTCTTGAATGGTGAACTAAAGGATCAGTTTATCGGCTGGATTTCGGGCGAAAGCATTGGCTACGTTTGGGAGTCGGCTGCCGCGGAATTGAAAGTCTCTGACGCGATGTCACGGCGCGAACTGCTTGACGCGTATCGCAACTTTTACACCAACGCCATCGCGCGAAAGTGGGCCGGCATTTTTCACACTGACACCGGTGCGATGTGGGACAAGCTGATTCCGGCGCAGTCTACTTCAAGCACGTCATTTGCTCACGCGCTAACTAATTGGGGCGTGCGACTGTTAGGCATCGAGACGGCGGCGGTGCAGCCGATGTTCGCGATGCGCACGGCCTTCACGCGCGGCGCCGCGCGGCAGTACGGCGGCAATTTTCTTTACTACCACGCGCCAAACTTTGGGGACACGGCCACGACATTTACAAAAGCACAAAACTTTGCCGGGCCGGATAATTTTTTCCACTCGCGCTATGGCGTAACCATGGGCCCATCGCTCTCGTGGTATCGCAAGAGTTATTACTTCTATTACATGTCCGGCGCAGCGGCGATCTATCTCGAGCAAGGCAGCGATCAATTCTTCAAACCTGGTCCGGGGGAACACGAATTTCAGTTGAACCCACTTGGTCGCATCACTGACGAGTTTGTGCGTTTCGCAGAAAAACATCCCGATCGCGGCACGCCTTACACGCCCGTCGCCTTTCTGCTTGATCCGGCCCACGGTTGGGAGATGACTGACTATCCGCAATGGCCCTTTGGAGTTTCCCAGATCAACCGCAACGACCGCGCGCTGCGCGAATTGTTTAGTGTTGCCTACTTTCCCGGGACTGTTGTCGAGGGCGAACCCGCCACCGGCGATCGTCAGGCTTTCGTCAATGGCACCTTTGGCGATATTTTTGATGTACTGGTCGCATCGAGTAATCCGGAGGTTAAGTCCGCCGGTCAAGGTCCTTCGTCCCGTGCCGGCGGCGTAGTCAAAGCTCCGCAGAAGATCGAAGAGGCAAAATCGCGGCAGAGTAAGCCGACCAAAAGCGAACCGTGGGTATACGAGGGCAGCAATCTGACCCGCTCCGCGTCGCCGACACCCGCCGCAGCAACAACACCGTCACCGACTGAGCCCCGTATCACCACAACTCCTGCTTCACCGATAAACTACACAGCACTGTTGGGTTCGTATCGCGCGGTTGTCGTGGGCGGCCGACTCGACTGGACAACGCCATGGGTTCAACGAATCACTGCGTACGTGAAATCCGGCGGTACTGTTGTTCTTAACGCCGCTCAAATCAAAGACTTTCCCACTGAACTGCTCGGTTTGCGCCTTACCGGCGTGACCGCAGAAGCCGACAACGCACGCTGCCTGTCAACCGGAGAAGCCGCACAAAATCTAAACGGCCAAATGTTTCGTTATGAAAAACTGGAATTGAAAGGGGCGACCCCTCTGATCATTTCCGACAGCGGCGATCCGCTCGTAACCGTAAACAGAATCGGTAACGGTAAAGTCGTCTTTGCGGCGCTGCCCGATCTGCTTGGCGAAGACGAACGAGTCACGCCTTTCGCGGCGCACATGCTGGCGCACGTCTTCGCCGATGCTGCGCCCATCAAAGTAAACGGAGATGTGGAATATCTAATCAACCGCAATGCGCAAGGTTGGTTGGTAACGCTGATTAATAACAACGGCGTCTACAAACCACAACAAGGTATGGCCCAGGTAGATCGCACTGCCGTGGTAACAGCGACCCTCACCTTGTCACAGGAAATCAAAACTGCGATTGATCTGATAAGTGAAAAGAGTCTGGACGTGAAGAATCAGCAGGGCGAAAGCGTCATCCGCATTAGCATTCCGCCCGGAGGTGTTTCAATCGTGCAACTGCAGGCCCAGTCTACGCAAACAAGAGGCGGCGGTCACGACTAATGGCCATTTCCGCCGTTATGGTTTCTTACCGCTCGCTTTACTTCTGATTCCGCAGCCGCCAAATGTACGTCAGTTCCTGCTTCCGGTTCTTTGGCAACGCCATTCTGTCGCGCCCCCGGCACTCCCAAAACATGTCGCTGCAATGCTGCGTCGGCCACGTCCGCCTGACCACTCAGGTTCAGAAGTTTGACTACGGCGCGACGGACCTCATCATTTTCATGTTCCTCGATCGCTTTAACCAACGGTTGTACTTCGCCGGTCTTGGCCATCACGAAAAGCATCGACAGTGAATTGTAAGTCTCTTCGCGGCTTTCACTCACCAGGTTATCAATCGCTTCAGCGGCCACGCCGGAAGCCGCGATTGCAGCTCCGATGTTTTGTCGCCGTTCAGCGGAGCCTTCTTCCAGTGCCCGATTAAACAAGTCGACGGTCCGGCTGGGTTCCAACTTTCGCAGCGATCTTGCCGCTGCGTTACGCACATGTGACGAAGAGTCGTCGAAAGAGCTGGTGATAATATTAAATGCCTCTTTGGATCCAGAACGTGCTAATTCAGCCACGGCGGCTGCTCGCTTATAAGGATCGATGCTGGACAAGAAGGCCGCGATAGCAGGTGGCAAATCTTCCATTGGCGCTGCCGCCGCGGAGTCGCGAGCAGCGTCCTCGGAAGCTGGTTCGCGGAAGGTGGAGGCCGCAACTGAATCAGTTGGGACGGCAAAAGTTTTCGGCGTTTCGCCAAGCTCGCTCGCCGAAAACTGCTCGGCCGACGCGAGCGCCTGCTGCTCCAGTTCATACTGTTCCCGTAATTGCCTGAAGCGCGTTTCAACTTCCGTGCGTTGCAGCACTGCTGCTTCCAGACGCGGCCGCTCTTCCTCTTCAAGGCGGTGGAACATTTCGATCTCTTCTTTGATGCGCTTTTCTTGTTCCGATCTCGACTGCGCTTCTACTGCGACCGTGCGGCGCGTGGCCTCCAGCCTGGCCAACATCTGTTCTTCTTCAATGCTGCGCGCGTGCGCCTCGGCCTCTATGCGCTGCAACTTTTCAGCGGCCAGCTTATAAGCCTCGTCTGATGTGTGCCGGCGCATCTCGGCTTCCTCGATACGCTTGCGAGTTTCGGCATCAGAAATTCGCAAGGTTTGCAGCTGGGCCACCAGGTGTTGTTCCTGCTCGGCTCGTTGTTTGCCGTCGGCTTCTG
>JACCVY010000155.1 GCA_013697915.1 Blastocatellia bacterium | reverse complement strand
ATCAAGAGTTGCGCGCAACTCTTGATCGCGAAAACCAGGATTCATTGTATTTGCGGGGTTCTATAAACATTTGGCTCCTAAAGGAGCCAGGAATCGCTACCGTTTCTGGCTTATGACGACGCTTGCTTCGCCGACCGGCGAATGGTTCTTGAGGGAATTTGAATCAACGCATCATCGACGAGTGTCTCTAGTTAAACCAACTCAACGCGATCACCTTCGCGCACTGCTCCGTTTTTCGCGACGCTCGCGTAAACCCCAAGATTCTGGTTCGCGTCTTTTACTATCGTGCGCAGCACTGAAGGATCTTTTGCCAGTTCCTTTTGCGCATTAATCGTCATGCCGCAACGCACCGCTGGCATCTCGCACTTCACTTCAACATTTCCAATTCGCAAAGTCTTTCCGGCCCATTCTGATTCGACCAATCCCTGAATGCCATCGATTGTTTTGACAAAGAAGTTTGGGCGAAACCTGCGCACGTCCCAAGTCGCCGCCGGGTTTGATTGCGACATCATCGCGAGCGATGCGCTTGTCAGGACGTGGATGGGAAACGCGTCAAAGTAAGTGCCGAGCGGCGAGGTGAATTCGAATAGCTCTTTCGGCAACTGCGAAAGATCGGGAGTCGGTTCATCTGCAGTGCGACTGAACGCTGCTCGCAGAGTCGCGTCGACGCTGGGAAGTTTAGTTATCGCCGGCAGCAAGGCGCGAAATCCGGGGACGTTTGCAAGCGATGCAATGATGCGCGCCGCTACGCCGGGACGACGATAGTGCTCCTTATTGCTCGCCGGTTGGCGCGGCCATAACCTCACTTGTTTGCCGAGGACCGAAGAGAGTCTGGTATTGATTTCGGGGTTGTCACTAGTAACGCTCGATCCATCCGGAAAAATAATATTCACGTGCGGTATGTGGTCGTCGCTTGGCTGATCGCAATACTGCGACGCGCACTGCATCAACACCGGGATACGCGTACCGGTTTTGATCTCGCTCTTTTCTTCATCTCTAACAGCCCAACCGCGATCGCCGGGCAGACCTAGAATGCCGACCGTGCATTCAGCGAGTTGTTCACCGGCCATCGACTTCACCGGGTAGCGCCAGATTTGTTCTACTGTTCCTATGAGCATAATGTTTGAATCAGATTGCCACTTTGTGGAAAAAAGAGCGGGGCATGCCCACCTTCCTGACCTCGAGCTTATCAGGCTTGATGTTCGTATCGCTGCCGGAAGGGCTCTCAAGATGGTAATTAAACGGCGCAAGTCCCGCAGCCTCGAGGTCAGGAAGGCGGGCATGCCCCCGCTCTTAGTGACCCGGAAGCCGCGCAAAGTCATTGTGCCGCAACCTTGATAGCCGGCACCTGCCCTTGCCGCAACAATTCATTCAGCGCCGGAATATCTTTCGCTTGCAACTCCGACCACTTTGCCAATTGCTGATCCAGCAAACGCTTGTAAGTAATAAATGTTTCATTCGCCTGCCCAGTCGGCGCAGCATCGGCACTTTCAACTGACCCCAACAGCGAGCCGAGCGCGCCATTGACTGATGCTACCGAAACAACTCCCACCGGCGGATACTGTTCTTCGACGGCGATCAGCCCGGCAGCTTTCTTGTCGAGCGTGCCGGCGGCTTCAGCGATTGCCGCATCGGCGGTTCCCGGTTTTGTCTGACTCAGTATCGTTTTCAATTGATCGCGCAAGTTGCGAATCTGCTGGACAGCCGCAAAGTTCTGATTCATTGCCTCGACGATTTGCTTTTCAAGAACAAGCTGTTGAGTCAGCGCGAGCGGCGCAACTTTGACTCGCGGGTCCATTTTAACTTCGATTGGCGCCGTGTAACTGCGCCCGGCAACAGTGAGTTTAACTTGATAGCTGCCGGGTGAAACGAGTGGTCCTTCCGGGACCATGATCGCGTCTTCACCGTAGGCTATGCTAATGCTGTAGCCGTAACGCAGCGCGGGAGGTCGTTCATAACGCAGGTCCCACACAAAACGGTTCATGCCAATCTTCTTTGACAATGGAAACGGCGGTCGAAACCAGTAAGTCGGAAACGGCTGCGACTCGTCAAGCGCTCGCTGCTGATCATTGGTTGAATATCTTCTAACTAAGACTCCGCGCGCATCCAGAATTTCGAGCGTAACCTCGCCCGCCGGTACGGACTTCAAACTGAAGTCGATGACTGCGCCGGCAGGCGGATTCTTTCCGGCAGGCGTTTCCAGCGGTAACGGCGTGTCGTGTCCTACATTTTTTCTTATGCGAATTGCGGCAGCCGGTCGAAAAAGATGTGCGACTTCGGCAGACACCGCCGCGTTAAGTTCTCGGAATGGCGAAATGTCGTCGAGGATCCAGAATGAGCGCCCATGCGTTGCAATGACCAGATCGTTATCCTTGATTACCAGGTCTCGCACAGAAGCTACCGGCAGATTCATTTGCAATGGTTGCCAGTCGTCTCCGTCGTTGAATGAGACAAAGACCCCGGTTTCAGTGCCGGCAAACAGCAAACCTTTGCGCACCGGATCTTCGCGCACGACATGAACATAAGTATTGTCGGGAATTCCATTCGTAATCTTCGTCCAGGTCCTGCCGAAATCCCGCGTGCGATAAGCGTATGGCTTGATGTCGTCCATCTGATGCCGATCGATCGCCACATAAGCGGTTGCCGCATCATGTGGAGACGCATCGATCAAACTGATCATGCTCCACGGCCCTGGTCCTTTCGGTGATACTTCCTTCCACGTCTTACCTTCGTCAAGCGTTAAATGGACCAGGCCGTTGTCCGTTCCGATCCAGATTGTTCCTGCAGCCCGCGGCGAAGGAGCGATTGTGTAAATGACGCCCTTAGCCTCTGCTTCTTTTTCGCCAGGTCGCAGAGTCAGGTCAGGGCTAATCATTTTCCAACTGTGTCCGCCATCGGCGCTGCGAAAGAGAAATTGCGACGCATGATAGAGTGCGCGCGGCGGTTGAAAGGAAATCGCGATCGCCGAGGTCCACGGATATCGATGCGTGATCCAGTTGCCAATCTCCGCCGGCGTCGGCGAGATGTCCTGAGATTGCCCGGTGCGCGTATCAAAACGCGAAAGGTTGCGACCTGTGCTGCCGCCGTAGACAATTTGCGGATTCACCGGATCGGGCAGAATGTAACCACTTTCGTCCGCGCCGATCGGATGCCAGTCCCGAAATGTGATTTGGCCATAGTCGCTACGGCTGGCGACCGCTGCCGAGCCGCTGTCCTGCTGGGCGCCGTATACCCAATAGGGAAATTGATTATCAACAGCGACGTGATAAAACTGCGCCGTTGGTTGGTTGTACCAACTGCTCCACGTCTGACCACCGTTCAGAGTAATAATTGTCCCCTGGTCCACGCCCGAAATCATGCGCTGCGGATTTTCAGGATCGATCCAGAGCGAATGATAATCGTCGCCGCCCGGCGCGCCGCGAAAGGCCTTGAATGTTTTACCGCCGTCGAGTGATCGGTAAAGTGAAACATTGGAAACGTAAACGACATCCGGGTTCTTTGGGTCGCTGCGCACTTCACCAAAATACCAACCGCGGCTGAGAATGCGTGGCTCGACGCTGACGAGCGTCCAACTTTGTCCCGCATCGTCAGAAACGTACAAACCACTTTCTGCGCCGGCATCGACGAGTGCATAGATGCGTTTGCCATGTTGTCCCGCAGGTACATCGATACCGATCCGTCCGACTTTTCCGGTGGGAAAGCCGGCTCCAGTAATTTGTTTCCAGGTTTCGCCGCCGTCAGTTGATTTGTAGAGTCCACCCCCCGGTCCAGTCACCGGCGGATACGCATTCCACGCAACTCGGCGCGCATTCCAAAGGCTCGCATAAACTGTTCGCGAGTTGTCAGGATCGAATACAAGATCGATTGCTCCGGTGTTTTCATCTTTGTATAGGACCCTGGTCCAACTTTTCCCGCCATCAGTCGAACGAATAACACCGCGCTCAGTGTTGGGACCAAACCCATGGCCGAGCGCAGCTACCAGAACAGTGTTCGGATTTTTTGGATCAATTAGAATGCGGCCGATCTGGCGCGTGTCGTGAAGCCCGAGATAGCTCCAGGTTTGGCCGGCATCGGTTGACTTATAAACACCGTTGCCGAGCGAGATGTCCGAACGCATGTCGGCCTCGCCGCTACCAACGTAGATTACTTCCGGATTTGAAGTAGAAACAGCGAGTGCGCCAATCGAGGCGACTGGTTGGCTATCGAAAATTGGCAGCCATGTTTGACCAGCGTCGGTAGTTTTCCAAACGCCGCCGCCTACAGCTCCGAAATAAAATGTGTTCGGTTGGCCGCGCACTCCTGAAACTGCGAGTACGCGCCCGCCTCGATGAGGCCCGATGCAGCGCCACTGCATGGCGGAGAAGTAATTGTCGGCTATGCGTTGTTGTGCGAAAACTGGAGACGCGAGAATGGCGATCGCGAAAAGGATGCAGCAGTTTTTCATACGACGATTCATGGGGGATGAATTCGATTTAGAACGGGCGGCTGAAAGCAAGTGAATCATGAATGCGGAACGCGGAACACGCGATTCATCGTTCCGCCTTCATCGTTGCTTTTTCCCTCCGGTTCAACGATTTGTTCGACGTTACTGTTTCAGGAAAACGCTTTTAAGCTATTGCTTTTTTGCGCCCCCTGAAAAAGCCGACGATCAGCAACAGCGCTCCCACCATAAACAGTAAAGCCCCGATTACCACAGGCACAATACTCATGACTAATTGTTTTGTCATGAACGCCTTTTTATTGTCGCAATCGTCCTCAGTAGCCAACCCTAAAGTCGCTTGTTTGTAACATTCTGACGCAGTACTGCCGCATTTCTCTCTTGCTTCGGCAAACGCTTTTTTATCGTTCGCGGCTTTCTCGCAAGTTGATGATGCGTAATCCGAGGTAAAAGTACTGACACAGGCGACCACGCCTATCAGCAAGGCCACAACGCCAACGACAATTAAGAGAGCTCCCACAATTTTCACAGTTTTTTGTCCATTTGTTTAGGGTTAACAACTCGACTTTTGATTTCAGTGGAACGCCGAACGCCCGGCTTGCTGGGACGGCTTAAAACCAAGTGTGAATGATGAACGCTGAACGCGCAACGCGCAACGCCTCATTCATAGCTCCGCATCGCTCAGTGTGATTCGCTTTCCGAGCCCCTGGCGTTCCGACTACTCAGATTTTAGCGAGGCCATATCGATACAGAAGCGATACTTCACATCAGACTTGAGCAGTCGCTCGTAGGCTTCGTTGACCATCTGGATCGGGATGACTTCCACGTCAGCGGTGATGTTGTGTTCGCCGCAGAAATCGAGCATCTCCTGGGTCTCGGCAATGCCGCCGATGTTCGATCCGGACAGACTGCGCCGCCCTCCAATTAGCGCGAATGCCAAAACTGCGAGAGGCTTTGGCGGCGCGCCGACAAGCGTGATGTTGCCGTCGCGCGCGAGCAGGTTGAGATAGGCATTAATGTCGTGGACTGCTGAGGCAGTGTCGAGAATGAAGTCGAAGCTGCCGGCGTGCTTCTCCATCTCGTTGGCGTTGCGAGAAACGACGACTTCGTCCGCGCCGAGGCGTAGCGCATCTTCCTTCTTTTCAGGTGAAGTAGTGAAGACGACGACGTGGGCACCGAACGCATGAGCAAACTTCACGCCCATGTGACCCAATCCGCCGAGACCGACGACGCCAACTTTCTTGCCTTCTGTGACGCCCCAGTGACGTAGGGGGGAGTAGGTTGTGATACCGGCGCAAAGCAGCGGCGCCGCTCCGGCGAGATCGAGGTTCGACGGCACACGCAGCACAAACCGTTCATCGACGACGATGCTCTCGGAGTATCCACCATAAGTGACGCCTCCGAGATGCTTGTCCGCCGAGTTGAAGGTGAGAGTCATATTCGCGCAGAACTGCTCAAAGCCAGCTCGGCACTGGGCGCAGGTCCGGTCTGAGTCGACCATGCAGCCAACAGCGGCCTGGTCGCCGGGTTTGTACTTGGTAACTGCCGCGCCGACCTTCGTAACACGACCGACGATTTCATGGCCCGGGACAATCGGGTAGACGGTTGGCATGAACTCACTCCACTCGTTACGCACCGAATGGAGGTCGGAGTGGCAGATACCACAGAACAGGATTTCAATCTGAACGTCGTGTTCGGTCGGATCGCGCCGCGGAATCGTGGCTGGAGCCATCGGAGATCTCTCGCTCGCAGCAGAGTAGGCTTTTGCGTTGCACATGAATTTATGCTCCTATTTTTAGAACAAACAACCATGCGGGGTAATAAAACAAACTCTGCTCATAATTCGTGTTTCCTGAATTCAGATTAGAAGTGCAAGAGGTCATTTTTCGAGACTATACCGCGAAGCGGTTACCCCCTATAGCCCAACGTTGCCGCGTAGCGGGTACGTTGGGTAAGGAGTTACAAAGAGGACACAACCCCCATTGGGGTTGCGTCGTGGTGCACCACCGATCCCAGGGTAGCCCCGCTGTCGCGCGTCAACCCTGGGCTATTAGGCTCAACCGCTTCGCGGTAAAAAGCGGGTAGATTTCCACACCAGTTCACTTCAAAACTTGAACCCGCGTCTTCCTATTTAACATTCAATTAGGCTTGATACTGGTTCGTCGCTGACTTTTTCCATCCATTCGACGGTGTTGCCGTCGAGCTGTTCCACAATGGCGATGTGCGTCATCGCTGTGGTTGCCGTGGCTCCGTGCCAATGCTTCTCACCCGGCGGGCACCAAACCACGTCGCCCGGCCGAATCTCCTCTTTTGGACCGCCCTCGCTTTGAACCCATCCACACCCCGACTTGACGATCAGGGTCTGCCCCAGCGGATGTGTGTTGCCACGCCGTCCGAGAGCCGGGCTCGAACGTGACACTGACGGCGAGCACGCGCGCGGGAGCGGGCGCCTGGTTCAGTGGGGTCAAGCCGTACAGTGCCGGTGAAATACTCGGCAGGGCCCTTGCCGAAAGGCTGTGAGCCGCTTCTCTTGATGTCCATTATTTGAATTCCTTCACTTGAAGGTAACAGTCGTTTGTCTCGCCGTTGTCTTGTGTTTGCGGCGAATGTTTTTCAGATTGGGTTCGCGTCGACGAGCGGCATGAATTGTCCGATAAACTTTAGGAAGCTCTGGTTAAGGCAATGAATAATTTGTATTGAGCCCGCGAAGCGGGCTCAGTGCAAACTTTTCACCAACTTGTTCAGAGACTCCTTTAGTTTGTCGTTCTTCCCCAGCGACAAGCTGAAGCTTATCGGACAACAGGCTCACTAGATTACTTGGTATTTCGGATCTTAACGATACTGCCCCTTGCCTCCGGGTCATTTAGATCCCTTACTACGGTCACGTATAAATCTCTCTCGCCTTCACCGAATGCGACGTTTGTCGTGCCGGTACCCGCAGCGATTTCAAATATGTGTAGCAGCTTTCCAGCGGGCGATAGCTTCAATATCTTGCCGCCATACAATTGGGCAACATACATATTACCGTTGCTGTCGATCTTCATGCTGTCAGGTCCAATCCACCAGGAATTGATCTTATTCGGTGTGAGAAGGTTTAGCAGAGCAAAATTCGATCTACGACTCAAAGAGCCGTCGCCGTTTATCGTGAACTTCAGTATGCAGTTTCCCACGGTTTCGCTGACATATAGAGTCTTCTGGTCAAGTGAAACACCGAGGCCGTTGGCGTAGTTGAGATCGTCCGCCACCTCGACCCATTTCTGACTGCCGGGCGCAAGATAGAGAATCTTTCCCATCACGGCGACCGGAGGATTGACGAAGGGACCAGAAAGCGTGGCGTATGCGCCGCCGTTAGCTGTTATGACGATATCGTTTATGCCACCGTCCAGCTTGTGACCGTTGCTGTCAACCTCCCAGCGGCGCAGTTCTTTTCCCGCCAGGTCGAGTTCAAGGATTGCGCCGTGTTCGTCGTCACACGCCAGCAGGAAAGTCTTCTGTTTCGTGAGCGCCAACCCATTGTGTCCGCAACCGGGAGTGTGGTTCAGCACCGTGGTCGTTCTGCCATCCCACTTCGACAACGTGCTAGTGGTCCACGCAACATAGTAAAGATTGCCATCAACAGACAGTGGACCCTCCGGTCCAAGCACATTGCTGACGATAGTGATTTCCTGGGCGCTCGCTGTTGCAAGAGCCAACATAATACTAACGGCTACACCGACGATTCTACTTCTCTTCATTCCAAGCCCTTTCCGGTTAATCTTCCATTTTCGTCTGACGCTGGCGTTCAGCTGCCGCGCGCGATTAGCATTCAGGCAATAACGAACAAGGTCACTTGGGAAGAATGCTATCCCGCCGTCAGCTGCAAGTCGTTGCTCGGGGCGCCGATGGCGAGGACATCGCAGCACAAATCTAAAAGCCGTCGGCCATGCACTACTGCAGCGATTGTAATTCCCTCTTCTTCAATCCTGTAGATGACTCGATAGCTGTAAGCGAACCACTCTCGAATGCTTTCATCGTCTATTTCAGGAACTACGCGACCCGAGTGTGGGAAATTGGAAAGGTTGCGTGCGGTGTTGAGAATCGTCCTTAATACTGCGCTAGCATAGGCGGCAGAGTCAGCGGAAACGTATTCTGCTATTGCTTCCAGATCTTCGACAGCTCGTGGAGACCACGCTACTCGGTAAGCCATTTCCCAACCCGCCGCTCAACCTCGTCCTGCGAGACTGTGCCCTGAGAATCTGCAGACTCCAACCCCTTACGCACCTTCTCGATCACATAGAGATGATACTGAATGTCTTCAAGCGAGCAATCATCGGGCAACTTACTTAGCAACGATTCGACTTCCTGCTTTGCGGTACTCATGATGACTAACAATTTACCATAGAATTGATTCAGTAGAAGCACCGAACGATGGCCTTCAACGGGCGCACGCACGAACCGCCGCCAGCGACAAGCCTTGGAGGAGATACATGCTAATTGCGCCGTCAGCTCAGGATAGCAAGAACCAGGTCGTCAACTTTGTCTTTGTCGTATTCCATGCGAAGTATGTAAATCGATTCCAACGGCGTGCCAATTAAGAATGAAGCCAAGTGCAGAAAAAGCAAGAGAACGCCCGGCACTCCCCCGCGCCGCCGTTCAAATTCCATGAGAGGCACAGTGGAGGGGCATCGGGTGGATGCCATATGCTGGACTGTAGCGAACCCTCGCAGTCCCTTTAGCTCTATTCTCTTTAAGCTCATGTTTCTATAATTCCTGAAGCAGTCCAATGATTTGTTGGGCGTCAGTCTGTAGCCACCCAAGCACGGTGTTGTTCAAGCCAATCGTAAATGACTATCGCCTCTTCAACTTTAAATATTCCTCGCTCCAAGTGTTTTCGTGCAAGTCGGCCGATATCTCGGCGGAGAATGCGGCGGAGGAGCGCCTCGTTTGCAAGGTATTCGTGAGCGATGTAGTTCCGGTAATCGACGAAGTCCTCTAGCAAAGCGATGAAGTCGGCCCGAAGGCCGTTGTCCTTCAACTCGCGGGTTGTTCGGCCAAGAGTCCACCTTTGAATACGGTCGGGATCGTAATTGAAGAGACGAATTAGCAGTGATTTAAGACCAAGTTCCAGCACCTGGGCCTTGCCCATGAACATGGCGAATTCCTCAAGACTGCTTAATTTTTCATACCTCTTGAGCCTTCGAAACACTCGAGCTGAAACCTGGCGCGGACTCAAGACCGGTTGCTTTGGTGACTTCTTACGTTTCATGACGCCCAACTAGGTATTATACCGCGCATCTGCGGCGCAAGGACGAGTTCGGTGGTATTATCCCGCTCCCCTCTAAGCCATCAAGTGTCGATATCAAGGAGTCATTGTATGCCGCCGATTTCGCTCGCGTCGCGCCGAAGCGTGAGTTGTTTCCGAAGCAGGGTTTCTTTCCGAAGCCAGAGTTGTTTCGGAAGCCTGATTTGTTTTCGAAGGCTGAGTTCACACTTAGCTTGTTTGTTCGCCTTTTTACTCGCTGTCGCATTTTTAATTTCAGTTTCAACCAACGTCAACGCGCAGCAACCTTCACCCGCGCCGACGCCGGATAACAATCCGCTCAAACCTTTGCAATGGCGTTTGATTGGTCCGTTCCGCGGCGGGCGCGTGACGGCAGTCAGCGGCGTCGCGTCGCAACCACTCGTTTATTACTTTGGCGGCACAGGCGGCGGCGTTTGGAAGACAACGGATGGCGGCATCAACTGGGAACCAATCACGGACGGCTCGGTGTTTGGCACCGGCTCAGTCGGCGCGATTGGTTTGTCGGATTCTGATCCGAACACGATTTACGTGGGGATGGGTGAGTCGCCAATCCGAGGCAACGTGTCGCACGGCGATGGCGTTTACAAATCCACCGACGCGGCCAAAACCTGGAAACGCATGGGCCTTGAAGACACGCGACAGATTTCGCGCATTCGCGTGAACCCAAAAAATCCGGACATTGTTTTCGTCGCGGCGCAGGGTCATGTCTGGGCTTCCAACGAACAGCGCGGAGTGTTTCGCTCGAAAGATGGCGGCAAGACCTGGCAGAAGGTTTTGTATCGCAGCGACAAAGCCGGCGCCTGTGATCTGATTCTCGATCCGACCAATGCAAACATTCTTTACGCAGCCTTCTGGGAGGTTTATCGCAAGCCCTGGACGCTGGAGAGCGGCGGCGCGGGCAGCGGCATTTTCAAATCAACCGATGGCGGCGACACCTGGACTGAAATCACGCGCAACCCGGGCTTGCCTAAGGGCATGATCGGAATCGTCGGCATCACGGCTTCACCCGCAACGCCCGATCGGCTGTGGGCGATTGTCGAAGCTGAAGACGGCGGTGTTTTCCGTTCAGAGAACGGCGGCAAGAACTGGACGAAGGTTAACGAAGATAGAAGGCTGCGACAGCGGGCCTGGTATTACTCGCGCATTTACGCTGATCCGAAAAATGCCGACACGGTTTATGTTTTGAACACCGGTTTCTATAAATCGAACGATGCCGGAAAAACGTTTACCTCGATGCCGGTGCCGCACGGCGACAATCACGATCTCTGGATTGCTCCCGAAGATCCCAATCGCATGATCAATAGCAACGATGGCGGCGCGAATGTTTCGTTCAACGGCGGAAAGAGTTGGACCGAACAGGACCAGCCCACGGCCCAATTCTATCGCGTCGCGCTCGACAACGATTTTCCCTACAACGTCTATGGCGCCCAGCAGGACAACTCGACTGTTCGCATCGCCAGCCGCACAGTCGATTCCGGAATTACGCGTCAGGACTGGTACGACGTGGGGGGTGGCGAATCGGGCTGGATCGCGCCTTCGCCGAAAGATTCACAAATTGTTTATGCCGGATCGTACCGCGGTTTGATAACGCGCTACGATCGTCATACCGGCCAACTGCGAAATGTATCGCCTTACCCGAATAATCCGATGGGCGCCGGCGCCGATGTTTTGAAGTATCGCTTTCAGTGGAATTTTCCGATTCTCTTCTCGCCACACGATTCGAACACGCTTTACGCGGCGGGCAACGTCCTGTTCCGATCGCTGAATGAAGGGCAAAGTTGGGAAATCATTAGTCCAGACCTGACGCGCAACGACAAATCAAAGCAAGCGTCGTCGGGTGGTCCAATTACGAAAGACAACACCAGCATTGAATACTACGACACGATCTTCACGGTTATGGAATCGCCTGTAGCGAAGGGTGTGATCTGGACGGGTTCGGATGACGGCCTGGTCCAACTAACACGTGACGGCGGCAAGAGCTGGGAAAATGTGACACCGCCAAAATCAATCATGCCGGAATGGATCCAGATCAATTCGATAGAAGCTTCACCGAATGATCCAGCCACCGCTTATCTCGCTGCCACGATGTACAAGTGGGACGACTACAAACCCTATCTTTATAAAACGAGCGATTATGGCAAGACGTGGAAGAAGATCACGAATTCTATTCCCAATACGACTTTCACACGCGTGATTCGCGAGGATCCAAACAAGCGCGGCCTGCTGTACGCGGGAACCGAAACCGGTCTGTATGTTTCTTTCGACGACGGCGCGAATTGGCAATCAATGCAATTCAATCTGCCCGTGGTCCCTGTAACCGACCTTGCGATTCATAAACGCGAAAGCAATCTGGTCGCCGCGACGCAGGGACGATCGTTTTGGATCTTTGATGACCTGCCGTTGCTGCGGCAAATGGTGGGAGCTGGTGGCACGAACGCGGTCAAGGACACTCGGCTGTTTCACCCTGAAGATGCCTACCGGATGCAGGGCGGCGGCGGCGTTCAACTTCCGCCTACGGCGACGATTGGTAAGAACCCGCCGAACGGTGCGGTTGTTTATTATTCACTCAAATCCAAACCGGCAAGCGATGTAGTTTTGGAATTCCTGGATTCGTCAGGGAAATCAATTCAGAAGTTCACCGCGAAAGCGCCAAGCGCGCAGCCTTCACCCACTGCCGGCGCTTCGCCGGGTGTCCAACCATCCTCATCAGCATCTCCATCTCCGTCCGCATCTCCGGCGCCGGGCGCGGCTCAAGTGACGACTCCTCCTGAAGAACCGCAGGCGCCGTCGGGCGAAGAATCAGAATCTTTTGGAGGCGGCGGCCGCCAACCGCGGCTGACGACCGACGTCGGTTTGAATCGTTTTGTTTGGAATTTGCGTTACGCGGACGCGGTTCGGTTTCCGGGAATGATTTTGTGGGGCGGTGACTTGCGCGGTTCGCGGGTTGTGCCCGGAATGTATCAGGTGCGGCTGACCGTCGACGGCAAAACGTTTTCTGAAAACTTTGAAGTGAAACCCGATCCGCGTTTGACAACAACGCCGAGCGACTATGCGAAGCAGTTGGAATTTGGTTTGAAAATTCGCGATAAGGTAACGGAAACGCACAACGCGATCATTCAGATTCGGGATGTGCGCAAGCAGGTTGACGATCTGTTGAAGCGGGTAGCGGGCCAGCCCGGGTTCAAAGCCATCAACGACTCAGCTTCGGCGTTGAAGAAGAATTTGACTTCAGTTGAAGAAAGTCTTTATCAAACAAAAAATCAAAGCAGCCAGGATCCTTTGAACTTTCCCATTCGGCTGAACGACAAACTCGCTTCGTTAACCGGGGTGCTATCGAGCGCTGACACGGCGCCCACCGAACAGACATACGTCGTTTATGACGAACTGGTTGTACAGATCGATGCGCAGTTGGCTCGGTTGGCACAGATCATGAACACCGACGTGCCGGTGTTTAATCAACTGGTGCGCGATCAAAATATTCCTGCGGTAACGGTTAAGCCGCCGGCCGCGGAAGCGAAGCCTTAGAACACGACACAGTGACATGAGGTCAGTACCACCTCGCGGTAGCGGGTGGGCCTTGGGATTTTTGATTTCCGATCGCCGATTGCCGGTTGGTTTTTTCGTCAGGTGCCAATCGAAAATCGGCAATTGACAATTGGCAATCATGAGACCCACCCGCTATCGCGAGGTGGTACTGACCTCATGTCACTGAGGGAATACATCACTGGTTGCCCAGTAAAAATCAGCGTGTTTGCTCTCAATTCCAGTTCGATGTATCTTTAATGAACCCCTTGAGCTGACAAATAGCCTCTTTATCTCTTAGATCTCTCCCACAATATGGAATTTCTTTGGCCAGGACCAAGGAGGAGACCACTAATGAAAAAGATCGTTTTTGCTTTACTGATTACTCTGGCGGCTGTTTCGATTGCCGCCGCCGACACCATCTACTTGCGCAGTGGCACGACGTTGCGAGGCAATGTGCTGGGCTACATAAATGGGCGATTCGCTATTCAGTTAACGGCGCCGGCAACATTGCCGGTACGAACTGATAACCGGAACTCAAACTCAACGCAGCCAACCTATTCTCAGACCACCCGAACAGTGCGCCAGGGCGAAGTGATCTTCCTGCGCCCGCGCGATATTGATCATATTGAGATTGACGGCCGGTCGCTGGATGATGCTCGTTATCAAACGCAAACCGTCGACGTGACACTTGGTGCAAATTGGATTGATAGTGGCGTCGATGTTCGTCGCGGCGAACGAGTCAGGGTTGACGCGACCGGCACGATCTACGCAGGCCGTTCGCGTATTACGCCTGCCGGCTTGAGCAGCACCGATCAATACGCGCCGCTGCCGCGCGTTGCAGAAGGCGCTCTCATTGGCGTAATCGGAAACGAGTTTGATTCGCCGATCATCGAACTAGGCGCGGGCAGGGAATTTACCGCCGATCGTGACGGTCGTTTATATCTAACTGCCAATCGTAGTTCCTACACCGATGCTCGCGGCGCTTTTAATGTTCGCATTCGCAAGGAAGTTGATCTTTCGGCGATGGCCCGCACATCAGACGATAACAATCGGCCTACAGACGATGCGTACGATCCCTTCGAGTTGCCGGGTGAAGGTGCTGGAACAGCGCCAGTCCGTTCGCGACAGCCCGGGTATGATCCGAATCGCGATGGTCGCCGCACCGGTCGCATGCTGGAACGAATCATCGCCGTTCAGGGAACTGAATCTCGCGGCGCTGATACAGGCATCGATTTGCGCGCAGGTGATCAGGTGATGATTACGGCGAGCGGAAACATTACGGCGGGACGACGCGTAGGGGTGGTTTCGCCAAACGGCGCAACGCCAGGCGCGGCGTCGATCTTCGGCACACGACCCGTTCCCACTGCGGGAGTTGGAGCGCTCATTGGTTACATTCTTCTACAGAATGGTCAGACGACTCAGCCATTCCTGGTTGGAAATCAAATGACCTTAACGGTTCCAAGCGACGGTCGCTTATTCCTATTGGTTAACGACGACAACTACAGCGATAACAGCGGCAGCTTTAGTGTGCGGATTCAATATCCAGACAACCGCTAAATTCTGAAGCATTACAACAAGACAAAGTAGGGCGGACCCGGGTGTCCGTCCTTTTTGTTGTCAGGACCGCTGTCGAGCCGTTTGTTAAGGCTGTTTGCCCGAGGTTTTTGGTGACGGCGTAGGGTGGCCGTGATAAGATTCGCCATTATGCATGGGGATGTCGTCATCATCCGCTTAATTTTTACTGCTTTTCTTATCGCCGCCGGATACATTCTGAAACCTGTCGGCGGTGATCCGTGGATGTCCGCAGGTGTGGGCGCCCTGGTTGCAATCTGCATTATTCTTTTCGAATTAAGAATCCGACGCGCATCTTTGAAGACACTGATCGGGGCGGCCGTGGGTTCCATCCTCGGGATCGTCGGCGCTTATCTGATTGGCTCGCTAATCATGAGGCAGGAATCGATCGCCCACGAAGTGCGCACCTTTCTTACGCTCGGCCTGGTCTTTTTTATGGGCTACGTAGGGTTAATGGTCGGAGCCGCCAAGGGTGACTATCTCGAGTTATCGGCGCTTGGCGGCATACTTACCGACAAAGCTTCGCGGCGCGACCTGAAAATTCTCGACACTTCGGTAATCATCGACGGCCGCATCGCCGACGTGGCCGAGACGGGATTTCTGACAGGCACGCTGATCATTCCGCAATTCATTTTGCGTGAGCTGCAACAGGTCGCTGACTCGCCCGACTCTTCCAAACGCCAGCGCGGCCGTCGTGGGCTCGACATGCTTAACCGCTTGCAGAACAACAGCTCGCTTGATATCCAGATTGTAGAAACTGACTTTCCGTCGGTGCGCGAAGTGGACTTGAAATTGATCGAGCTGGGAAAGCAACTCGATGCGGTGATTGTTACCAACGACTTCAACTTAAATAAGGTTTCGCAGTTGCGCGGCGTCAGCGTGCTGAACATTAACGAACTGGCGAATGCTCTAAAGCCGGTCGTCCTTCCCGGCGAAGCGATGCGTGTGTTCATCCTGAAGGAAGGGAAAGAATACAACCAGGGCGTCGCCTATCTCGACGACGGCACTATGGTTGTGGTCGACAACGCGCGACGTTTGATTGGCAAGAACGCGGACATCGCCGTCACCAGTGTCCTGCAAACCACTGCGGGCAAGATGATTTTTGGACGTCTTTGGGAAGAGCCGGAAAACGGATTTAGCGGCGAACACCGCGCCAACGGCACAACTCGCCGCCCCTCCCGAGAAGCGCGGGGGCCCGTGCGGATAACCGACGGCGAGCCAATAACGGAATCTTAGCGGACCGGTGACCGACGACCGACGACCGAGAAAGAAAGTCTGGCTTTCTTCCGTCCCCGGTCTTCCGTCACCGGTCATTACTTATGAACGTCGCAATCATAGCCGCCGCCGGGCAAGGCCTCCGGATGGCAGGCAAGCGGCCAAAACAATTTCTCGAGCTGGCGGGCACGCCTATCATTTTTCACACACTGCAAGCATTCGAGCAGTGTGATTCCATTCAAGAAATCATCGTCGTAATCTCAGCCGCCGAAGCGGCTGGTTTTTTATCTTTAGCAGGCAAACGCGAGCTGCGAAAGCTCCGGAAGGTTGTGCCGGGCGGCGCAACGCGTGCTGAGTCAGTGCTGCGTGGATTGCAGGCCGTGCGAGAAACAACGGTAGAGATTGTCGCAGTCCACGACGCAGTTCGCCCATTTGTGACTGCCGAGGAGATAGCGCGCACCATCGCCGCCGCGCAGGTTGATGGCGCCGCCATCCTGGTTAGTTCGCCGGTAGACACAGTTAAAGAAATTCGCGATGGCGCTGTCGTAAGAACTCTGAGACGTGACGATCTAAGGAACGCGCTGACGCCGCAGTGCTTTCGATACAAACTTCTCCGTCGCGCTTACGAGCAGGCAGATGTTTTCGATCCTGAGTTGACTGACGAAAGTTCTTTGGTCGAACGCCTGGGTGAAAGAGTAGCTATCGTTGAGGGCAGCGCGCGCAACATCAAGATTACTCGGCCCGAAGATCTGGTTCTTGCCGAACGACTTCTGACTTCTGACTTCTGACTTCTGTCTCTTATGTTCCGCATCGGCATTGGTAATGATACGCACCGCCTCGTCGAAGGTCGGCCGCTCATGTTGGGCGGCGTGCACGTCGCTTCTGAGCGCGGCGCTGAAGGACATTCAGATGCTGATGCGCTCTTGCACGCTGTCAGCGATGCCATTCTCGGCGCGTTGTGTGAAGGCGATCTGGGAATGCATTTTCCGGACAGCGATCCGCAATGGAAAGACGCCGACAGTCTCCAACTGCTGTCGCGCGTCGTCTGGCTGGCACACGAACGAAACATTCACATTGTAAACGTAGACGCGACGATCATGCTCGAAGCGCCGCATTTGCGGCCTTACATTTTTTCAATGCGTGAGCGTTTGGCCGAGGCGCTGGCTGTTGATATCGGCTGCGTCAGTGTTAAGGCAAAGACAGGTGAAGGCCTTGATGCTGTCGGACAAGGGCTGGCCGTTTCTGCGCAGGCAGTTGTCCTAATCGAGTCGTAAAGCAAACAATTTGTTTGCGTTGAACTGTAAAGCAAACTGTTAGTTTGCGTTGGTGGGTGAACTCTCAAGTTTGAGCCAACGGACGACCGCAAACTAACAGTTTGCTTTACGGTGGAGCGAAGGAAAACGAATTGAGACCACAGGACGTCATCAGAAAAAAGCGCGATGGCGCGCAGCTCTCGCGCGAAGAGATCGTTTTCTTCATCGACGGCGTCACGAGCGGCTCCATCGCCGACTATCAGATCAGCGCCTTGCTGATGGCGATCTACCTTAATGGGATGAACGATGCCGAACAGGAAATCCTCACCGAGGCGATGTTGCACTCGGGCAACGTTCTTGATTTCTCGTCGATCGCAAAACCAAAAGCTGATAAGCATTCAACCGGAGGAGTCGGCGATAAGACGTCGTTGCTGATCGCGCCAATGGTTGCGGCCTGCGGAGTTTGCGTGCCGATGATTTCAGGACGCGGATTGGGCCATACCGGGGGAACGCTTGATAAGTTGGAATCGATTCCCGGCTATCGTGTAAACCTAAGCGCTTCTGAATTCGAAAAAGTTCTGCAAACCGTTGGTTATGCAATGTCGGGTCAAACTGCTGAGCTGGCGCCCGCGGATAAAAAGATGTACGCGCTGCGCGACGCCACCGCAACGGTCGAAGCCATTCCGCTCATCGTCGCTTCGATAATCTCGAAAAAAGGCGCGGCCGGCCTGGATGCAATGGTGATTGATGTCAAAGTTGGTTCGGGAGCATTCATGCGCGATGAACCGCGCGCGCAAAAACTGGCGCATGCGCTTGTCAAAACCGGAAACTCCTGCGGCATTCGCACTCGCGCCTTGCTCACCGACATGAATCAGCCACTTGGTCGCGCCGTGGGGAATTCAGTTGAAGTTAAAGAGTGCATCCAACTCTTGCGTGGCGAGGTTGACGAGGGAGCCCGTCCGGTTCGGGATCTTTCAATCGAACTGTCGGCGCACATGCTGGTGCTGGCGCACGTCGATGACTCGTTGGCTGCCGCGCGGGATCGTCTCCAAAATATTCTATCGTCAGGCAAAGCGTTGGAGAGTTTTCGTGCGAACGTCGCCGCGCAAGGTGGAGACCCGCGCGTATGCGATGAGCCTGCTAAGTTTCTTCCTTTGGCGACAGAATCGTTTAAGGTAGAATCGCCGCGTTCAGGTTTTGTTACTGGCGTTAAGACGGCCGAAATTGGTCATGCCATTGCGGCAATCGGCGGGGGACGCGTGCGCATCGACGATGAAATAGATCCCTCAGTCGGGTTCATAACAGACGTAAAAATTGGCAGTCACATTAACGTCCACGATCGTCTCGGCACCATTTACTGTGGCGATGAAGCGAAGGCAAAAGAGGCGGTGCAAACCATTCAAGCCGCTTACGAAATCGGCGACGAGTCTTTTAACGAACTATTGTTGGTGAAGGAAGTAATAAACGAATGAAGTTGGCGCTTTGGTTAATCGTTTCAATCTTGTTAGGGCTCGCGCTGTTTGGTTCAGCCTGCAACCGCACTAGTTATAGCGCCGACGACAAATCGAAAATTCATGTCGGCATCGTGTTCGATATTGGCGGCAAAGACGATCGTTCTTTCAACGCCGCTGCTTTTGCCGGTGTGAAGTGTGCCGAGACAGGTAACTGGCCGGACGGAACTCCCTGCGGCAAGCCCGCGCTCAACATTGTGTTGCGCGACATCGAACCCGGCAACCCAACCTCAATTGAGCCCGCCATGCGCGCGTTTGCCGAGCGCGGCTACGACTTGATCATCGGCGTGGGTTTTGCCCAGGCGCCGATCATGGAACGCGTGGCTAAAGAATATCCAAACATTCATTTCGCGATTGTTGACGGCGTAAGCGAGCTGCCAAATGTCGCTTCGCTGGTGTTCAAGGAACACGAGGGTTCGTACCTGGTCGGCATGCTGGCGGCGAAAAAATCCAAAACCGGCACGATAGGATTTTTGGGCGGGATGGACATTGGTCTCATTCACCGGTTTGAAGGCGGATACGAAGAAGGCGCGCGCGCCGTCAATCCTAACATCAGGGTTATTCAAAACTATGTAGGCGTCACTGACTCTGCCTGGAACAATCCGGGCAAGGGCAAGGAACTCGCGCTGGCGCAAATCGGCAAAGGCGCCGATGTGATCTTTACTGCCGCCGGCAATTCCGGGCTGGGAGCGTTTGATGCGGTTGAACAAGCCGGCACACAAAATGGCGCCGCCACCCACTTCGTAATCGGCGTTGATTCAAATCAGAATATGGTTAAGCCGGGCTTTGTGCTCACCAGCATGGTTAAGCGGGTCGACAACGCGGTCTATTCAATTGTCGAGGACGTGGTCAAGGGACAGTTTCAAGCCGGCATCCACGTTTATGGATTGGACAAGGATGGCGTCGGTTATGCAATGGACCAGAACAACCAGAATCTGGTTACGCCGGAAATGATTCAACAAATTGAAGAAGCGAAAAAGAAGATCATCGGCGGCGAGATTAAGGTTACGGATAAGATGATTCAATGAAATCGGTCAGTCGCTAGTCGCTAGTTGTTAGTAGTCAGTTGCTGTTCACCCTTAGGAGACTCATTATGGCTCGGACCAATTTTGAGAATTTAAGGGTGTATAAGTTGTCGGAAGAACTTTCCGATGATTTCGATCGTAGTGCTTGCATGGAGCCCTTTTGCTCGTGACACCGTAGGCAAACAACTTGTGAGAGCTGTAGATAGCATCGGCGCAAATATTGCAGAAGGGACCGGCCGAGGCACTTTCGCTGACAATAAACGCTTTGTGCGAATCGCAAGAGGTTCACTGAACGAGTCAAAGCACTGGTTGAGACGTGCGTTCAAACGCGATCTGTTGTCCGCCAAACAGGTCAGAGACCTAAAGCCTCTCATTGATGAGCTTGGGCCAAAACTAAATGCTTATCTGAATTCCATCGGCCACGACAGTCGACTTCGAATTCGTCAGGCACCAGCAACTAACAACTGACAACTGACGACTGACAACACCAGTGCTCGAGTTAAGAAACATAACAAAGCGATTTGGTGACGTGCTTGCAAACGACAACGTAAACATTGTCGTTAAGCCGGGCACTATTCACGCCATTGTTGGCGAGAACGGCGCGGGCAAGTCCACCGCGATGCGTATTGCTTACGGCTTTTACAAAGCCGATAGCGGTGAAATCATAGTCGATGGCCAAGCGCGCCAGATTAACAGCCCTCATGATGCCATCGCCCTTGGCATTGGCATGGTCCACCAGCACTTCATGCTCGTCAGCACGATGACCGTAGCCGAAAATATTGTGCTTGGCGCCGAGCCGGGCAGCGAAATTGCGCTTGACCTGCACAAGGCGACAACCGATATTCAGGGGCTTTCAGAAGAATTCAAGCTCGCCGTTAATCCACATGCGGTTATCGAACATCTTTCGGTAGGTCAGCAGCAGCGCGTCGAATTGTTAAAAGCTTTGTATCGTCATGCGCGGGTGTTGATTCTCGATGAGCCGACCGCGGTGCTTACGCCACAGGAGGTTGACGAGTTTTTCGCCATCCTGCGCGGCATGCGCCAGCAGGGAAAAACTGTTGTCATCATTACGCACAAGCTTTCTGAGGTTCTGGCCATCTCTGATGAAGTAACGGTAATGCGCGACGGTCGCGTCGTCGGTCAGGTGGCGACAAAAGATACCAATGCAGCGGAGCTGGCGCGCATGATGGTTGGCCGTGAAGTATTGCTACGGGTTGAAAAGCCGGATGCAGATGTTGGGACTGCCGAGCTGTCGGTAAAGAATCTTTCTGTGTCGACCAGCAACGGTACCAAGCGCGTGAATGACGTTTCTTTTGAAGTACGTAAAGGCGAAATCCTCGGCATCGCCGGCGTCGAGGGTAATGGACAAACGGAGTTGATTGAGGCGCTTGCCGGCCTCATACTCGCGGCGCATTTGACCGGCGCAATTCGACTGGAAGGCCGCGACATCACCCGCGTTAACGCGCGGGCGCGACGCGAACTTGGCATTGCTCACATTCCCGAAGATAGACATCGGCGCGGCTTGTTGTTGGATTTCAGTCTTGCAGAAAATTCGATTTTGGGCGTCCATTACCGCAAACCTGTAGTTTCGACGGCCGGTGTATTTCTCGACGACCAGGCCATCCGCAAACGCGCGGCACAAATAATTGAAGACTTCGACGTGCGGCCCACCAATCAGGAATTGCCGGCGCGCGCGTTATCAGGCGGCAATCAGCAGAAGTTGATCATCGGTCGCGAGTTTGAGCTACATCCGAAACTTTTGCTCGTTTCGCAACCGACGCGCGGTGTTGATATCGGCGCGATCGAGTTTATTCACCGCAAGCTGGTCGCCCTGCGTGATGCTGGTTGCGCAGTATTGCTTGTCTCGGCAGAGTTGGAAGAAGTAACCGCGCTCGCCGATCGCTTGCTGATCATTCACGAGGGCCGCATAGTCGGCGACGTTGATCCGAAAGTTGCGACGATTGAACAGATTGGCCTGCTAATGGCAGGCGGACACTGAAGCCATTTCCGATTGCCGATTTGCGATTGCCAATTAAAAAAGGTCAAGCGTGAGATCTGACAACAAATGAAACTTTTGCGTGAATTGATGTTTCCACTGATTGCCGTCATCGCGGCTTTCATCGTTGGTGGAATTCTGATTCTAATCATCGGCGATGATCCAATCGTCGCGTATAAGCTGCTGATCGGCAGCGCCTTGTCGTGGCCGGACGGCATTGGCTACACACTCTTTTATGCGACGCCGTTAATCTTTACCGGCTTGGCCGTTTTGGTTGCCTTTCGTTGTGGCCTGCTAAACATCGGAGCTGAAGGGCAGCTATATGTCGCGGCGTTTGCAACCGCATGGGTGGGCATCACCTTCGTGCACATGTCAGCCTGGCTGCTGCTGCCGCTGTGTTTCTTAGCGGCAATTATCGCCGGCGGGGCCTGGGGCGCAATTCCGGGAGTGTTAAAGGCGCGGTTTGGTTCGCATGAAGTCATCAACACCATCATGTTGAACTTTATCGCTGTCGCACTGGTCAGTTACTTCACGCAGTACCACTACAAAACGCCCGGCGATCCGATTATGGAAACGACCGAGATCGGTGGCGGCGCACACATCGCGCGCATGGGAAAATTTCTGCCCGGGTTTCCGGAACGCATCCCGCTCAATTTGGCATTCATCCTGGCGCTGGTTTGTTGTGTGTTGGTCTACCTTTTTCTCTGGCGCACAAAGTGGGGCTACGAGTTGCGAGCGACGGGGTCGAATCCAACCGCGGCCGAATATGGCGGCATCTCGATTCGCAAGCAGATAATAATCGCGATGACTATTTCCGGATCGCTGGCCGGCATGGTCGGCATTAACGAAGTGCTGGGCTACCGTTATCGTTACTACGACGGTTTTTCCGCCAGCTATGGATTTACCGGTATTGCCGTGGCGTTGCTGGGTCGCAATCATCCGGTGGGAGTTCTGTTATCGGCAATTTTGTTTGGCATGCTGATTCGCGGCGGCATCTTTGTTGATGCCTTCACCAACAACGTAACCAAAGATCTCGTGGACGTGCTCCAGGGCGTGGTGATTCTTTTCGTTGCTGCGGAAGCATTGTTTCGTGGTCCGTTCGGCAGATTTGGTTTGCTCAAACGCTCAAAGGTGTAACTCAAATGAGAGACCTTTTCACCATAGCTTTGATTTGGTCAACGGTGCGCCTGGCGACGCCTTTGATCCTGGCTGCGCTTGGCGGTCTGTTTTCTGAACGCTCGGGCATCATCAATATCGCGCTCGAAGGAAAAATGTTGGCGGGCGCGTTTACTGCGGCGGCGGTCACCTACGCTGCGGACTCGAAGCTGCATCTGGGCGCGGCGAGTCCCTGGATAGGTTTGCTTGCCGGCATGAGCGCAGGAATTTTCATTGCTGCAATCTACGCAATCGTTTGTATTCGCTACAAAGCCGACCAGGTAGTCAGCGGAACCGCGATCAATATTCTGATGATTGGTGTGCCGGGTTTTCTCAGTGGCGCATTATTTCTGTCTTCCGGTTCGACGCCGCAGATTCCGAAAGAACAACTTATTCCCTGGGCGCCAATAATCATTGCTTTCGCGATGGTTCCGATCACGTGGTACGTCTTGTATCGCACGCCTTTTGGATTGCGACTCCGGTCGGTTGGTGAAAACCCGGAAGCGGCGGACGCGGCCGGCGTTAGTGTTAGTCGCATTCGCTATTCGGGAGTTTTGATCGCCGGCGCGTTGGCTGGTATGGGCGGTGCGTATCTGTCAATTGGTCAGTCGTCTCTGTTCACCCGAAACATGACGTCAGGCCGCGGCTTCATTGCTTTAGCGGCGTTGATCTTCGGCAAGTGGCGGCCGGTTCAAACACTGCTCGCCTGCCTGTTGTTTGGTTTCACCGAAGCCGTTTCGATTCAGATGCAGGGCGCGATAAAACTGCCGGCGTTCTTTGCAACCCTGTTGCGGCAAACTCCGGGTGATGATATTCCCGTCCAGTTTATTCAAATGGTCCCCTACCTTTTGACAATCATTGTGCTCGCGGGCTTCATCGGCTCGTCGCGACCGCCGCGCGCATTGGGCATTCCATACCAAAAGGAAAAATAACGCGCAGCGTATTGCAGGTGAGTGAACTGATGAATGGAAACGTGTCTGAAGCCAGGGCCCAAACGGATTTGTATGCACGCGCTGAGCGTGCGGCAAAGGAGATTCGCGCGCGCACCAGCGCCAAGTCTCGGGTGGCCCTGGTGTTGGGAAGCGGACTGGGTGGCTTTGCAGATGACTTTGCAGACGCTATCGCGATTCCTTATCAGGAGATTCCCGGATTTGCGTCTTCAACAGCACAGGGACATGCGGGCCGTTTGGTTATCGGCAAGGTTGAAGAAAATAACGTGGTCGCAATGCAGGGGCGCGTACACTTTTACGAAGGCTACTCACTCGAGCAAGTCACGTTTCCGATTAGAACTTTCAAACTGCTGGGTATCGATACGTTGATACTTACGAACGCGTCGGGTGGGGTCAACGTGCAACTTAATCAGGGCGCGTTGATGGTTATCAGCGATCACCTGAATCTGATGGGAGTAAACCCGCTGCGCGGCCCGAATGACGAGCGTTTTGGTCCGCGCTTTCCCGACATGACGGAAGTGTACTCGCGTGAATTGCAGGAGCTGGCAATTGAAGAAGCGCGCGAATTGGGGGTGAGTCTTCGACGCGGCATCTACGCAGGACTGGCCGGACCCAGCTACGAAACGCCCGCCGAGATACACATGTTGCGCGCGTTTGGCGCTGATGCCGTCGGCATGAGCACGGTGCCTGAAGCAATTGTGGCGCGGCAAATGGGCATCAACGTGCTTGGCATTTCATGCATCACAAACATGGCCGCCGGCATCAGTGAACAACTAATCAATCACGCGGAAGTAATGGAGACTGGCGAGCGCGTGCGGGCCACATTTGCGCAGTTGCTGAGACGAATCATTGCCAAACTGCCGTCGAAGAACTGACTTTAGCCTGTGGTTCAGGCAACCAAAGCTGGCACAGACTAAAGTCCAGTTTGTAATCAGCCTGCGAAGCGCGGCGTCGGCATCAAGCCTGGGGTGTAGCGAAGCGGAACCCCAGGATCATTGTAATATGATGCAAAAGCCCGCGAAGCGGGCGACTGCGGTAAATGATCCAATAAATGTAGCCTTAGCGCTATCGCACGCTTCGCGCGCTCGGTCCTATTACCTGACGTTAACCTGGGGTTCCGCTTCGCTCCACCCCAGGCTCTGTACTTTCGCCCGCTACGCGGGTTTTGGAAAGGTAAGCCCGATTAACTTAATCAGAGCTTCCTAAAGTCTATGCTACTGGAGAAGAGTTTTTTTGAGCTTAATCATCGGCATTTCCGGCGGAACCGGCTCAGGCAAGACGACGGTAGCGAATCGTATCTTAGAGACGGTGCGGGCGAGCGAAGTCGTCTTCATTCAGCAGGACTCCTATTACCGCAACCTAAAAGATCTGCCGCTCGACTACCGGCAAGTCGCGAACTTTGATCACCCCGACGCGCTCGATAATGATCTGCTGGTCAATCATGTGCGCAAACTGAGAGCCGGCGAAGCGATAGACCTGCCGATTTACGATTTCCGTTCAAACATGCGCCTGAACGAAACGCGCGCGGTCGATCCAAAGCCGATTGTGATTGTTGAAGGTATTTTGATCTTCGCGGATCCGCGGTTGCTGGAGCAGTTGGACATCAAGGTTTTCGTTGATACTCCTGACGACATTCGTTTCATCCGCCGTTTGCGCCGCGACATAGCCGAGCGCGGTCGCACGGTAGAATCGGTTATCGAACAATACATTGGAACGGTTCGACCAATGCACATGCAGTTTGTCGAGCCATCAAAACGCTACGCTGACGTCATCATTCCGGAAGGTGGACATAATATAGTGAGCATTGATTTGATAAGTGGAAAAATTCGCGAGAGGTTGGCGGGCGCTTTAACCTCAGTTGGAGGCCAATCTTGAGTGAAGAGAGTTTGCAGGAATTAGTTGAAATAGCAAAAACAGCTCGTTTACATTCCATCGCTCCTTTTTCAAATTTCCTGGTGGGGGCCGCAGTAAGAACTGAAGCTGGAAAAATCTATACTGGCTGCAACGTCGAAAGCGCCAGTTATGGTCTGACCGTGTGCGGTGAACGCGTAGCCATCTGGAAAGCATTGTCAGAAGGCGAGCGTGACTTTGCGGAACTGGCAATAGTTGCGGATACGGAATCGCTGACACCGCCATGCGGCACGTGCCGGCAGATTATTTGGGAGTTTGCCAAGCACGCGAAAATCATACTCGGTAACCTTAAGGGCGAAACTCAAGAGTGTTCAATCAAAGAATTGTTACCACTTGCTTTCGACGCACGCTTTCTGAGCGGCGCGCAGAAAGATTAGAAAAACTTGGCAAGGCATTCCATTATGTTTAGTCGCATGTCAAAGAAAACCATTGTTGCAATCACGCTAGCTGCCGTTGTTTTTGCCTATTTTTTGCCTGTCAGCGCTCAGCGGAGGGGCCGCCGCATGAAGCAAGTTGAGCTTTTGGTGTTGGGTGGGACGCTCGTGTCGATGGACCAGGATCGTCGTGTCATTCAGGACGCAGGGGTCGCGGTTGCAGGCGGGCGCATCGTCGCCGTCGGCACGCGCAAGGAAATTTCAGCCCAATATACGGCCGCGCAAACAGTGGAGGCGGACGGAAAGCTAATCGTTCCCGGGCTAATTAACGGCCACACGCATATTCCGATGACTTTGTTTCGCGGTCTGGCGGACGATCTCGATCTGCAGGATTGGTTGACGAAATATATGTTTCCGGCCGAAGCGAAAAATCTTTCAGAAGAATTTGTGCGCGCAGGAACTCGACTGGGCCTGGCAGAAATGATTCGCGGCGGGACGACGACTTACTGCGACATGTATTACTTCGAAGACGCGATTGCGGATGAAACTGCAAAGGCAGGCGTTCGCGGGGTTCTCGGGGAAACAATCATTGATTTTCCGGTTGCCGACAACAAGACGAACGCTGAAGGGATGGCCTACGTAGCAAAGTTTGTACAACGGTGGAAAGGGCACGAACTTATTGTTCCGGCTATTGCGCCGCATGCGCCTTACACAGTTTCTGAAGAACACCTGAAGGCGGTGCGCGCCTTTTCCGATCGCACCGGCGCACCTATCGTTACTCATATTTCCGAAACCAAGCGAGAGATCGACGACAGCATCAAGGCTAAAGGAGCCAGTCCTATCGACTATCTGGCGCGCATTGGCTTTCTCAGCAACAAGGTAATCGCGGCGCACGTTGTTTGGCCAAGCGAAGAAGAACTCGATCTTCTGAAGAAAATCGGCGTCGGAATTGTTCATAACCCGCAATCGAATATGAAACTCGCTTCAGGTGTGGCCCCAGTTCCGCAGATGCTAAAGCGCGGCTTGCTGGTGGGCCTGGGAACGGACGGAGCGGCGTCGAACAACGACCTAAACATGTGGGAAGAGATGGATACGGCAGCCAAACTTCATAAAGTTTTCAGTGGCGATCCCAAGGTAATGTCGGCGCAAGAAGCTTTTGAATTGGCCACCATTCGCGGCGCGCAGGCATTGCATCTGGAAAACGAAATTGGTTCGATCGAAAAGGGGAAGCGCGCGGACCTGGTGATTGTCGAACGCGATTCGCTGAACCAAATCCCGCTATATAACGTCTATTCCGATCTGGTTTATGCCACCAAAGCAAATGATGTAGAAACGGTAATAATTAACGGTCGCATCGTGATGCGCGACCGGCGACTCCTGACGCTTAATGAGCAGGAAATTAAGGCGAGCGCGCGAAGATTCCGCGACCAGGTAGCCAGGAGCCTGGGAAATCTCGGAGCGCAGCCATAGCTTGCATGGAGACTTGCGATATTGTCCTGATCTGATCATAATAACCGCGAAAATTTTGTGAAACTGGTAAGCGAGCGTTTTACGCTCGCTTTTGCATTTATATTAGGAGAGTAATTAGTGAACCGAATCTTGTCCTTCGCCCCTCGAGTGCTGCGAACTGTTCCCATCCTGGTAGTTTTTCTTCTTTGCTGTGCAAGCTTACAGGCCCAATCCTTCATTGATGCCGCAAAGTCTGCGGAGGTGGATCAGGGTCGCATCGAACGCGCTAAGGCGTTGATGGCCGCTCACCAGTTGGAAACCGCAGCCACTGAGCTCGAATCGGTTAGAGCTGCGACCAAAGAACCTGCACTTCGCAATATCACTTCGGTCATGCTCATGAACGTCTATCTGGAAGCCGGGAATTACACGCGGGCCGAGGCGCTGCTCGACGAAAGCTTCAAATCCGACGCGGGCAGTAATGAAGATTCGCTGCGAACTTATTTTGCACTTGCCGGTCAGGCGATCAATGGAGCTCGTGGTCACCTCGCGCGTTATCGTAGTTTTGGCATCAACGTCGCGGATGCAAACCTCCAGCCCGAAGCGGCGAACGACTTGAATCGCCTGAGAGCGCTGCTCGAGCGCATGGTTGCGCAGGCTAAAACGATATCCGCGGGCCGCAAGGCGTACGACTCTTTGTCGTTGTTGGAAGATGTACTGGGACTGCGGCTAGCGTTGGCAAAAGACGCCGACGACCAAGCAGTCTGGTCCCGCGAATACTCGGGTGTGCGCGAGGTGCTGGCATCTTCAGAAACGCAGGTTGCTTCGCTTGGCGCCATGCCAGTGCTGCCGGCGCGTAAATCAGAAACCCCAACAACCTCCACGACGATCGTGAAAACGGGCGCTGTGGCGCAGCCGCAAACCGGATCCAATCGGGTTAGTACCACATCTGCTGAACAGCAACCCGATCAAGAGGTTGCGGGACCTAACGTCAGTCCAACATCGGTCGTTCCAGAGGACCTGGCGAAACCTGTCGATAAGGGTTCACTAAACTCAATTGCAGCCAAGAGAGTCCTGCCTCACTATCCAACGGTCGCCAGGCAGATGGGAATGGCGGGCCTGGTGCGCGTGTACGTGATTCTCAATGAGCACGGCAAGGTCATCGAAGTGCCGAAATCGGACGGACCCGCTCTACTCCGCCCTGCCGCCGAAGGTGCCGCGAAGCAATGGATCTTTGCCCCCTCTTTTAGCGAAGGCCAGCCGGTTCGCGTCAGCGGCTACATCGACTTTAACTTCACACTCTAACCCCAAATTGGTCCGACCGTTTGGCGCATCTCCAACAAGTAAAAGCGCTTAACCAATGTTGACTTAAAAGTAAGGATTGGTTAAACTGCTTCTGTTCCCAGTGAACAAACCGATGAAGATATCTGCACAAGAAGAATATGGATTACGCTGTTTGCTGCAGCTCGCGCGTGCCGATGTGCAGGACGAGTCGCTGACCCTCGCGCAGATTGCGCGGCTGGAAGGGATCTCAGTTGCGAATGCCGGCAAGCTGATGTGGATTTTAAACAAGGCCGGCTTGGTCCAGTCGCAGCGGGGCACCAAGGGTGGGTATCGACTTGCGCGTTCTGCGGCGGATATTCATTTGAACGAAGTTATCAGCGTGCTCGACGATGAGCGCGTCGAAACGCATTGCAAGAGTTATGCAGGCGTTTTGGATTCATGTGTGCACACCGGTGATTGCGGCATCCGGCCAGTCATCGTTGAGCTGCACCAGATTGTCGACAACGCATTGTCCGACATCACGCTGTCGCAACTGTTGGGAACAGAAGCCAACGTCGACGCGGTCTTACATAAAATTCAGAGTTCAAGAACCAAATTGGAGACTAGTCACGTGCAAGCGTGACAGCCGCTGGATGCGGTCATAATACAAATGAGCACAGCAGAACTATTAAGTCAGCAGGAATACAAATACGGTTTCGTAACTGACATCGAATCCGATGTTATCCCTCGTGGTTTGTCGGAAGACACGATTCGTCTGATCGTAGCGAAGAAAAATGAGCCGGACTGGATGTTGGAGTTTCGTCTCAAGGCTTATCGTCATTGGTTGACCATGACCGAGCCGAAACACTGGCCGAACATTTCCTATCCCGAAATCAACTACCAGGACGTTATCTACTACAGCGCGCCCAAGCGAAAGGCTGCCTTAGCCAGCCTTGATGAAGTTGATCCCGAATTGTTGCGCACGTTCGAGAAGTTAGGCATCCCTTTGACCGAGCAGAAACAACTTGCCAACGTAGCTGTGGATGCTGTGTTTGACTCGGTTTCGGTAGCCACAACCTATAAAGAGAAGCTGAAGAAGCACGGGGTGATCTTCTGCTCATTTACGGAAGCGATTCGCGACTATCCCGATCTCATTAAGAAGTATCTCGGTTCCGTGGTGCCGACGAACGATAACTTTTTTGCAGCGCTTAACAGCGCAGTCTTTTCCGATGGCTCGTTCTGTTTCATCCCCAAGGGCGTGCGCTGTCCTATGGAACTGTCCACCTACTTCAGGATTAATAATTCCGAGTCGGGACAGTTTGAAAGAACGCTGATAGTAGCCGAAGAGGGCTCTCACGTTTCTTATCTCGAAGGTTGCACTGCTCCGAAGTTTGATAAGAACCAGTTGCACGCGGCGGTAGTCGAGCTGGTAGCGCTCGACGATGCGCAAATCAAATATTCAACCGTGCAGAATTGGTATGCGGGCGATGAAGAAGGCGTCGGCGGTATCTATAACTTCGTGACCAAGCGCGGCAAGTGTGCCGGTCACAACTCGAAAATTTCCTGGACGCAGGTTGAAACGGGTTCGGCGATAACGTGGAAGTACCCTTCGTGCATACTGCAGGGCGACAACTCGATTGGTGAGTTTTATTCGGTGGCGTTAACCAATCACGCGCAGCAGGCCGACACCGGCACAAAGATGATCCATCTCGGCAAGAATACGCGCTCGACGATCATCTCGAAAGGAATTGCCGCGGGCAAGTCGAACAACAGCTATCGCGGGTTGGTTAAGGTGATGCCGAAAGCGGAAGGCGCGCGCAACTACACGCAGTGCGATTCGATGCTGATTGGATCGAATTGTGGCGCGAATACGTTTCCCTATATTGAGGTAATGAACAACAGCTCTAGTGTTGAGCACGAAGCTTCCACCTCGAAGATCAGCGAGGAGCAATTGTTCTATCTTCAGCAGCGCGGCATTTCGCAGGAAGACGCGGTTTCCCTGATCATCAACGGTTTCTGCAAGGATGTGTTTTTGCAGTTACCGATGGAATTTGCGGTCGAAGCGCAGCGGTTACTTGGCTTGAAGCTGGAAGGCAGCGTTGGATAACTGAAGGTGCTGGGTGTCGGGTGTCAGGTGCCGGAAAGATTGCTTGACCGGCGCCTGGCACCCGATTCCTATGACCAAAGAATTTACGGAGTAAATTATTTTCATGTTAGAAATCAAAAACTTACATGCGGGAATCGATGGGAATGAAATCCTGAAAGGGATCAATCTCACCGTAAACAAAGGCGAGATTCACGCCATCATGGGGCCGAACGGCTCGGGCAAGTCGACGCTGGCGAAAGTCCTGTCGGGGCACCCGGCGTATCAAGTCACAAAAGGTGAAGTGCTTTACGAGGGCAAGAACCTACTCGAGTTGGCCCCGGACGAACGTGCGCGCGAGGGCATCTTCATGGCGTTTCAATATCCAATCGAGGTCCCGGGCGTTTCAAACGCTCAATTCCTTCGGCTCGCGTATAACGAGAAGCGTAAGCACCTCGGCGAAGAGGAACTCGATCCGCTCGAGTTTAAAGATTTATTAAAGGAGCGTGCCAAGGTAGTGGAAATGGACGCTAGTTTCATGACGCGTTCAGTCAATGAAGGATTCTCCGGTGGCGAGAAGAAGCGCAACGAAATTCTGCAGATGGCGGTGCTCGAACCAAAGTTGGCGGTGCTTGATGAAACCGATTCGGGCCTGGACATCGACGCCTTAAGAATCGTAGCCGGCGGCGTCAATCAACTTCACAACGCGAACAACGCCGTGATCCTGGTGACGCACTATCAGCGACTGCTCGATTACATTGTGCCGCAGTTTGTTCACGTGTTGGCTAATGGCCGGATCGCCAAAGAGGGTGGCAAAGAGTTGGCGCTTGAACTCGAACAGAAGGGTTATGACTGGTTGAAGGCAGCACCGGAAAATAACGGCGCGGGCGCAGGTGCAAACTAGAGAAATGGTTACCGAACTACAAAAAGAGAATTCTTATCAGCAGGCGTTCCGTGGCCTGCAAGAGAGCGAATTTGCTGAGGGCTCGTCGCGACTAAGCCAGTTGCGCCAGGGCGCTATGGCGCGGTTTGTAGAGCTAGGCTTTCCCTCCGTCAAGGAAGAGGAATGGAAATATACAAACGTCGCAGCAATCGCCAGGGCTGACTTCCAACCCTTAGTCTCATCCGAATTGGTCCCGAGTTCGCAGCCGGAACTTGAACAATGCGTTGCTGTTCCTGAGACGAGTGCGAGTCAATTGGTTTTCGTCGATGGCGCCTTGCGAAGCGATCTGTCAGCGTTGGCTGGGCTTCCACACCAAGTCGTCGCAATCGATTTGGGCCAGGCGATGGCCGACGAACGTTATAGTGACATTGTGCGCACTCATCTGGCGCGTCAGGCCGACTACGTCGTAAACGGTTTCACTGCGCTCAACACGGCATTCATCGATCACGGCGCATTTCTTTACATTCCCAAAGGCGTAATAGTTGAAGCGCCCATACACCTCCTGTTCATCGCCAAAAGCGAGCGCATTGCAAACTTTCCGCGCGTGCTGGTTATTGCCGGAGAAAACAGCACGGCTACCATCATTGAAAACTATGTGAGCGGACCAGCATCAGAGTACTTAACGAATGGCGTGGTCGAAGTTGTACTCGAAGAAGGCGCGCGGTTGGAACATTACAAGGTGCAGCGTGAAAGCGTCGAGGCTTTTCACATCGCCACCACAGCGGTTGGACTGGGGCGAAACTCGAGCTATGACACAACGACAATAACGTTTGGCGCCAAGCTTTCCAGGCATGACATTGTGGTGACAATGGACCACGAAGGAGCGGAGTGCTGGGTTGATGGTCTTTATCTTGTTACTGGCGACCAGCACGCTGACACGCACTCAGTAATCGATCATCGTCAGCCGAATTGCACCAGCCATCAACTTTACAAAGGCATTCTGGACGGCAAGTCGCGCGCCGTTTTTAATGGCAAAGTTTTTGTGCGGCACAACGCGCAGAAGACTGACGCTATGCAGACGAATAAGAATTTGCTGCTCTCAAACGATGCGCGGGTAGATACGAAGCCGCAGTTGGAGATTCTGGCGGATGACGTCAAGTGCGCACACGGCGCAGCGGTAGGACAAATTGACGAAGACGAACTGTTTTACCTTGAGACGCGCGGTATTCATCCCGACCTGGGACGGAATCTTTTGACCTACGGTTTCGCTGAAGAAGTTATCGCGAAAATCAAACTTGATTCGATCCGTAATGAGCTGGACAAAGCAGTGCTGCATCGGCTGAATGCGCGGCTCGAAGCGTAATCTCATGGCAACGATCGAAAAATCAGTATCAAAAAAGACGCAGGATGTCGGCTTCGATGTCCAACGCATCCGTGAAGATTTCCCGGTGCTGCGCCAGACGGTCAATGGCAAGCCGCTGGTCTACCTCGACAATGCAGCTTCGTCGCAGGTGCCGCAGGTGGTTATCGATCGCGGCAGCATCTATCTCGAGGACGAACATTCCAACATTCATCGCGGTGTCCATTATTTGAGCCAGAAGGCGACAACTGCCTACGAAGGCGCGCGCGAAAAAGTGAAGCGGTTCATCAATGCGCGCGAGTCACGTGAGTGCATTTTTGTCCGCGGTGCGACCGAAGGCATCAACCTCGTGATGCATGGCTATGGCCGAAAATTCATTGGCCCCGGCGACGAGATCATCATCTCGGCGATGGAGCATCACGCCAACATCGTTCCCTGGCAGATGCTCTGCGAAGAAAAAGGCGCTAGCCTGCGGGTCATCCCAATGAACGATGCGGGAGAGTTGCTGCTTGATGAATATGATGCGCTGCTGAATGAGCGCACGAAGTTAGTTGCGGTAACGCATGTCTCCAACGCGCTGGGCACAGTCAATCCAATCAAGCAGATGATCGACCAGGCGCACAAGTATGGCGTGCCGGTTTTGATCGATGGCGCCCAAAGCGCGCCCCACCTGCTGGTCGATGTTCAAGATCTCGACTGCGATTTTTACACCTTCTCAGGTCACAAGATGTTTGCGCCAACGGGCAGCGGCGTTGTCTACGGCAAGGCATCGGTCCTGGAAACGATGAATCCGTTTCAGGGCGGCGGCGACATGATTAAGAGTGTGACTTTTGAAAAGACTATCTATGGAGATTTGCCGAACAAGTTTGAGGCTGGCACGCCGGCAATCGCTTCGCAAATCGGATTGGGCGCCGCAATTGACTATTTGAATACGATTGATCGTAAGCAGGCCGCTGCCTATGAGCATGAACTCCTGCGCTATGCCACCGAAAAGCTAAGCGCGATAGAAGGCGTCCGCATCATCGGTACCGCACGTGAAAAGCTCAGCGTCTTATCATTCGTCATCGACGACATTCATCCGCACGACATCGGCACGATTCTCGACCAGGAGGGCATCGCCGTCCGCGCCGGCCATCATTGCGCACAGCCGGTAATGCAGCGGTTTAATGTGCCGGCAACGGCGCGCGCCTCGTTTGCTTTCTATAACACGAAAGAAGAAGTTGACATGCTGGCGCGAACGATTGAAAAAGTGGTCGAGATATTCTCGTAAACGGGGAACCGGGAACCGTCAACCGGAAACCGGGAACGCTTAAGCGGGATCGCCCATCGCGAAGCCCCTACGATTTACGGTTCACAGTTCACAGTTCACGGTTCACGGATTTCGATATGTCTGAACTCAGCGAGCTATACCAACAGGTCATCCTGGATCACAATAAGAAGCCGCGGAATTTTCGCAAGCTCGAGAGCGCGAACCATTCGGCGGAAGGATTCAACCCGCTTTGCGGCGACCACCTGACGGTCTATCTAAACCTCGAAGACGATGCGGTAAAGGAAATAAGTTTCGAAGGTTCAGGTTGCGCTATCTCCAAAGCTGCCGCCAGCATGATGACGCAGGCGGTGAAGGGAAAGAGCAAGCAGGACGCCGAACAGCTTTTCAGTTCTTTTCATGAAATGGTGACCAGCGACTCGGATAAAGAGAACGTAGCGGAGCGTTTGGGAAACCTGAAGGTTTTCTCAGGTGTGCGTGAATTTCCGGTGCGCGTGAAGTGCGCTACGCTCGCGTGGCACACGATGCACGCGGCGTTGAATAACGAAGCCCTCGCTTCCACGGAATAGACCTTCGGCAAAATGTAAATCACAAACGGTCCCTGGCGGCCGTTTTTCATTTTTTGCGGCTGCGGAAAACCTCAATACGCGTGCAATAATATTTCCGCTCCATTAAATCCGGTAAGGCATTCAAAGAGTGTTCATAACTTCCGTCGAGCTGCGCGAAATTCGTCTGCCCTTGGTGCATCCGTTCGAAACGAGCTTTGGTCGTACCACCGAGCGCCGTATTATCCTTGTGCGTGTGATTGATAAGAATGGGCAGGAAGGTTGGGGCGAGTGCACGGCGGGCGAGGGCCCATTCTATTGCGAAGAATGGACAGAAAGTGCGTGGTCCACGCTCAAAACTTTTCTCGCACAGAGAGTCCTTAAAAAGGAGATTGAAAACGCGGCCAGTGTCTGGGAGCTGATGCAGCCAGTGCGCGGGAATCGCATGGCCAAGGCAGCAATTGAAACAGCCTGTTGGGATCTTGACGCCAAACAACTCGGCCTGCCCCTGTGGCAGCATTTAGGTGGTGAACGTCGTGAAATACCATGCGGTGTTTCGATTGGCATTCAAAACACGCCTCAAGATTTGCTCGAGAAGATTGCGAGGGAATTAGCGGCCGGTTATCAACGCATAAAGATTAAGATTAAACCCGGCTGGGATGCCGAAATTGTTGAGCTCGTGCGCAAGACTTTTCCTGACATCCAGTTGATGGTCGACGCGAATTCTGCTTACACGTTGTTCGACGTGGCTCTGTTTCGCGAGTTGGACCAGTTTCGTCTGATGATGATTGAACAACCATTGGCGCATGATGATATTGTCAATCACTCCGAGTTGCAGAAACAGATTAAGACTGCGGTCTGTCTCGATGAATCAATTCGCTCAAGCGCCGATGCAGCACACGCGCTCGCGATTGGTGCTTGCCGCGTTATCAATGTGAAACTGGGGCGCGTCGGGGGGCACGCGCAGGCGAAAAAAGTTGAGGAAGTCTGTCGCGCCGGCAATATTCCGGTGTGGTGCGGCGGCATGCTTGAGTCCGGCATTGGCCGCGCGCACAACATCGCGATGGCGACGCTTTCCGGATTTACCTTGCCGGGCGATGTTTCGGCGAGCTCGCGATATTGGGAAGAAGACATCATCGATCCGCCGGTGTCCGTCTCTGCAAACGGCACCATCATTGCTCCGGATCAGCCGGGAATTGGTTTCGATATCGCGCTGTCCAGAATCGAAGCGCACGCTGTTAGAAAAGAAATCGTCAATTAGCCAACATCGCTATGGAACTATCCATTTCCAATCTTAAGAGCCTGAGCAATCACTTTTCTCGCCGGCAGGAAAGCATTGTCGCTTTCGCGCGGGCGCTGGTGGAAACTGAGTCACCGTCGGGCGATGACGCCGGAAGTAAAGCCGTCGTGGGGTTGCTGGCTGCTGCTGCGCAAACCATCGATGGTGTCGAGGTGGAACTGTTGGCGACGAACAATTACGGGCAACATCTGCGCGTGACCGCCGTTGGCGACGCACCCCACGCCGCACCGATAATGATTCTGGGACACACGGATACAGTCCATCCGCGCGGCTCTCTGGCACAACGGCCCTGGCGCGTCGAGGCCAATCGCGCGTATGGTCCGGGTGTTTTTGATATGAAGGCAAACTGCGCTTTGGCGGTGGAGGTTCTAAGCGCCTGCGTCGCACATCGTTTCCATCACCAACATCCAATTGTTTTGCTGTTGACATGCGACGAGGAAACAGGAAGTGCCAGCGGACGCGCACTGGTAGAAACCGAAGCCCGTCAATCGCATGCCGTCTTAGTGCTCGAACCGCCTGCCAGCGGTGGCCGCGTCAAGACGGGCCGAAAGGGGACCGGCATGTTCACGATTGAGGCACGCGGAATCGCTGCGCATGCCGGCCTCGATCCTGAGAAAGGCGCCAGCGCGATTCTGGAGTTGGCTCGTCAAACGGAACATCTGCATACGCTAAACGGATGGTCGGATGGTATTAGCGTTAACGTCGGTGTGTTCAATGGAGGCACGCTTTCAAATGTGGTTGCGTCGGAGGCTCGGGCCGAAGTTGACGTGCGCTTCAGCAACGCCGCCGAGGCCGCTCGCGTCGAACACGAAATCATGAACCTGCGTGCGTTTGATGAACGCGTGGGGCTTACAGTTAAAGGCGGAATTAACCGTCCACCACTCGAGCGCACGGAAAAAGTTCTCAAATTGTATGAACAAGCCAGAGCGATTGCGCGCGCGTTGGATTTTGAATTGGAAGAAACGCAGGTAGGCGGTGCTTCAGATGGAAACTTCGCCGCTGCAGTCGGAGCAGCAGTGCTTGATGGACTTGGAATAGCCGGCGACGGCGCACACGCAACCCACGAGCATATTATTCTTGACGACATTCCACGACGCGGCGCATTAATCGCAGCTCTGATCGCTTCGCTTTGAGGTTAGTGGCACAGACTTGAGTCTGTGCAGGTTAGCTCCACATACTTCAATGTAGCGCACGTTATCATCACAGACTAAAGTCTGTGCTACCTCCTATGAAAATCGCAACCTGGAACGTTAACTCAATTCTCGCGCGGCTGCCGCACCTAATTCGCTGGCTTCAGGCGGTCGAACCCGACGTGCTTTGTCTTCAGGAAACCAAGTGCACCGATGACAAGTTTCCTTTTGCGGAACTTTCAAATATCGGTTATTGCGCGAGCGTGTTTGGCCAACAGAGTTATAACGGCGTGGCGATTCTTTCGCGCCAGGAATGCGCAGAAGTGCAGCACGGCAATTACGAAGATCAGGAAGGCGCGCACGCGCGTTTACTGGCGGCGACGATTGACGGCGTAAAGGTCGTTAACGTTTATATTCCTAACGGGCAGTCAGTTGGTTCGGAGAAATATGAATTCAAACTTGATTGGATGAAGCGCCTGCGCAGTTTCTTTGATCACAATTACCAACCAGATACTTCGGTGTTGCTTTGCGGCGACTTTAACGTGGCGCCTGAGGATCGCGACATACACAATCCCAAGCTTTGGCAGGAACGAATCATGTGCAGCACCGGCGAACGGGCGGGTCTCGATGAAATAAAGCTTTGGGGCTTTACCGATTCATTTCGTCTTCATCATGAGGAGGGCGGTCAGTTTTCCTGGTGGGATTACCGCGCCGGCGCTTTTCGCCGCAATCTCGGCTTGCGCATCGATCACCTGTGGGCAACAAAACCGCTGATCGCGCGCAGCCGGAATACATGGATCGACATTGAGCCCCGCACCTGGGAGCGGCCATCCGATCACGCGCCCGTAGTTGCCGAATTTGAATGAATCATTTCGTGGGTCAGCAGTCCGACATTAGGAAACCTAAACAGTAATCTGTGTGCCGTCGAATTTCGTGAGCGAAAACCCAGTAAACGTTTCGTTATAGCAAGCCTTCTGGTCGCTCAAGATTCCAATTGCCAATTGCTCGCCAAGTTTCATTGATTCAGTGCCGTCTGATCGCCAGTGAACACCAGCCGTGTTGCGGCCTAACGCCACGTTCGATGCTAGCTTGTTAAGCTCCCCGCCGACAGTTAACTCTCCAGCGTCCGCTCCAACATAAGGCACCACCGCCGTGCCGTCATCCAACGGTTGCGACGGAGTCACACCCAGGTCTACGAGTTTCGTCGACTCTTTGAACCATGCTTTCAAAATCGTGACACAAGCCCCGGCGACAGTTGCGTGCCCGGCACCGTAGGCCGGATGTGTTGGTGAGCCTTCGGGAAAAGCCATTGGCAGCAATGAATTTCCAGCCGGCATGTAACCGCCGAGCCGCGTGCCGCTTGCAAGTGAATTGAGAATCTCCGGATGTACAGGATAGCCGGCGCCGTGGTTGAGCGTGCGGTCAACGCGGGCCGCATGAACTTCCGGACGCAGGCGGCGGTGCACAAACCATTTCTGAAACCACACAGCCTTGAGGGCGCGCGTTGCAACTTCGCAAAGCAGAGCAGCGATGTGCGGGCCGCCGAAAGTTCCGAAGCCATCCTGACTCGGGTTGCCAATGTAGGGATTGCCATCGTCGACGGGTGCGCCAAGTCCCGCCAGGATAAGGAAGCCGTGGAAGTAAGCCTGGAAAAGCACATCGATATGCACCCACTGTCCGATGTCGCGACCGTTTCGCATGTATCGCGCGGTCGGATCAAAAGCGTCTCCCGGCTGGCTAACGCCGCGCTGCACGGCGAGCCAGATATTGAAGTTCGTCATGTAGTCGACACCAGGCATGGTCGTCCTTATTTTTTGCTCCAGCTTGTTCGCGCCAAGGTTGCACGGCTGATAGAAAAACTGCGAGAGGTATGGACCCGCGATGTCGCCCGGCGTCAGGCCCCGAAACAGCGTGGCTGGCGTCACTACGCCGCCGGCCTTGCCGCCCTTGAAGTCAGAACCATAAAGCGTCAGATCGGCAGCCGCAGCATTAGCGGTCGGATGCGATGAATACTGTGAGTGAGGCACGTCGCGAAGCAGCGCCATCCAGTAGTTTTCAGAAATTTCGGCAGCCTGCTCGCGGCTTGCGAAAGCCGGCGCCGGCTGTTGGACCAACGCGTGCGCGTCCGGTCCTTCCATATCAAAGGCAAGACCTGCTTGCGGGTTTGTAAGCCTGCGATTACCGCCGAGCGGGACAGCGTCAAAGTCGGCGGGGCGCCCACTATTCAAGGCCTGTATCAGCGAATTGTAGGCGCTCAAGACTACGGTGCCATCGCTATTGTGGGGCAGTCCTTTTGAATAGTTCGCAATCTTGTTTGCGTAGAGAGTTTCGTCTCCATTTGACAGGTGCTGCAAATTCTGTGGCGTATTTTGCAAACCCGCCTGCGCGGAATCGCGTCGCAACTTCGCGCAATCGTTTGCGCGGCGATTCGATCCTGCGGCTGGCGCAGCCTGGATCTGCGAACGTTCGCTTTGAAGCAATGGCTCGACGCCGACAACTCCGGCCGCGAGCGCGGCAGCTCCGCTGATGCCAAACTGGCCAATGAACTTTCGCCTGCCTCGGGATTTCGGTGCGGTCGATTGGATAGAGGACTGCTGCATGGGGGGCTCCTATTTTTGTTTTCGGGCAAAAGAACTAAGAGCGGGAGGTTGGCGCACGAGATGACGGGGCTGTCATCTATGATTTACCGGATGGTTTTTCTTGCCTCTGCTCTGGCGCTATTTGTACCACAACCTCTCTTCTCGAAAAAAGGTTTATCGCCGCTTTCTCCAAAAAGGGCTAAGCATAAAAATTCAGCGGCGTTTGCATAGAGCCTGACGCCGCCAGATCTTGAAGTGCTGTGCGATGAAGTTAAGGGACAACTGGCGCGGGTCTTGGATAGCCAGGAATCATTGAAACCCCAAAGGCAAAGTTTAGGATGATCGAGATAATGAGCAAGAGAGTCCAGATCATCATGACGTTTTTGATTCCGTAGCGGTTTGCATTCATCCAGCCCCAAACAAAGGTGTAGAGTCCGCAAATTATCCCAAGAATTCCCTTGAGAAGACCTTCATTCTGGAATAACTTGATTAGCACGACGATAAAAGAGATTGCACAGCCCAGAAATACGAGCAGCGCAATTATTCCTATCAATCCTCCAGCCAACATTCTATTGTCCTCCAGTTATTTGGTAGTAGAACATGTCAAGGTTAACCGCGAATGAGCTGGACGAAAGCCGCTTGCAGAAAAATCAAGCGCGCCAGCCAGTAAAGAATCAGACCAGCAAGAATCAGAGCCGTTAATCCCGTTTTACGTTCTGTCAGCTCTGATCTGGCAATTGCAGGCTGGATTATCGATTTAGGTAAGAGGACGGAAAGAATCAAAGCGACGATCGCAATTAAGAAGAGCGGCGCGAATGCGTGAAATCGGAACGAGCCGGCTAGGTCACCTTTCAACAGCAGCACGGTAGCCCGGCTCAAACCGCAACCGGGGCAAGGAATTCCGGTTAAGCGGAATAGAGGGCACTCCCACGAAGGCAGGCTGAGTGAAACAAGTGCGACATGAAGTCCGGTCGCCCCCACCAGGGCAAGAGCAAATTTGCGATCACGTAAAACCGGCGAGATTGGGGGAAATACGTGTTGGGGCAGCATAGCGCGCGGCATTCTATAGCAGGTCGGCGCGAATGACTAATTTTTCTTCTAACTGGAGTTTTATGCTTCAGCCGCGGAATCAGTTGGACGTCAATTCGGCCGTCTTTTCGGTAATATCTTTCTGTGCCCACTCGTTGTCGCGGCTAGCTTCACCGGCCTTGGCGCGTTTCGCTGCTTTCATTTTTTGCACCAGTTCCATGTGAGTGGAAAAATAACCGAGACTCTTGCCCACGATTTCCTGCACCGAACTGAAACCCTTATCAGTCATAAACTTTTCGAGTCCTTCCTTCAGCTCGTCAATCATCTTTACGCCGTGAAGCATGACACCCGTACAAAGCTGAACCGTCGAAGAGCCCAACAGGAAAAACTCCAGCGCATCGTGAGAATTTTCGATTCCGCCAATGCCGCTGATCGAAACGTCCTGCGGCAAACCCAACGCGAGCTGGCTTACCATGCGCAAAGCAATAGGACGAACCGCTTGTGACGAATAACCGCCGGGAACTGTGTGACCTTCAACAGTCGGCATGGGACGCAGCGTGTTCAAGTCTACGCCGATCACCGAAAGAATCGTGTTGATGGCCGAGATTCCGACCGCACCGCCACGCACCGCGGCAAGCGAAGGCTCTTTTATGTTTGTGATGTTTGGCGTCATCTTGGCCCAAACCGGAATGTTAGAAACTTCCGTCACCCAACTGGTGACCTCTTCGCAGAGATCCGGGTGCTCGCCCATTTCTGATCCCATGCGACGTTCGGTCATGCCGTGCGGACACGAGAAGTTGAGCTCAAACGCGTCCACACCGGTGTCCTGAACCATGCGCGTCAGTTCCTGCCAGCGACTCTTCTCGTACTCCTCCATGATCGAAGCGATCAGAATGTGCTTAGGATAATCTTTTTTAACCTGGCGAAATTCTTCCAGCCAGACATCGATAGGGCGATCGGAAATTAACTCGATGTTTTCGAAGCCGATGACTTCGCCCGAAGTTCTTGAACGCAGCTTGCCGTAGCGAGGAACGACATTGACGACCTTGGCTGATTCCAAACTAACTGTCTTGGCGACGGCGCCGCCCCAGCCTGCATCGTACGACTTTGCGATGACGCGCGCGTTTGTTCCCGGCGGGCCTGAGCCCAACAAAAACGGATTCGGAAAGGTTATGCCGTTTACGGTAATCGATAGATCCATGAATTACTCCTTAAGAAGTCCAAAGTCCAAGGTCCAATGTCTGTGTGACGGCACGAGACTTTCAGGGTTGAAGCCAGAAAATTACCCAACGAAGACTTTGGACTTTGGACATTGGACCAAGCATTAGTCGGCGACTAGAGCCCCATACGTATCCGGCCGGCGGTCGCGGAAGAACTGCCAGGTGTTTCTCACTTCACGAATCTGATCGAGATCGAGGTCGGCGACTATCAATGCATCCTGATCGCGGGGCGCTTCTGCAATAAACTGTCCGCGCGGATCGCAGAAGTAACTCTGCCCGTAAAACTCCCCGATGTCCCATGGCTGTTCATGGCCCACGCGATTGATCGCGCCGATGAAGTATCCATTAGCAACAGCGTGCGCCGGTTGTTCTATGCGCCAGAGGTATTCGGAAAGCCCGGCGACCGTCGCCGAGGGATTGAAAACTATCTCGGCTCCATTCAGACCCAGCGCGCGTGCGCCCTCCGGAAAATGCCGATCGTAGCAAATGTAAACTCCGATGCGCGCAAAGGCGGTATCAAACGCCGGATACCCAAGATTGCCGGGCTTGAAATAAAACTTTTCCCAGAACCCGGGATTGACGTGCGGAATGTGGTTCTTGCGATACTTGCCGAGATACTTTCCATCAGCATCGATAACCGCCGCGGTGTTGTAGTAGACGCCCGTAATCTCTTCTTCGTAAATCGGCACCACGATAACCATGCCGTGCGCTTTGGCGACTTCCTGCATCAGGCGCACAGTTGGTCCATCGGGAATTCTTTCCACCGCTTCGTACCAGCGTGTCTGTTGTTCAGCGCAAAAGTAAGGCGTGGTGAAAACTTCCTGCATGCAGATTATTTGCACGCCTTGCTGCGCTGCTTGCTCGATAAAACCTAAATGCTTTTCAAGGTTCAGCCGCTTGATGTCGTCGATCGGCAGATCGGTCGGCGCGGCATTCGTGCATTGGATGAGTCCGCATTTAACTGTTCGTGGCATGTTGAATCCTCGTTAGCTAATTTGTTCGACAACCTTTGCTTTGTCGCTATCGCTACCAGGCGCGTAAAACGCTTCTCCCACTACGCGGCTTTTGCCATGGCGGTTCTCCAACGCCTCCGGTGATTGTGGCGGGGCAATCTTCATTAACAGTAAGTATGTGATTGCCGCCGCGCCAAAACCTACGAACCAGGCATAATCATAAAGTGGCCTGAGCAGTGGTACTACCAAACCAATCCAGGCAAGGGTGCAACCAATCAGAGTTGCCAACACGGCGCGCCAGTTCCAACCGCTGCTGTAAGTATAACTCCCTTTTGTCCGATAAAGGTCGCCGAGCTCGAGCCGTTTATTCCTTACAAACCAATAATCGGCGATCAGTACGCCGGCAATTGAACCAAGGCCGCCCGAATAACCTACCAACCACGCAAAGATGTATCCGGAGGGATCGGCGAGCAACCGCCACGGTTGCATTAGGATCCCTACGACTCCTGTTATTAACCCGCCGGTGCGAAACGAGATCCATTTGGGAAAGGCGTTGGCAAAATCGTTGGCTGGTGAAACAACGTTCGCCGCGATGTTGACTGCCAACGTCGCCACCACAACTGTAAACATCGAAATCGCAATCACTGCGACGTTATGAAACTGGCCCACCAGCTTTATCGGATCCCACAACTCGTCCATCTTCATATGCGGATAGATAACTAATGCCGCCGAGGTGATCACCACGCTCATTGCCGCAAACAGGGTCATCGTAGTTGGCAATGCCACCACTTGTCCTATCGCCTGTTCGCGCTGGCTGTGACCGAAACGCGTAAAGTCGGGCATGTTAAGTGACAGCGTGGCCCAGAATCCGATCATGCCGGTCAGTGAAATTATGAAGATGGGCCAAAACTCTCTGAAGCTATGAAAGTTACTTTGTTGAGTCAGCAAGTAACCAAGCCCGTGCGCTTTCCAAATGGCCCAGCCTAACAGCAGCGCGGTCATGATCAGCACAAATGGCGCCGCCCAGTTCTCAACTTTTCGCAGCAGATCCATGCCTCGATAGATGATGTAAATATTCAAGCCCCAGAAGAGCAGGAACGACAGCCACTCGGTGACCATATGGCCGCCAATCGGGCCACCAAGCAGAATGGTCCAGCCCGGAATGATCGCGGCAAGGAAAGTGTCCAACGCCTCACCGCCGATCCATGCCTGAATACCAAACCAACCGCAGGCGACAATCGCGCGCATTAGTGCCGGCAAATTCGAACCGTAAGTTCCGTAGGCCGCGCGCGCAAACACCGGAAAGGGAATTCCATACTTCGTGCCGGGATGGGAATTCAGCAGGATCGGAATCAGGACGATTGTGTTTCCGAGCAGGATTGTGATCAGCGCTTGCCACCAGTTCATGCCGGCACTGATCAACCCCGACGACAGCATGTAAGTCGGAATGCAGTGCGCCATGCTGATCCAGAGCGCCGCGTAGTTGTAGGTTGTCCAATTGCGACGCTCCACCGGCACGGGCGCGAGGTCTTTGTTGTATAGCGGACTGCGCCTTATTGCCTCTGCTGCTTCGGGACGCAGTTCGACGCGACCATCTGAATGTTGAATTGTTTCGCTTGTGTGGTTGCTAAGCACTATTTTCTGGAATCTCCTGCCGCCGGTCAGTAGCGATCGTAGCGCTCAGGAAAGGGAAGACGGCATTATTTGGATTGAAGACTTGGCTGAAAGGTCTTAAACAGGCCGCATAGTAAGGCAACCGCAGGAAGAGCGCCAAGTGTTTTCCTCTTGCCGTCACTTTTCGCGGTTTTCATACACATCCCGAAAAGCTTCCAGCAATGGCAACTCAACTAAGTCTCTTGGTCGGTTAGCCGAACGCTTGCTCGCGATAATGTCGCGAATATTCAGAACTGGAAAGCCACTGGATGTATCCATTCGTTCTCGTGCTTCGGAATAATTTTCGATGCCATCTGGAGCAAAGACCAGATCGATATCAAACGGCCCGGATTTTATTTGCACAAAGTCTTTCCCCCGGAGAATCTCTTCACTGAGTTCATTGTCTAACACAAAGCCAAGGTCTTTGAGAGCAGCAACAATGCGGCGGCCATTTTCGCGGTCCTTGCGCGGATAAACATCGACATCCTGGGTGGTGCCTGGGTAGCCGAGCAGGATCGCACCGCTCTTGCCGATGAACATGTAGTCAACCCCCTGCGCAGCGAATGCAGCGGCCAGTTCCTGAGCTTGTGCGGGGTTGAATTGATCGCGAGGCATCGAAGCCCTTTTCCTATGCCGAATCAGGTTCGCCGTAACCGAGGTACTTCGGTAGATTGTCACAGCACCATTTGCGGTAGGCGGCAGTCGAATCAAACGAGCGCCATGGGGCGTCGTCGAGAACCGGCTTGTAAACGTAGCAGAATCCGTAGCGCATACGCTCCGCGACACTGCGCTTGAGGTTGCGCTCGCATTGTTGTCGAAAATCCTTCAGCTCGTCCTGCTCCATTAAGCCGTTCCTCGTAAGAGATTGTATTCTACATCGACACGCAGGTGCCGCGCTTCAAGAATTGTCCATCGCCCGGCTTGCCTTTGTACTCGCCATTTTGAATCACAACTTTACCGCGCGACAAAACCGTCTCAACCACGCCTTTGATCTTCTTACCTTCATAGGTGTTGTAATCGACATTCATGTGGCTGGTTTTGAGGCCGAGTGTCTGCTCTTTTTCAGGATCAAAAATTACGATGTCTGCGTCCGACCCAACTGCGATAGTGCCTTTCTTTGGGAACAAGCCAAACATCTTGGCAGCCGCGGTTGAAGTAAGTTCCACAAAACGGTTCAGGCTGATCCGATTTTCCACGACGCCACCGTTGTAAATCAGCGGCACGCGATTCTCGACGCCGGGCGCGCCATTCGGAATCTTGCTGAAGTCGTTCCTGCCCAGCTCCTTCTGTTCCTTCATGCAGAAGGGGCAGTGGTCCGTGGAGATGATCTGCAGGTCATCCATCTTCAAACCTTTCCACAATTCCGCCTGGTTCGCTTTTTCGCGCAGCGGCGGCGTCATCACATACTTCGCGCCTTCAAAGTCGTCGCCATAATCATCAATGGAAAGGAAGAGATACTGCGGACAGGTTTCGGCAAAAGCGGGAATGCCCCGATCGCGCGCCTGGCGCACCTGGTTCAAAGCATCCGCGCAGGAGAGATGCACTATGTAAACAGGCGACTCCGCCATCTCGGCAATCGCAATCGCGCGATGCACGCCTTCTGCTTCGGCAATAGTCGGCCGAGTTAGCGCATGATACTTCGGCGCGGTATGACCCTTGGCCAGCGCATGCTTGATGATCTCGTTAATGACAATACCGTTTTCCGCGTGCATGCAGATTAAGCCGCCGCGCTCGCCGGCTGCGGACATGGCGCGGAAGATAGTTGCATCGTCAACCAGAAACACTCCCGGATAGGCCATGAACATTTTGAAACTGGTGACACCTTCATCCATAGCGGTGTGCAGTTCTTCGATCTGGTTGTCCTCAAGCTCGGTCGTAATCAAATGAAAACCGTAGTCGATAGCAGTTTTGCCTTCGGCTTTCTGGTGCCAGTTGTCGATACCCTGGATAAGCGATTCGCCTTTATATTGCACGGCAAAGTCGATAATCGTTGTCGTGCCACCGTGCGCCGCGGCGCGTGTGCCGGTCAGAAAGTCGTCGGACGCTTTTGTACCGCCGAATGGCAATTCCATGTGCGTGTGTGGATCGATGCCGCCGGGAATAACCAATTTGTCGGAAGCGTCGATCACGTTGTCGACTTCCATTTCCAGCTTGGCGCCGATGGTGGAAACGCGTTCATCTTCGATCAGAATGTCGGCACGGTAGTCGTCAACCGCAGTGATGATGCGGCCGTTTTTGATTAGAGTTTTCATAGTTGATTAGAGTCTTAGTAAGGTTGATAGCGTCTTTTGATTTCGCTGTTATCTCTGCGTTTACATTTCCAAGCATCTTTCGGCTCTGCCGTCTGATGTGCGGAAAGGCTCTGCCTTTCCGTCACGCCTCTCTATATCATCAGGCTGCGCCTCTTCTTCACGCGATTTGGCCAATATCCATCATCAACGGTTCATCTTGAAGCGGGCGACGCTGCCAAATTCTAACACTCGACCAGCGATAATCTTCCGCTTTCTCGACAAGGCCAGCTCTAACAGGATTTTGATGGATGTAATTCACTTTTTGCATGAACATGTCTTCACTGGCGATAGAGAACACGTTGTTATTGTGGTCCCAAAGTGAATAGCGATACCGGCGCTCTTTGTCTTCATGTCTCAATTTCTGAAGTGAGGAATTATGGCCGTGCTTTTTGAGATGGTCAATCACCCGACGGCTTGTGATTCCGTTTACGAAGCGCAGGATCTTTGACGGCTTGAGCTCGGCATCAGTTATTAAATGTAGATGGTCCAGCATTATTACATATGCGTAGATATCGAAAATCCTGCGGAGGTTCGGGCTTCGTTCAAAGCGTTGCACGTGACGATTTTAAAGAGTCGGTGCGAAAAACCGGAAGGCGGTCTTTGGCGACTGTCGTCAGATAAAGAGCGGGAGTGTCTCTTGAAATAGTATGCATGAGGCGTAGCCTCACGATTCTCGATTAAGGGTTGACGGAAAGGCAAAGCCATTCCGCACATCAGGCGGCATAGCCGAAAGCAAGAAGTCTTGTATCTCACATTGGTAAAGAATTCGTTGGTGGCCAATGAAAATAAAAAGGGGCGGCTGATTCGAGCTGAATCAGCCGCCCTTAGTGTTATTTGCAATTGGTCTCTTTCTACTCCGCCAGTTCCGAGGTCAAAATTGCGCCGCCCAAACTTGGTATAGTTGCGACGATCTTGACAACCTTGTGCGTATCCTTGGTTATCCAGACAGTTTGCTTGTCAGCTTCGTTATCTGCCGCGACCACTTCAACTTTGTACGCGTCAAACGTGCCCGCCGGAACCGTCACCGATTCCGACCCCACCGTCTTCAACTGCTTCATCTGAACTTTCTGCGTTTGAACATCAAAGTTCCGCAGCGTTGTTGTGTAGCCATCGGCCAATGGCAGTCGCGCAATTACATCAAACGCGCCCGCGCCGTCGCCGAGGATAACGCCGCCGACATCGACCAGCACCGGTCGCGCCTGACCATTTATAGTCATCGTGCCGGTGGCTTTGTTGTCCTTGAAATCGATCTCAACGACCGTTGGTCCCTGGTTGATGGAGCGATGCAGGAGTGTCAACGTGCCTTTCTCGATCGTCGACACGTCAAGAATCTTGCCCTGCGGTGTATCGGCTGTCTCGGTGACCAACCAGTTTGCTCCTGCGTCCTTAATTTCAGTTTTGACTGTCAGCGGAATTGTTTGTGGTCCCAGCGCGATGGATGCTTTGTAATTGAAAGTACCTGACTGAAGATCACTTGTTGGCTTGGCATCGGCAGTCGCTACAATTTTCTTCGGTAACGATACCGTCTTCACATCAACTGAAATCTCTTTCAATCGCTGCGTCACTTCCGGCGTCATGCTCTCCTGATAGCGCCCACCCAGGTACTTGGCCAGAAACTTTTCCGCGCTGGCAAACAAGGACATGTTGTTTACGGGACGCGCAAAGCCGTGTCCTTCGTCAGGTGCAACCAAATACTCGACCGGAAAACCGCGATCGCGGAGCGCAATCACGATTTGATCGGCTTCGCGTTTGTTCACGCGTGGGTCGTTTGCGCCCTGAACTACAAGCAACGGCGTTTTGATCTTGTTTGCATGGTTGAGAGGCGATTGCCGTTCCATTTGTGTTCTACCTTCAGGTGTTGCCGGATCGCCCATGCGCGCGTAGAAGAGTTTGCGAATGGGTTCCCAGTACGGCGGAATCGTTTCGAGAAGTGTTACCAAATTCGAAGGCCCAACAATGTCAACGGCTGCAGCGTAGAGGTCGGGTGTAAAGGTCACGCCGGCCAACGTGGCATAGCCACCGTACGAGCCACCCATGATGCCAATGCGTTTCGGGTCAGCGATGCCCTGCGCGACTAAGTATTTCGTGCCCCAGGTTAAATCGTCCTGCATCTTTTCGCCCCACTGCTTGTTGCCGGCATCGAGAAATTTCTTTCCGTAGCCGGTGGACGCGCGGAAGTTTGGCATCAGCACCGCGTAACCACGATTCGCGAGAAACTGCGCAAGCCCGTTGTAGCCCCACGAATCTCGGCCCCAGGGACCACCGTGCGGGAGAATAATCGCCGGCAGGTTTTTCGCGGGAGCCGTAATTTTCGGCAATGTCAGGTAAGCAGGAATCTCCAGACCATCGGACGACTTGTAACGAACCGCGGTCATCGGCGCGAGGTAATCGCGGTTCAGTTTTTCGCGAATACGATACTGCAGCGTGATTGTTTTTGTTTGCCGATCGAAGAGATAACGCTCGCCGGGTTCAGTATCGCTGCTGGCCACAATCAACCAGAGCCGTTCGTCTTTGGTGCCCGAAACAAAACCAATCTCGCGGCCCGGCAGCTTCTTCTGCAGCCACTTGTAATCCGCCTCGAACACTTTATCTTTCCAATAGATTCTTTCGCGCTCGTCATCGTACCTGGTGGCAACCAAATCGTCGGTGACCTCCGAGAAAGAAGCATTGCCAAAATCAACGCGATTCCTCGGATCTGATTCAACCATCTCTTCTTTGCCGGTAGCCGGATTAAAAAGTTCCAGCCGGATAAGGTCGATGTCACCTTTGTTCGTCAGGAAGTAAACGCGCTTGCCGTCCTTGTGATAGCGAACCGGGCCGCAGCTCTCAAAAACGTTACACGAATAAACTTTGGTGAACACATTATCGTCGACGCGCAACACTTCAGTATCCCCGTTAGCAGCCGCGCGCGAGGCCATGCGCAAATTATCTTTGAGGTCGAACACCCAGCCCGTAATGCGTTCCGTGTTCTTCCGCACTAAAGTTTTTTCGCCAGTTGAAATCTTGATCTTGTAGAGATCGTGCCAGGCGGGATCACGATCATTGAGTCCGACATAAATCGCATCGGGTTCAGTGCGCGGCACTGCGTAGATGAAAGCGCGCACGCCTTTCACGTCCGTCAAGTTGCGCGCGGCCGGCACGTCCTGGCCAGCCGCCGGGCTGTCTGCCGGATTCACCGCATAGACGAGATAATTTTCGTCGCCCGCTTTGTCCTGTGAAAAGAGAATGTACTTACCGTCGCGGCTCCAGAAGTATTGAGTCACAGGGCGCGCCCTGTCGGCGGTGAGAGGTTTAGCAGCGTCAAATGGCTCTTCAGTGCGCTTGACCCAAATGTTTCGCGTGCCTTTAAAAGGCTTGATAAAGGCGATGAACTTGCCGTCAGGCGAAATCTGCGCACCCGAAATCTCGGGGTCGCCAAAGAACAATTCGCGATCAATCAGCGGTGGGTAGGGGTTTGCTTGCCCGAACGCGGGATGCAGCGAGGCGGCTAAAAATAAGCCAAAAATCAGAGCAAACATGAACACAAACGAGCGGCGGTGAAAACTTAGAAGTGTCATAAGACCTCTTTCATCTGGATTTAAACGGATAGGTACTCACGCAGCGAGAGACTTTTACGCGCAGCTGAGGCTCAGTGTTTCTGAGAATTGCAGGAACTATTTCAATACAAATTTCCTTCACGTTTACGGCCGGTGTAATCAACGTAAACAACTTTTAGTTCGGTGTAGAAATCCAGCGCGGTCGAACCCTGCTCGCGATCGCCGATGCCGGTTCCCTTGATTCCGCCAAAAGGGATGTGGGCCTCGCCACCGGTGGTCGGCGAGTTGATGTGCGTCATTCCGGTTTCAATTTCATCGACAAAGCGAAAGATGCGCGCCGCGTCGTTACTAAAAATGGAAGACGACAAACCATATTCGGTGTCGTTGGCAACCTGCATCGCTTCTTCGAAATTCTTCACGCGCAGCACTGACAGCACAGGCCCAAAAATTTCTTCCCGGGCGACGCGCATGTCGGGCGTAACATGATCGAAAATCGTCGGGTTTACAAAAAACCCCTTGTCCAGGCCGTCGCCGGTTGCGCGCGAGCCACCACAGACGAGTGTGGCGCCGTCTTCGCGGCCGATGTCGATATACTGCAGCACGGTATTAAACTGACTTTCGTCAACAGTCGGTCCCATCTCTGTCTGCGGATCCATGCCGTCGCCGATGCGCATTGACTGAGCACGCCTGCTGATCCGGTCGACAAATTCATCGGCGACGTCGTTCACTACGACTGCGCGACTGGTGGCGGTGCAACGCTGGCCGGAAGATCCGAACGCGCCCTGCGCCGTCGACTCTACCGCCAAATCCAAATCAGCGTCTTCAAGAATTACCACCGGATTTTTGCCGCCCATCTCGCATTGCACCTTCGCGCCGCGACGGGAAACTTCTTCGTACAAACGAATACCAACCTGATTTGAACCGGTAAAGGAAACCGCTTTGACCGCCGGGTGATTTATGATTTCGTCGCCGGCTTCCGACCCTGAGCCCAAAACCAAATTCAAAACGCCGGGCGGTATGCCTGCCTCTGCAAAAATTTCCACGATGCGCACTGCCGTTGCCGGCGTTAACGTCGCGGGTTTAAAGACAACTGCGTTTCCAGCAACCAGCGCCGGTGCGATCTTCCAGACTGGAATAGCAACCGGAAAATTCCAGGGTGTAACACAAGCGACGACACCCAACGGCTGCTTGATCGTATACGCGAAATTGGCCGGCAGCTCTGACTGAATTGTTTCACCATTCATGCGGCGGGACTCGCCGGCGCAAAACTCGGCGACGTTGATTGAGCGCTGTAACTCGCCGCGCGATTCCGCAATAGTCTTGCCTTCTTCGCGAGTCAGAATTTGCGCCAGCTCTTCCTTATTCTCCTCGAGCAAGCGAGCGGCGCGCCCGACAATCCGTCCTCGCGACGGCGCCGGAGTCGCGCGCCAACCGTGAAATGCTGCGGCAGCGGCTTCAACCGCGGCGCGAGCTTCTTCGCGGCTAGCTTGTTTCACCGTGCCGATGACGTCTTCGGTGTTGGCGGGATTAATATTTGAGACTGCTCGCGATGAAGTTGATTCAATCCACTTGCCGTCGATGAAGTTGCGATAGTTATCCATTGCTTTTTGCGTTCTGTTGGTGGACATGCCGATGTTGGATCCTTCAATTACGCAGCGGAAGGAACTTTCTGCGGTTAGTTCGCTTTAGTTGAGCGGATGACTCTGACAAAACCGTAATATAACATTACCGCCGCAATTTCCTGCCAACCCATTGAATTATCAACCATTTACGCGCTTTCCGCAATCCTTATTTCAGGGTACGTGGTACGAATCTGGGACTGCGAGGACGCACATTCAATCGCCCGCGCCAGCCCCTCATCCGACGTGTGAACATAGACCTCTGTGTGTTTTGTGGTGGTGTGGCCCATGAGCCGCGCTATCTTCTTTAGGTTGACATCGCGCTCGCCTAATCGCGTCCCGAAGGTGTGGCGTAACGCATGGAAATTCAGATCATAAATTCCAACGCTGCGACAGATTTTCCGATAAGTCGTGTCCACCCGGCCCACCAATACCCGCTTACCATCGTAGGTAAACAGGTAGTCCCTTGCCTCTGAACATAACCGCGTGAGCAGTTCTCTTGTTTCTCCGCTCATCGGATTGCCCTCAGTTTTTCGCTTATCTCTTTTGTACTTTGCAAACGGAACGAAAATCCGATTGCGCTTAAAGTCAACATGATGCTTTTGTAGTCCAAGCAATTCATTCCTGCGAAAGCCCCGTCCACACGGCCAACTGAACCAACGCGCCCAGGTACGATGCTTCCTGATAACACGCTGGCACAAGGATCGCTTCTTCTTCCGGCAACAAGTAGCGTGGCCGGCCTTCTTCAACCGGCAATCGCTTAACCCTCTTGACCGGATTCTCGCGCACCTTCTTGTATTCCAATGCGAGATTCATAATGATCGAGAGATAAGCAAGCGCAAGATTGATCGTGTTTGGCTTGTAGATGTTTCCGTACCTTGTTTGACTTTTGGCGAGTGTGAGCTTGAACGTCTCGACCGAAAAGCGAGACACTTTACTAAGCATCAAGCCTTTGAAATGCTTGCAGAGTAAATCTTGGATGGTCTTATCGTTGACTTGGTTTTTGTGATGCTGCTCGGCCCATGGCTTGTAATACTTTTCAACAAACTTAGTGAACAGCATGTCCTTTTGTGAACCGTAAATTCCGGCGTGAACATCGTCGCGGGCGCGACGTTCTGCTTCCTCAGCTTGTCGCTGAGTTCGTGCTGTAGGAATGTTTCTTTTGTAAGTCTCGCCGTTAATATCAAACTTGTAATACCAGCGGCGTGATTTCGTGTCTTTCCTGCGATAGACGGGCATGAATGCTCCTTTCTCGTTTAGGCCCGTTCGCGGCTATTAGAGAGTGGCCGCACTGTACATTCCTTAGCTGGCAAGTTTCAACCTTTTCCGCTGCGCTTCGCGCTCAACCCACTTATCAAGATTCTCCCGTTTGGCTCTCATATCGCTTCCGGCGTAGCCAACAGGCAGCAGGTTTTCTTGCCGCGCCGCCCATTCCTCTACCGACCGCTCGGAGCATCCGAGATACAAGGCAATCTCTTTTTTGTTGAGATAGGGTTTGTGGGCAATAAGTTCGTATTGCGCTATCTGCTTCGCGGTGTCATTGTCCACCGGCTCGGTCTTAGGCTGCGGCAGAGAGGCAAGATGCGCCGCTATACGCTCATCAATAATGGTTCGTAGTGTTTCTTCTAGTTGGCTCACTTACTTCACCTCAAGCTAAAATCAATACAGCAGCACCGCTCATGCGGCCCCTCAATATTTTCCGTTCCGTCTCAAGTCGTTCCACGTCGTAACTAGACCGCTTCTCGGCTGCGTCACGGCAAGCATCCGAAAACTGGTTGGTTGCTTCAGCCAGTGACTGACTGTACCGCGTTAATTCGCCACTAATCATGGCTACATCCTCACCTATTTACTCCCCTCGCTGATTCTCCGCTGTATAGATAGCGGTCGCCCTGGTTGATTGGCTTACGGCAACGCGGGCAACGCTGCGCTAATGTTTCAATGACCGCTAGGAACTTGATCGGCGGCAGCGCGGCTAGGGTCTGTTTCATCATGGTCTCGCCTTTTCGCAAACCTTCTCGGCCATTGGGTCTAATCATCGAGCGGTTCAATGTAACGGTAGCGACTCGCTCTGTTCGTCTGCGCGCTTCCTTGTTCAACTACCTCGATAATCCGCGCCGACGCTAAACCACGAAGCCAACTAGCCGCAGTCGTATGCGTGGCGTGCCCAAATAACCGCGCCACCGTTCGGCAGGCCAGTAGGAACGGTTGATGCCCTGCTATTCGTTGCAGCTCGCGACACAGTCCGACAAGTAACCGAACGCTCTGCGTCTCAAAACATTCTGCGACCTTCGGCAATGGAGCTGTGTTCGCTCGCACCCATGCCTCGTCCACCACGTCTTCATCAAGTAAGTGCCTTACCCCGTCAAAAGACGTTAAGAACTCGAATAAGTAATCATCAAAGGTTTTCTCGGCCCGCAGGAAAGGTTTGGCGCGCTCATACCACTGCCCAAATATCAGCCGCCGTTCGCTGAGAGAAATTGAGCGGTTCTCCACCTTTTCCAGCGTGATAACCCCCCGCGCTAACTGGAATAGCAATTTGTGGTTCTGATGCGGTTCTGTTGGGGTCGCTAAACCAATGATCTGTTGTACAGAGAGAACAGAGAGATCAGAGAGGACTGAGAGATCTGAGAGAACAGAAGAGGACTGAGAGAATTGAAGAGGTAAAGGAGTTGTAGCGTGTTTTTCCTTTTTAAGGCCAGCAGCAACTGGGTCGAGTGTTAGCAGGTTGGATCTATCGAAAGGGGTAGTCCAAACATAGCCGGTTGTGGGTGGCGTGACAACGTAGCTGCCAGCTCGAGGGTGTAGAAAGTTTTGTGTAAATGGTCATCGAGTGCCAACTGCGATAGGGTTGGCAGGGAGAAAAGATGACCAAAGACAAAAGCATCGACAACGAGCTGATAGACAACCTGCTGAAGAACTAC
>JACCVY010000154.1 GCA_013697915.1 Blastocatellia bacterium | reverse complement strand
TGGGTTGTCGCGTCGCTGAACCCAATTCCAAACGCCTCAACTTGTCTTGAGCCGTGGCAGCAGCGCCAGCGCGTTGTCGCGGCCAATCCGCTGGAGATCGCCTGCCGAAAAGCTGAGTTGCATCATGCCTTCAGCCGTCTCGGCGAGGGGGACGAACGGATTGTCGCTGCCGAACAGAATCTGTGTGGTTGGGACGAGACTCGTGAGTGCCGCAATCGCTGGTCGATAGGCAGTACCGGCGATATCGTAATAGAGGCGTTTGAGTTCGTATTCGATTCCGTTGGGTGCCTTTTCGGCGATATTCTTGGGAGCATATTGGTGCATACGACCGAGCACCATCGGCACGTTTCCGCCCGCGTGGGTAAAGATGAAACGAATGTCCTTGAACCTCGCGAACGTACCGGTAAAAAGCAGATTTGTCACTGCCCGAGTGGTGTCTTGCGGAATCTCGACGACTATGGGTGAGACATCGGGCAGCAATGTTCGACAGCACAACGCCGTAGTCGGATGCACGAACACGACGGCCTTGCGCCGGTTGAGTTCCTCAAATACCGGCTGATAAACAGCATCCCCCAACCACTTGTCGCCGTAACTGGTCAGGAGCCCAATCCCATCCGCCTTGAGGACATTAAGCGCGTACTCGATCTCACGCAGGCTGCCCTCGGTGTACGGGAGGGGTATTACGGCAAAGAGACCGAAGCGGCCCGGGTGACTTCGGGCGAGATCGGCTGCGTATTCGTTCGCTCGACGTGCCGTCTGCGCCGCCGCCTGTAGGTCTCCGAACCAGACACCGGGCGTAGTAAGGGAGAGAACAGCCGTCGCGACGCCCTGCTTGTCCATCGCGGCGATCGCTTGCTCAGGAGCCCAACTCAACCAAGCAGGATTAATCCGACCGCCGCCCGATGTGACGATCCGGTCGCGATTGTCAGAGAGGTAAAAGGGTGGGACGAAGTGATGATGCACATCGATCAGACTGCTCTTCGCGACCACAGGTGCCTGCGCAAAGACCGACATGAAGCGTCCAGCGCTTGAGCAAGCCAACGCGCCGAATCCAGCCGCAGCGATCCCAGACATAAAGCTTCGCCTGCCGCCGCTGATCGAAGTGGCACTTGCACTGTTGCAAGACAGAGAGCCACGGCCAGATCGCCGTTGCTCGGAATTATTGGGCATGGTGATCTCCTTCGCAATCAGCGACGGACTTTCGCCGAGCTAAGCCATACATTCTTTCTTCAACTCATAGTCTTAGCGTACTCTAAGAAATTGCAGCACCAAAGCTACCAACACCACTTGTTGTCAAATGAACATTTGTTTTTACTCAAAGGGTTCCCTTTCATACACCGTTAGGCGCTCGCTGTAGTAAAAAATGTAGTAAATAGGTGACCCTGAGAATCACCTTCGCCACGTGAGGCAATAGGGACTACATATTCAGCGGCAGCGGTGATTCTATTGGTTAGATGTTTTCGTCAAAGCGTGTGCAGCTATAAAAGGTTATCATCGTCGAGCGAGCGGCATTCAACATGAGTGCCAGGAACAAGTGCCGCTGAACCGCCTCCGCGACCCATGATAGTATTCTGATCCTGCATTATCAGCCATCGCCCGCTCCGCTTCACTACAACGAAAGTCCTGATATGTCGCTCATTCTCGTGCCTGACTCCATCGGGCGTGATGTATGTGGTCATCCGGCTGGTCACAGTCACAACCGCCACATCGCGAGTGGCAAACCGAACCTCCATTTTTTCGATAGTGTCAGTGACACCTTTGAGAAAGGTAGCGTGCACTTCCTTCAGATCCTTGAGGGTAGCATCGCGTCCGCGAGTCCGGCCACCAAACGGGTTGATGTGGTTCCAATCTTCGGTCGTATACTCCGCTGCATGTTCGAACCCGTGCGAATTGAAGGCGGCATAGAATGATTGCACCGCTCGGCGCACTTGTCCCTCCCTATTGGGCGTCTGAGCAAACACCCCAACAACGAAAACCAGACTTATCACAGTAGACAGTAGAATTCTCATGATTTTTCCTTCTTCGTCCCTCTATACTCTATAGGCGGTGTAACGCCCGGCATCAGTGGCGCGCACAAAATGTGAAGGACAAGACACGTTCTGATGCGCGTCCGCTGTAGACGGTGTTAGGTCGGGTTTGGACGAAGCGAATTTCATTTTCTTACACCTTCTATCACACTGTATGCCGATGGCGTGGGAACGATTTCTGACTGGTTGCGAACGTACGGAGGGCAAGTATCGCGCCCTGCTTGAGGGCAGGACCTCGCGAAGATTATCCCAAATCAGGCGTGACCTGTAGCGCATCATTGAAGCGGTTAGTGAAGTTAGCCAGACAGATGACGAGTGTCAGTTCAACTATCTGCTCTTCGGTATAGTACTTTCTTAGATCTTCAAGCACTGTTTCACGAATAGCGGCTGCAGCGTGCGTCATCAGCTGAACATAATGAAGTGTGGCTTTATCCTTTTCGTCAAAGGCTGTGCTGCGATGGTAGAAAAGAATATCTTTGAGCTGTTCATCACTGACGCCTGCCTGCTTCGCCGAAGCAGTATGAGCACGGGTTCAATACTCGCAGCCGTTGAGCATTGACGTAGCAAGATAAGCCAATTCTTTGTCACGGGCGGGAAGCATACCTGCCATCACTGACTGGAAAAACGGCATAAAGCTTGAGAGTGCTGCTGGCTGATGAGCCATCACGGCAAAGATATTTGGCATGTGACCGAACTTGCCCGTCAAAGCGTCATAGGTGCCATGCGTCTGCTGTGCGGCCTGTTCTTTCGGAAGCGGGTTTACGACTGCCATTTCATCTCCTCCTTTAGTTTATTCTCATGCAACGCATACCGAGCAGTAAGCGTGTACAGCTTATATCGGGATACTTCATTCCACAAGAAAGCGCCTAACGCCCGCCATCAGCCGCCGCGCAATCAACTCCGAGAGCGACAAGCCTCGCGCATGAAATCAACGCTATTCGCGGTCGGCTGCATGGCATCGTTACAGAATTGTGTGGCGGCTTCACCTTATGTCACTCATCTCTTTCCCACGCCGCGCCACACTAATTCTTAATACGTTATGCCGACCCTGCCGTTAAGCAGCAGCAACTGTCGCGGCAAGGGGGGCGCGGGTAACTCGGCTAATTTTATCCAACACCTCAAACTGCTTGATGCTGAAATCACTAAGAGCGGGATGGCTTAGAACCGAAGCGACAAGTTCGCTGCCTTTGAACTTTTCAACTGATGCTTCATCAGCAAACAGGTATAGCCCACCGGCTTCACTCTCTTTCTCGTTCATCAGCCAAACCTTCCAGAGACAACCTGAAACTTCGGCAAAGTCTTGCGCCATAGGAGAGACAGTATTTTCATACTGCTCACGAGGAACATTGAATTTGAAGTTGACCTGTAGAATCTGCTGTGCCATTGGTGTTCTCCTTTGGAATCGAAATATAGGTTCATTGTATGAACCAAGACGTGCCGCATATACCACAGTTATTTTGCTACTTCAATGATCAACTAACAGGGAAGTTGTCGGCATAACGCTGGAATTGAGCGGCGGCGGGCGAACAGCATCCAAGCTGAGAGGAACAAAGTTGCATGAGAAACGCGCTATTCCGCCGTCCGCTCGAATGAGTTGTTCGGCGTGGCGTGACCAAAACTCAGATTCTGAAAGCTAAACAATCAGCCTCTTTCAAGAACAATGTCCCAAGCTACGATAAGTGAGTCCGATTCAAGTTCTTTGGTCGGTGGCAGAACCCTACCAATTGCAGCATCCTTATCTGAGCCTAGCCCCTTGAAACTAGAATCTTTCTCGTTGAGCGGCTCGTCCGGGAAATACATTTGCGTCACTAGGCGGTCGTTTTTCCCCGCAATGTCGAAATGGATATGTGGTGGACGCACAACTCCGGGACCGACGGGATACGCGCCGGGCTTAATTGTCTTAAACCGATAGTGACCTTCAGCATCGGTGAACTGAACACTGTATTGCGCGTCCGCTGCATGCCGTCGTTAGACATCGCCGTAGAATCCAAGATGCTTCATCGTCCATTTGCCTTTGCTTCAACGTCAGACAACATTTTCGTAGAGAATCGTTCGACAAATATCGCCCGTTGACCATGACGGCGTTTATCTTTCGCGGGTTGGAAATATCTACGCCCAATGATCAAGTCGACGCAACTCTATTTTGCGGTTGAAGCTTGATAGAAAACTGTCTGCCATCGCCCTCCTCGTTTTGTCCAGACTGACGTCGCATAGGCCTTCCAGGGGAAAGAGGGAGCGCTCACATGATATGAGACGATGACCCCGACGGAATCGATGTGGATGAACCGCCAGTCGGACAGATCGAAATGCGTCTGATCGAGAAACTGGAAGAATTTGGCTGCTTCCGGACTTGACATTGACTTCCTGACATTCAGCTTTCGTTCCACTCCGCTGCGCAAGTCTGCGCCGTACTCGACAGTCACAAAATCATCAGTGAAAAGCGCCATCAGATGTTCCGTGTTGCCGAGCGAAGAAGGATGCCACTTAGCTGTTTCAAGCCGCTGCAGCTCCGTATCAACCGAGACAGGCGAAGGTTCCGGTGTCGCCGTAGCAGCCGTCGCGAGTAGCATGGGCAACATCAGAATAATCAATAGCAATGCAAGTATCTTTCTCATTAGTTTTCCTCAACTGTCGTAACCAAGAAGATGTCTAACGCTGGCCTTTGCTGCGGCGCGCGCTCAGCATTCAAGCTGATGGAATAAGATTACTTGAGAAAAATGCTATCGCGCCGTCAGCTGCAAGGCTTTGTTGGGTGCGCCGTTTAATGCATCTCTCCCTGTTCCGGAAAATAGTACTTCAGCAGACCAGTGACCTTAACGGGATGGCCCGATAGCCTGGATGGAGGGAACCGAGCTTGATAGGCCGCCCTTAAGGCAGCCTTCCGAAGCAGGTGCCGGCCAGTTGATATTTTTGCGGAGGTAACCTTGCCTGTGGTGTCA
>JACCVY010000111.1 GCA_013697915.1 Blastocatellia bacterium | reverse complement strand
CTGCTGCAAGACCTGATTCTGTTTGTGCGGCACTATTATTATTTGCTCATTTACATTTCGCTCATGACGATGCTCGCGGTAGCGAGCGTCTATTATCTTTGGCAAGTTGTTGCCGTGCGGGTGCAACGGCCGCGCGCGCCGTTCAGCTATACCCAAGCATTTTATTTGCCTGAGAAAGAAAACTACTGTGCCGGGGAAACCGTCGTATACCACTATGACAGAATCGTCCACACCAAAGATTCTGTAAAGATTATTGCCATAACGTTGTATCTCGAAACGGGCGAGGATGTCTGGTTGCAGGCGCAACAATTCCCTTTGCGCGGCGTGGCAATTGGCGATATTAATATCGCCAACGAAGCGAGCAGTACGTTGGATCTGAGTCCTGACCTGAAACCGGGCAATTACCGCTTGGTGCATGTATCACAGAGTTTTGAGTCGATGGCGGCAACTTTCTACGTGCCCTTTCGGATTATAGATTGCCTCAAGGCAGTCTCCTGATGCAGCAGCAGCAAGATGTACTCGCGCGCCTGTATTTCCTGGTTGATAAATTGGCGGATCATGTGGCGATACTCGAAGGGATGAATGAGCGGCTCGACCTGTGGGAACGCCGCAGCGAGCGCATGGAGCGACTGCTAGTTGATCTCGGACAGGCATTTGACCATCACGCCAACGTGAGCAAGACCGAGCGCACTTTGTTATTGCAACAAACGATCGGCGTTGGGTCGGTACAGGGAGATGCCAACACTGCAACCGTAGGGAACGAATCAGAAGTGGGACAAATCGCAGCAGGCAATGCAATCAGACAAAGGGAAGGAGCGAATAAGGAATGACCTTTATTTGGCAATACCCCGCCGAAGTAGACAGCGTGCATGATGGGGACACCGTCACGGTGCATATGCAGGTGTCTGCCATCGAAGAGCGGCACGGTGTCGATTGCAGAATCGAAGGAATTAACGCGCTGGAACTGCGCGACAAGTTTGGCGCGGAGGCGCGCGATGCTCTAGCAAAACTCTTGCCGCCGGGGACTCCGGTTATTCTGGTGCACCGACGCAAAGAAAAGTTTGGACGTTTTTTGGTGCGCATTACGCTGCCGGACGGGACGGATGTGAGCGACAAGATGTTGACCGCCTTAGCGAGTGACGGCGTCACGCATTTGGCTGTCCCGTACGCGGGCTAAGCAATTCAAAGGAGGCGAAAACGATGTGAGTACCGCACTGCATAAACCACAGCACAACCAACCACAGCACGATATGCCACACGAATTATCCGAGTGGCTAAACATCTATAACGGACTGTTGGAATCGTTCCAACAGTTTATCAAGATCGAGCGCGAATTGCGCATCGAGAATCATGGACTCGAAAAGCGAGTCCGACATTTGGAGGCACGCATGGCGACACTGAACGAACAAATTACCAAATTGGAGCAAGATCAAGGCAACGTGGCGCGGGTCGTTGCTGAGTTGAAAAAACAGGTGGACGAACTCACCGCGATTGTGGCGGATTTGCAGGCGAACGGTGCGACGCCGGAAGCGCTGGCACGCCTGCAAGCGGTTGATGATGCGCTGGATGCGATCGCCCCGGACGTTGCACCAACCGAACCGCCCGCCCAACCAGCCGCGCTGCGCTAAGCCAGAGCATTCTCTCATTCCGCTGCCGGAGTTGTGGCGGAGTGGGAGAGAGTTAGCGGTGTCAATCGAAATATGAACTACTCCCCATTATTCCTGTTGCTCGCTCTGTTCCTATTCCCTGTTGGCACGCCCGCGCCGACGATCACGCAAGCGCCTACCCTACCCACACAGGTATCCACATGGACAAACACACCATTGCCCCCCACCCTGCCCGCGACACCGACGCTGACCCCGAGATCATCTACAACGCCGAGCACGACCCCGTCGGTTACGTGGACCGTAACGGACGAGTCCACCTATACGCCAACGTTCACAGTGAGCGCGACGCCAACGGCTCAACCGACGACTACGCCGAGAGTGAGCAACCTGCATTTTGGAGTCGGTGACATCTCGGAACTCACGTGCGGCGATGGCGACGGCGTGTTTATGCTGCTGACGGTGGGCAAGGACCGGTTAGGCGTGGCGTGTTTGCGCGGGAAACAGATTGACCAGAGTTCTATCAAACAGGCAACGGGAAATTGAGCACAGGTAGTTGTATCTCTATGACGATATTTGTTTTGCCGGTCTGGGGCGCGCGGTGGGATGAACTGGTAGACGTGGCAACGGATGCGCTGCTGGGCGCGTTCTGGATGTGGCTCGTTCTGCTGACCGTGTGGTTAGTCGCGTCAACCGTGTTGTGACGCCGCTCACCCTACGACCAACATCGTCCCAGAATTATTTCAGA
>JACCVY010000106.1 GCA_013697915.1 Blastocatellia bacterium | reverse complement strand
ACCTGATATGGCCGGCGGGGTTTTATTCCATCGCCACGAAACGACGCGAATTCTTCCGAGGGAAGAACTTAATTTTGCAGAATTCTCGGAACATCTTGCGAGACTGTTGCGCAGGGAACAACTTAATTAGCTGAGCGCTGCCGGAGCAGACTCTGAAACACAGAACTTACTGGTGTTTCAGGGTATGACTTATATCCTCGTTAACAGCGCGGCGGGCTTCCCTTTCGAGCAGTTTCTTCTTGCGGTCCAAGCCCCAACGATAACCGCCCAGACTCTTGTCTTCACGAATCACGCGATGACAAGGAATGACCAGCGCCACTGGATTGCTGGCACAAGCGCGCGCGACTGCGCGTATGGCTTTTTCCTGACCGATGCCTTTTGCAACTTGCGTGTACGAATAGGTGTCCCCGGCGGGGATTTTTTGTAACTGTTCCCACACCTGTCGTTGAAACGCGGTGGCACGAATATCCAGCGGCAGGTCAATGCGCGGTGTCTTGTCGTTGAGGTGGTCCACGACGGCCGTCAGCGCCGGGCGCAGGCGACTTTCATCCAAATGGATTTCGGCAGCAGAGAATTCCTGGCGCAGCTCTTTAGTGAGTGCATCGTCTGAATCACCCAACCTGACAGAACAAACGCCTTTGTCAGTTGCCGCAACCAGCAAACGTCCCAGCGGACTGTCAGCAATCGCGTAACGAATCACAGCGCCCAGTCCCCTCTTGCCATAAGTTGCTGGTGTCATGCCCAACTGCGAAGACGCAAGTTCATATAAACGGCTGCTGGAGCCAAAGCCCGCATCGTAAATCGCGTCGGTAATTTTCTCGCCGGCCTGCACACTCTGCTTGAATTTGTCGACCCGCCCGGTCTCGGCATATTCGCTCGGCGACATTCCCATGATGCTTTTGAAAGTTCGCTGCAAATGAAACGAGCTGACGCCAACTTGCACGCTCAATGCCTCAAGCGTTAGCGGCTCGCCATCACTGGTTTCAACCAAACGACAAACTTGCTGCACCATTTCTATTTGCGGATCTGTTGTTCGTACATCATCGGGATGACAACGTAGGCAGGCACGAAAGCCTGCGCTCTCGGCCGCCGCAGGCAACGCGAAAAACGAAACATTTTCACGCTTCGGTCGTCGCGAAGGACAGGAAGGCCGGCAATAAATACGCGTGGAACTAACCGCGAATACAAACCGGCCATCAAACGTGCGATCTTTCAATTGCACGGCATTCCAGAATTCTTCCCGGATGTCCGGCAACATTGTCATTTGCTCATTCAACACAGCGCTCATCTTAACACCTCCGCAGACTTTGCTTCATTTCTCACAACGCCGATATTAGCGAGCGAAGGCAGGCGAATCTATCCGATTCTTGCGGTCAAACTCGGCAAGCCGTGAGCTGTAAGCAATGAGCGGTGGAGAAGTTCGAGGTTTTCGCAAGTTGGATATTGTGTTTAAATGAGACACCCTACTTCGAAACTATCCCTTGACGCCGCTTACAGGGGTCTTCCACCAATCAAAGAAAGGTCTGCACTATGGATAAACCTCATAAGCGGCTGCTCGCATGGCAGAAAAGTATGAATTTAGTTGTCGACATCTACGAGATCACCAGGAGCTTTCCACGAGAAGAGATTTATGGGCTTACATCACAGATTCGTCGAGCTTCGATATCGGTGCCTTCAAATATCAGTGAGGGTGCCGCCGGACGATCAGTATCGCAATTGAGAAACTTCCTGAACGTGGCGCTGGGCTCACTAAATGAAATCAGCACTCAGCTTGAAATCGCTTATCGCCTCGGCTACCTTGATAAGCACAAACTCGATGCAGCTGAAAGGCAAGTGGACGAATGTTTAGCGCTGACTTATGGCTTAAGAAAGAGCCTGAGAGAAAGATAATGTGTGTTTGGTTTTCCGCTCACCACTTACTGCTAACTGCTTACTAACTAATGGATTTTCTTTCTTCTCTAAATCCCGAACAACAGATCGCCGTCCAGCATACTGAAGGGCCGCTGCTGATTCTTGCCGGCGCCGGCTCGGGTAAAACGCGCGTCATCGCGCATCGCATTGCCTATCTCATCGCAGAAAAAGGCGTCGCACCCTGGAACATTCTGGCAGTTACTTTCACTAACAAAGCGGCGGAAGAGATGCGTCTGCGCGTGCAGCGCCTGCTGCGTGATCAGGAGCTTTCCAGCGCGCCACTTGTTTCTACGTTTCACAGTTTGTGCGTGCGCATTCTGCGGCAGGACATCGAGAAACTGAACGACAAGTACACCCGCACGTTTACGATTTACGATCAAGACGATTCACAGCGGCTGATCAAAAACTGCATTAAGGATTTAGGTTACGACGAAAAGCACCTGGGCGCGCGCGCGACGCAGTCAGCGGTTAGTTCCGCCAAGAATCGTGGCGAAGACGTGGACGCATTCGCGGCCCGCGCCGATTATGTTGATGAACGCCGCGCGGCCGTGGCCCGCGTTTACAAGTTGTATGAAGAACGACTGCACGCCAACAACGCGCTGGATTTTGATGATCTGATGATCAAAGCCGTGCGGTTGCTGCGCGAAATTCCCGAAGTACGCGAAAAATATAACAAGAAATTCGAATACATTCTGGTGGATGAATATCAGGACACAAACTCGCTTCAGTTTGCCTTAATTAGCTTGCTTACTGAAAAGCAGCAAAACATCGCGGTGGTCGGCGACGAAGACCAGTCGATCTACAAATGGCGCGGGGCGGACATCACCAACATCCTCAACTTCGAAAAACATTTCGCCAACACCAAAACTATTCGGCTCGAACAAAACTATCGTTCAACACAAACTATTCTTGACGTTGCCGGAGCGGTGGTGAAGCACAACGTCGAGCGCAAGGGAAAGAATCTCTGGACCTCAAACCCGAAAGGTGAGCGCGTCCGCTATTACCAGGCGTTTGATGCCGACGCTGAAGCGCGCTGGGTGGCGTCGAAGATCGTTGAACATCGGCGCGAGGAGTATGACGTGCGCGCCGCGGTGCTGTACCGCACAAATTCTCAGTCGCGTGTTTTTGAAGAAGCGATGCGCCGCGCGGGTTTGGCTTACAACATCGTGGGCGGCTTTTCGTTTTACGAGCGCATGGAAGTGCGCGACATCATTGCTTACTTGAAACTGGCTTTGAATCCCAACGATTCAATCGCGCTGCAACGAGTTATTAATAGTCCGCCGCGCGGTATCGGCAAGCAAACTGTCGAAGAACTAGCGCGGCGCGCGAATGATTTTGGTCTAACACTCTGGGACACGATCCAGCTGGTGATTGAAAAGCCCGATGGTTTGAGCATGCGAGCAGTTTCGGCGCTGCGAGGCTTTCGGCGAATCATTCTGCGCCTTGGCGAAATGGCGGGAGTGGTCCAAAGTCCAACGTCCAATGTCGAAAGTCAAACACCCGACACCCCACACCGTACACCCTCTGACACCCCTGTTTCCGACATCGTCAAAGCTGCCATCCTTGACACTGGTTACGAGTACGCGCTCAAGGGCGAGAAGACTGACGAAGCAGAAGCGCGTTTGGAAAACTTGCAGGAGTTGGTCAACGCGGCAGTCGATTATGACGATGACGGCATTGAAGGGTTGCGAGAATTTATCGATCACTCGGCTTTGGTTTCCGATCAGGACCAGTACAAGCGTGACGCGCCGGTAACATTGATGACGGCACATTCGGCCAAGGGCCTGGAGTTTCCTGTCGTCTTTATCGCCGGTCTCGAGGATGGTTTATTTCCGCACTCGCGCTCCGCCACGGACCCTGCCGAAATGGAAGAAGAGCGTCGTCTTTGCTATGTAGCCATGACCCGCGCCGAGAAGTTTTTATATGTCACTCACGCGATGAAGCGCCGCGTGTACGGTGAGGAACTGGCTTCCGAACCATCGCAGTTTCTGAATGAGATGCCGTTGGAATTGATGGAAGATTTGTCACTGGGAAAATCGTGGTTGTCGTTCGCTCGCGGCTCTACAACGATTGAATACGGACAAGGCGAGTATCGTAAAGAGAAAAAGAAATACGCCGGGAAAACTTATGACAGTGTCGATTCCATCGCCGAATTTTTCAAGCAGCGAGCAAGCCAACTTGGTAATACCGGCGGCAGCTTTCAATCGGCAAAAGAACAGCGCGAACGCGACAAGGCTCCGGCAGTTAGACAAAGCCCGGCGCGAATTAAGAACCCCCCACCCGACGCCCTAAACCCCACACCCTCGTCGGAATTCGTTCCCGGCTCGTATGTAAAGCATGCCAAGTACGGTCGCGGGCTGGTTCTGCGCCGCGAAGGCGCAGGCGATTCTCTAAAGCTCACCGTTACATTTCCCGGCTACGGTCAAAAGAAGTTAGTGCAAAAGTACGCAGGACTCGAAAAGGCTTAGCTCTGGTCGACTGAGTTCGCCGGCGGGTTCCGGCCACTCCGATTCGCATAGCTAGCCCCAATTTTCTTGCGCGCTGTTCAAGGCTCGCTTAACATCAGCTCGCGCCTTTCCGCATTCCAAAAGGGAAACCCCCTTTAACCTCAAAGTGCACGTTCGCCTCGAACGAGAAATGGACTTCGCCCCGAAGGAGAAACTAACCATGAAACGCCGAATGCTTTGCGCAACTATCCTGCTCATTCTTGCCATCGCCTATTTACCAAATTGCAAAGCAGTCGGACATGCGGCTTTAAAACGTCCCGGAGACAATTCAGTTTCACTTGAACTCAGGTTCATGAAAAAGAAAGCCAACCCGCTGCAGCGCTTTTTCTCAGTGCTCGATGGTCCAAATGGTTTTGCCACTGGTTTTCTGGTAGGCGATCAGTTGGTGATGACGGCTTATCACGCGGTGTCGGGAAATCTTAGCGTTTCAAAGAAAGTCCAGTTGGGATTCGCCCCGCACGACGAATTGGAAGTCGAAGTCTATGTGCAAGGCTGCCAGGCAAGCGTTATCAAGTTTGATGAGGATGCAGATTTGGCGCTGTTGCAAATTTGCCAGAAACAAAAAAATGCGCAAGCGCCGGCATTCCAGGCAAGTCTAAGTAAAGATGAAAAACTGTTTGTAATTGCGCGGCCGCATGGCAACAAGCTGATGAAGAAGGGCGTCTTTTACGGACCGTTGGAGTTGCGTGGACAGCAATATAGTCTGGCGACGATCGAAGCGCGCGATGGTTATTCGGGCAGTCCGGTTTACAATCAACGCGAGGAAATTGTTGGAGTGTTCAGCGGTTACGATCCGCGGCAAAAACTTGCTGTGATCAGTCCGGGGTTAAGAGCGCAGAAACTGCTGGATGATTATGTTGCCGGGCCGAAGCGATAACCCGGTAAGAACCGGGATTTACGGTTCGCTCAAAATGAATTCAGCACACGGGGGTTGATTTGGAAAATTCGCAACCGCGCCGGAAAAAGCGTGGCTTCTTGAATCCGGAAATGGTCAGGAGCATTTCCTTCTGGACCACGAGCGGCTGCATTTTGGTGGCCGTGCTCTCAGCGTTATTGGCCATTTGGAAATTTGCAGGTACGGACATTCTGTGGCGCACGGTTGCGACTTGTGCTGTCATTGGCAGCGGGACAGTTGCCTTTTATTGGATCAATGTATTGTTCGGTAAGACTTCCGATTAGCCTCTCTTTGCTTGGCTTCAGATTAAGAAGACTAGCCGCCGATGAACGCGGATAAAAACCGATCTGAGCAAGTCCCAACACACAGAAACGGAGGGCCAGCTATTCTGGCGCCCCCGTTTGTCCGTGCTCCCCGGTAAAGTTTCAGTTTGGCCTTTTTCGCGATTAAGTTAGCAGATGCCGCGCGTCTGTGCGCCGCCGTCGCAAAAAGCAGGCTTAACGATGATCCAGGTGACCACCGCTCCCGCAGCGGCTGCCCCGATGATGATCCAACCTCTGGTTGATAGACCACCTCCTGGTTTCTTCACTTCATCGACCTCGTTGTAAGCGACAGTCGTTGTCGTTCCGGTTTTGCTGTCTGAAACTGTGAACGAATCGGCGCTTATTGCACTGACATTACCCTTTACTTTTGTCTGGTCACGCAGCTTAACTTCGACTCGGGCATTGTTACCCAAACTCTCAACCTTTGCGCGCGCCTTTGAGGCCTGCGCATCGTAGGTGGCGCTTTGACCGGAAGCTGCTTGCAGACCAAAGGTTCCGGTCAGCACCACTATTGAAATTAGGATTGCGAAAATTCTTTTACTCAAAATCCATTCTCCTACTGAAAAATTCCTGCCGCCTAACAGGTTGGCAAATGACATTCCCAGCGTTCATTGCCTCCAGGAGAAGCAAAAGCCCGCCTTTATCGGCAGGTTCGGCGATCCAGGGTTGTGGAGAGCGCAAAGATATTCCGCGCTTAGGTGGATTTGTCCGGCAGGTAGCACAGTCCTCTTATTGCTTTTGCAGGTCAGGCGGGTTGAAAGAGAAAGGAAGATTTTCCATTTATCATTTGAGATTTTTCATGATTTTTCATTTGTCATTGGCAGCCCAAGCAGGCCCTGCGATGCCAAATGAATTTGTTTGCAGCTTTGAAAGGCAATCGAGATTGACGATTTCATCCATCTGTAGATATGCGGTGACTCCTTGAACGTAGTGACGGCCAGAAGGACAGGCAGGAATGTCTGTCCTACTAAGGTGTTGACGGCGCCGGCGGCTTATTGAATTTTGTTTCGTCAATCGGCACGTTTAGTTTTATTTCAGTAAACT
>JACCVY010000091.1 GCA_013697915.1 Blastocatellia bacterium | reverse complement strand
TCGGGGCCGACCGTGAACTTGATCGAGCGCGCGAGCTTGTTGTTCCACAACACTTTGAATTCATACTCGCCGGGGTTCGAGGCCATCTTGAACATCTCGTTGGTGTTGGGCTGCCCCTGCCCGCCGTTCGTCTTGTCCCAACGTTTTACGATCGGGAAGTTGCATTCCACGCGCGCCCACTTCGCCTTCTGCGGCATCCCGTCGTTGACGGACTGCGTCGTGTTGTTTTCGACCTTGGCGCCGCAACCGGCCTTGCCCACCTGCATGCCGTCCATAAACATCCCTCCGATCTCCTGCCCCTTATAGAAGAGGTGCGGTTCCAACTTGTACGAGTCACCGCGCACCCAGAAGCCGATGTTGAAGTCCGGATAGTCCCACCCGTACACACTGTTCGGCGCGTACCAGACGTAGCCGCTGGGCAGGTTCCAGTCCTGGTCAACGTAGTAGACGAAATTGTTGGCGACCTTCGGGCCGCCCCCGTTCGAGAGGGCCTTCGCCACCTTCATCTTGCCCGTGAAGAGCGTCGTGTTGCCCCCCGCCAGTTCGTTCCGCATCTTGATGGCGAAGTTGACGAGGCCAACCGGCAGGATGCTCTTGTCTTCGACCTGCCGGCCGCCGCACTCTGTCTTCCACCAGTCGCCCTTCTGCGTCTCACCCGTATCGCAGTCGAACGTCAGCCAGGGGGCCGCGCCGCCGGGCTGCTGTACTTCCACGAAGAGTTGGCCGCCGCTGGGGATGGGGCCGTTGACACGGAACTCAAACCTCGGCACCCAGCTGCACACGTCGAAGTTCCCTTTATAAGAGTTGTTCGTCCATGCGGTTACCTGAAGGCTGTCTTTTTGCAGCGTGAGTTGATCCACAGATTGTGCGGAAGCTGTTTGCGTGCAAAAGCCGGCGAGAGCGATACAAGCAAGGGCGATTGCCAGATACTTTTTCATGAAGGTTTTCCTTTACCCGTTATTCAGATGGAATGAGCGTCAGCCCAGCACGTCTTTGGCACTGACTTTCCTCTGGCTCAGATTTTTACCAGAACTTGAACCACATAACAATCGCTTTGAGCTGCTCGGCGCTCCCCTCCTACTCAGCCTTGCCGAATCCTGCGGACCCGAGCCCAAACTGGAATATGAATACGGATAAGCGTTCCACTCCTGACTCCTGACTCCTCTATTCTGTATTCTGTTTCTAGAGACTAATTGTCCCACCTACCAGTTGTTCGCAATATTGGAAACAGAATTCACCTGCAAAGAAATTCCCGAGGTGATCAACTTCGTGAAAAACGAAACGGGGCGAAGTCACGCAAGAGTTACCTAATCGACTTCCCTTACCGGCGGACGAAGCTTTTGCTATAGTGGCGACGCATGGCTCAGGAGAACTTCACTCACGCCTTCGAACGAATCGGAGAGCTTGTCGCAATCTTCCAGAAGAACGCATCTTTCTACCTCAGTCCGGCCTACAACGAAGTAGACGCTCGCAAGGATTTCATTGATAAGTTCTGGATGGCGTTAGGCTGGGATGTTAACCACGAGACTCAGACCGATCCCTACAAGCAAGAAGTCAAGGTTGAACGCGGTGTAGCCGTGAGCGAACTGCGGAAGCGAGCGGACTACGCCTTCCTTGCTCCTAACTTCCGCGACGTTCGTTTCTTCGTTGAAGCGAAAAAGCCTCACGTCGGCCTCGACAATCCGCTCTATTACTTTCAGACGATTCGCTACGGTTGGAACAGTCATGTTCCGATTTCAGTACTCACCGACTTCGAGGAATTTCGCGTCCTCGATTGCCGCCACAAGCCTGACATCAAGACATCGCCGGGCCACGCCGTATTGAAGTTTCACTACACTGACTACACCGACCTCGAGAAGTTTCGAAATATCTATTACTTGTTTTCGCGAGATGCCGTGCTCGCTGGCTCCATCGAGAGTTTCGCCCAAGGCTTGCCGAAGATCTCGAAGAAGCGAGTGGCCGCGCGCGGTGTGGCGAAGGACGAGCATCAGAGCATAGACGAGGCATTCCTTAAGGAGCTGGACGAATATCGCGAAGAACTCGCCCGCGCTTTCAAACGCAAGAACCCGGAACTCGACGGGGAAGCTCTGACCGAAGTTACGCAACGAACTCTGGATCGTCTTGTCTTCATGCGGTTTCTCGAAGACAAACTCATCGAGACTGAGCCGTTGATTGAAGATCTAAACCGGAAAGGTGACGCGTGGGAGAATTTCATAACGACCTCTCGCCGTCTCGATAAGATCTACAACGGCATCATCTTCAAGGATCATCCGCTGCTCGACAAGGCGAGCTTCAATATCGATGAGAAGACGTTCAAGAAGATCAGCGGCAGTCTCTCGCACACCAACTCGCCTTACGACTTCAACGCGATACCGATCCACATTCTCGGTAGTATGTTCTTTCAAGCTCCGCAGCCATTCCTCTAAGCTCACCATCTGCCCGTCAGGCCCAGTGAGCGTGTAGTCAGCCGTGAGTACGTCCGAACTTTGTTGAGGTCGTTTACTTTTAGCAAACGCGTTGTCTCACGAGGATGCGGACTCGCTTGCATGTGTACTGTACCGGGTTGAGTGGCACCGTAGCCCTCCATGACTGTCGGGCTACTGCCCCGGCGTAGATGGCGCGGATGAGGACAGTTGAGTGGCATCAAACTGTCGTCGGGCTACCGCCCCGGCGTAGACGGCATGGGTGTGGGCCAGTTGAGTGGCATCACAGCCCTGCATGATTGGGATTGGTCGTACGTTGAGTGGCACCTTAGCCCACTATGACTGTCGGGCTACTGCCCCGGCGTAGACGGCATGGTTGTGGGCCAGTTGAGTGGCATCATAGCCCTGCATGATGGGGATTGGTCGTACGTTGAGTGGCACCGTAGCCCTCCATGACTGTCGGGCTACTGCCCCGGCGTAGATGGCGCGGATGTGGGACAGTTGAGTGGCATCAAACTGTCGTCGGGCTGCTGCCCCGGCGTAAATTGCGCGGCGGTGGGCCACACGAGCAACGTGGCACGGGGCAGTAGCCCGACAGTTATGGAGGGCTACGCCGAGCGCGACTCTCGTGGGTCAACTGCGTGTGTAGCGATACGCTCAATCGTCAAAGCTTGGCAGGTCGTCTCCCTGACCATTGAGGACATAGTCTATCGCTCGCTCGACGTGTCGTTCCTTCCAGAGATACTGAGTGCTGCCGTGCCGCGTCCATGTCTTGACGTCGCCAGGCAACAAACCAGCTCGACGTAGTTTTCTGGTCGCATATGCCTGGAACGCTTGCAGGACAGGCTCGGGTTTGATGGCCGCAGAAACTACGGTGTGCACGTGGTTGGTCCGTACGTTGATTGCCCGCAACCAATATCCGCGATTGGTGCAGACCTCGCGAATGGCTTCTTCAACGACGGGTCGTTGTCTGCTGTCGAGTTTTACTGGTGGATGCTTGAGTTGTTTGACTTCGCCTTGGCGCAATCCTGGATTGGGTACCATGCGAGGAGTGCCATACTTGTTCCGCGTGCGACTCGTCGAGCCGCGCTGGTCACCGTGCAGCCAGGTGCCGTACGATCGAAATGAGATGAAGTAGGCGAGCGGGAACTCGTTGTCGTCGAAATCTCGGACCATCGCGTGAGGATTGTGGCAGATTGTGCCAGCGACGGACAGATGCTGGGGCAAACGCGTTGTCTCACGAGGATGCGGACTCGCTTGCATGTGTACTGTACCGGGTTAAGTGGCACCGTAGCACTCCATGATTGTCGGGCCCGGCCTTGCTTGCGCGTCAATTCTCAGTCTTTAATTGATCATTATTTTCGCCATTGAAGCCGGTGGGTTCGACCCCGGGGCAATGCAGTTTTTTCTTTGTAGCCTGCCGCTGCGGGTGATATAAACGCGCACCGCTGCGGTCCATGGTGGTAGCTGGCTGTAATAACAATCTAATTTAGACTTGGAGGAAACAACCGATGAAGATCCTGGTGGTTGCAGTTCTAATGGCGATGTGTTTAGTCGGGTGCACGGCCCTGACAGGAGGCAAGGCCGGACCCACCGTGCTGAACGTTAATGATCTGAATATCGAACATAAGAAAGATAAAGAATCGTTACGCGCTAAGTACGACGGCAAGGAAGTGATCGTCATGGGCCGGGCTACAGAAGATTTCAACGCCGACAGCATTTACTTCACAAGCGGTGACAAGCAGATGAGTTTCAGCCTGCAGGCGGACATAAGTCAGGAGACTTGGGTCGGGGTGGACTGCATCGTCGAGGCGGCCAACAAAGATAAGTTTGCGGACATTAAGAAGGACGACGTTTTCGCCGTCAAAGGAAGATTCCACATTACAAAAGGCGGCATGGAAGTATCTCCCTGCACACGCGAGTTGCGCGAGTCGAAATAGGCAGGAAAGAGGGGCGGAGCCAGGAGCAGGGGGTGCGCCAGTTAATATAACTCTCGCACCACTTCGCGCGAATCCTTGTCTTCACGAACACCGAGGAGTCGCGGGTGGCGGAGTTTCAGATGCAGAAGTCAGATGTCAGATGTCAGACCTAAGGCAGGAGGGGGCAGGCCGATGGCTTTCCTAAGTGGTGGCTTGTCGACCTCGAGGCGATCGAGTTGCGCGCGCAGCTCGAGCAGCGGTTTGTCATTGGAGCCGGTGCCGATCTGGCTTGTGAAGGTAAGCCGCGATTGGTTTGGTGGTAAATGAAAGATTAAAGCTGAGGATGGTGCCGAAGGGGGGAGTTCGTCGACCTCTCGAACTCATTAATTTACCTACACTTACAAAATAGCACAGAATCTCGTGTCTCAACGAAGTCACAAACTTTCTTAAGGAACCTCTGAAGTAATTCTGAATTGAGATTCATTTCCCCTTCTGGCTGAGCGACGCTCTTGATCCTCTCCTCAATAAACCAATTCCAGTTCGGCAAGAATCTTCTTCATGCGTGCTGGTTGTACACGAACACCGGCGCCTTCCAAAGTTCGCACTTCCAGACTCATGAGCGAGTCAGGTAAGGCACCATCATACCTTGGATGAAT
>JACCVY010000081.1 GCA_013697915.1 Blastocatellia bacterium | reverse complement strand
CGGTTTGAGAGCGCTTTGTCCATTGTCACTTCATCAACGTATTCCAGATCGCTTCCCACCGGCATGCCCATGGCGATGCGTGTGACAAGCAGGCCGAGAGGTTTCAGCAAGCGACCGATGTAGTTTGCGGTTGCTTCGCCTTCGGTGGTCGGGTTCGTTGCCAGAATTACTTCGCTCACCTCCACGCCATCGTTGTTTTCAGGCTTCAGACGGGGCAGGAGATTTGCGAGATGGAGTTCGTTTGGACCAATGTGCCGCATGGGCGAGAGACTGCCATGAAGCACGTGATAGACACCTTTGAAGCTGCGGGTTTTTTCGACGGCAACCAGGCTGTGCGGTTCTTCAACAACGCAAATGACGGAATGATCGCGCGAGGTGGAGGCGCAGATGCGGCAAGGATCGATGTCGGTGAGGTTATTGCAGACCGAACAAAGCACGATTCGTTGCTTTACATCGCGCACCGCAGTGAGCAAACGCTCGAGCTCGCTTTCCGGCGTGCGCATAATGTGAAACGCAAGCCGCTGCGCGGACTTGTGCCCGATGCCGGGCAGGCGTTTTAGTTCATCGATAAGTTTGGTGACGGGTTCGGCGTACTCTAACATTTCCGATTTCCAATTTCCGATTGCCGTTTCTTAACTGCGACTACCGATGGCTGTAACGCGCTCGCGCTTTAAAAGAGTTGAAAAGATGAAAAACAATCGGCAATCGGCAATTGGAAATCGGCAATACCTCATCCCAGCAATCCACCCAATCCGGGCGGCAACATTCCGCCCAGCTTGCCCTTCATGGCTTCATCAACTTTGCGATTTGCTTCGTTGATAGCCGCGAGGATCATGTCCTGCAGCATTTCCACGTCGCCTTCCTTGACCGCTTCCGGATCAATCTTGAGGGAAACGATTTCATGATTGCCTTTCATCGTGACGCTCACCACGCCGCCGCCCGCTGAAGCCTCCGCGCGCATCTCTTCCATTTCCTTCGACATCTTCTCCTGCATTACCTGCGCTTGCTTCATCATCTGTTGAATGTTTAAGCCACCGGGAAATTTCATTGCTCGCCCCTCTCCAAAGTAATCGATTGGTTAATTGCTGCTTTGTGGCATCGTAGCTTTCATTAGAATCGAATGCAACGAGCGAGCTTCTCTCTGTGCGTCCTCCGTGTTCTCTGTGTCTCTGTGGTAAACAGGAGGCATGAAGATTCACCACAGAGACACAAAGACCACAAAGGACGCACAGAGAGCGGACGACCAGGATCATCAAGCAGGCGAGAGGCAAGCAGGCGAGAGGCTATCGCTCGCAGTTGTGAATCTGCTATAAGCTTGCGGCAAATGGCTGGCCCCGACCCTTCCCCAATCGAGGAAAGAACACTCAAAGCAGAGATCAAAATCTACTACGATCTCCGTCCTGCCAACGGGCCTTCTGCGCCGTTGCTGATCGCGCTACATGGCTATGGCGCGAACAAGAAACAAATGATGCGCGAGGCGCAGCAAATGGCGCCGGATGGTTTTGCCATCGCCTCGCTACAGGGATTTCATCAGCATCTGAAGGAGCCAAAAGAACCCGGTGGTCCATTGCGCTTCGGCTTCGGGTGGCTTTCTAATTTTCATCCGGAAGACTCGGTGGACGTTCATCACCAGGCGCTTTTGGATCTAATCCAAACATTGACCGAGGATAAAACCATCGATCCCAAGCGTGTGTTTTTGCTTGGCTTTTCGCAAACCTGCGCGTTGAATTATCGCTTCACATTTTCGCATCCTGAATATCTCCGCGGCGTTATCGGTATTTGCGGCGGCTTGCCGGGAGATTGGGAGACGAGTGAAACGTACAAACCAACCCGCGCTGCTGTGTTTCATCTGGCTGGAGAAAAAGATGAGTACTATCCGCCCGCGCGCGTCAGTGATTACGAAGCACGCCTAAAACTGCGGTCACAGAATGTGGAGTTCAAGAGCTACGACGCGGCACACGAGATTGTGCCGGCAATGCGCGAGGATGTCAGGGCTTGGTTACAGAAAGGATAAGTGAAGAGAATGCGATACGGGATCCTAACGGCGGCGAGTTTAATCCTCTTGCTTATAACTTCGGCCTTCGCTCAAACCAAAGTAAAGCCGAATCAACGTGTGGCTAAAGACGCCGCGGCGATCAAATCTGTGCTCGACGCGCAATGCGCAGCCTGGAATCGTGGCGACATCGAAGGCTTCATGGATGGCTATGAGCGTTCGAACAAGACGGTTTTCGTGGGCGGCGACAACGTGACTCGCGGTTGGCAAACCGTGCTCGATCGTTACAAAAAAAATTATGACACGCGCGAGAAAATAGGCACGCTGACTTTTTCCGATCTGGAAATCACGCCGCTGGGAAACGACAGCGCGCTGGTTTTAATGCGTTGGCATTTGCAGCGCGCTAAGGACGAACCCCACGGCAGATCGACATTAATAATGCGACGCACAAAGCAAGGCTGGAAAATCGTCCACGATCATTCTTCGGCCGCTTAAGTTTTTGTTGCTCAAGTTGAAAAAAAACTCATGATGAGGAAGGGTGCATTGCGGCCCCTTCCCAACCATGAGACTCCGGAGCCTAAGAAATAATTGATTCTTGAGTGCTTCACAAACGAAGAATTTATTACCAGTTGACTGCTGAACCAAACACAACCGCAACGCCTTCACTCGCCGAGCTCGAGAGCGAGGTTGAGCAGCGCAGTGCTGTTTTCAAAAAAGAGTTGGGCTTGTTTGACCTCGTTCTAACGCAGGTTGTGTTTGTGGTTGGCACGATCTGGGTAGGTTGGGCGGCCAAACTCGGCAGCCAGCAAAACTTTTTCTGGTTGCTGGCAATTCTCACTTTTTATGTGCCCCTCGCAGCCGCGGTCATCTTTCTCAGTCGCTTGCTGCCACTTGAAGGCGGTCTTTACCAGTGGACTAAACTTGCTTTCAACGATCTGGTTGCTTTCATGGTGGCCTGGAACCTTTGGGTGTTTGCCATTTCGATTCTGGCAGGCATGGGTTTGATTGTGACGACGAACATTTCATACGCCATCGGCCCAAGCGCAGCCTGGATGAAAGACAACAAGTCGATCATTACGGTGATGAGTTTCGTCCTGGTGGTTGCTATGGTCGTGGCTGCAACGCGCGGCTTAGGTCTGGGAAAGTGGGTGCACAACGCCGGCGGACTAATGCTGTTGGTTACGTTTGCGGCGCTGATACTCTTGCCGTTCCTCGGCCTCATTCGTGGCACGGTCGCCGAATATCATCCGTTCGCCATGCAGGTGCCGAATTTCTCACTCTTTAATCTGAATGTCTTCAGCAAGCTGGCGTTGGGTGCGTTGACCGGCTTTGAGTACATCGCGATCATGGCCGGCGAAACACGCGCACCGGCGCGGAACCTTACGCGTTCAGTCATTATTGCCGCTCCTATTATCGCGGTGATGTTCATTCTCGGCACCAGTTCGGTACTGGCTTTCGTTTCGCCTGACAACGTCGATTTGATTGGACCAATTCCGCAGGTGCTGAGCATTGGCTTTGGACAATTTGGTTGGGTGGGAAAGATCGTTTCGCTGGCGATTCTTGGCGTCGTTATGCGCCAGATCGCTTTGATGAGTATTTACCTGGCCGGGAATTCCAGGCTGCCAATGGTGGCAGGTTGGGACGAATTACTGCCAGGCTGGTTTACGCGCTTGCATGCGAAATACAAAACGCCGGTGAACTCAATACTCTTTGTCGGCGCAATCACGCTTGTCCTGGGGCTTGCTAGTTTAGTTGGCGTTCGTACGCAGGAAGCGTTTCAATTGCTGGACAACGCCGGCGGTGTGTTCTATGCGCTAACGTACCTGGTTTTATTTGCCATACCGTTGTGGGGACTAAAACGTTTCGGTGTGCGCGCGCCGTTTTGGTTACGGCTGGCATGCGGGTCAGGGTTTCTAGTGTCCCTGATTTACATAGGTTTCACCATCGTGCCGATCATCACCGTGGAAAGCCGGATAACTTTCGCAGCGAAGATCATCGGCGCTGTGCTCATTGCCAATGGCGTCGGCCTGGGCATCTTTCTGCTGGCAGCGAAGCGCACCCGTCAGCGGGGGATAGCTGAGTCAGCAGGATAAAATACAAATTTATGTTGGCATGCCTAAGCGCGTTGTGATAATCATGGCGCGCGCAAACGTGTATTCAAACCACCTAACCCCCAAAGGAGGATGTGAAGATGAACTTCGGACGAGTTTTTCTCGGCGGCCTGCTGGCTGGATTGATCTTGAACATTGGAGAGTTTGTGCTGAATACCAAGGTGCTGGGACCGCAGATGATGGCGTTCTTTTCCCAACATGGCTTCAAGGACCCCGGAAGTAACTTCATTATTGTTGCCGTAGTGATGACCTTCCTGCTTGGCATCGTGGCGGTATGGCTCTATGCGTTAATCAGGCCGAGGATGGGTCCCGGAGTTAAGACGGCAATCGTCGCCGCCCTCATACTTTGGTTTGCGGTCTACCTTTACACTGGCGTCATCAACATGTTCATGTTCGCTATTCCCATGAACATGATGATTATTGGGTTCGTCTGGGGACTGGTTGAATACATCATTGCGACCATTGCCGGCGCCTGGCTTTACACCGAAGCCTAAACTAATAACAAGCTTTGTCTGAATCACTCGCGGTCATTAACTGTTCACAACTTGTAACGCTTTCCGGGCCTGCTCGTCCCCGAGTCGGCCCGGAGCTGCGTCAACTAGCGGTCGTCGAAGACGGCGGCATGGTGGTGCGAGACGGCCACATCGCCGAGGTTGGCTCACAATCCGAAATCGAGCGACTAATTGATAAAGACTGCGAGGTCGTGGACGCCGGCGGCCGCGTGGTCCTGCCGGGGTTCGTCGATGCGCACGCGCATCCTGTATTCGCCGGGACACGCGCAAATGAGTTTGAAGAACGATCTCAAGGCGCGACTTATCAGGAGATAGCGGTGCGCGGCGGCGGCATTCAAGCGACGGTTAATTTGACGCGCGCGGCGACGCTCGATGAATTAGTCGCGTCCGGCAAGCGTCACGCTGAATGGTTCATACGCAGCGGCACCACGACAATCGAAGCAAAATCCGGATATGGCCTGACGGTCGAAGATGAACTAAAGATTCTGCGCGCGATCAAGCGGCTTGATGAGGAAACACCGCTTCGTTATGTGCCGACATTTCTCGGCGCCCATTCCATTCCCGCTGAATACAAATCGCGTCGGGAAGAATATGTTTCGCTGATCATCGATGAGATGTTGCCGCGCATTGCGTCAGAGAAATTGGCGGAATACTGCGACGTTTTTTGCGAAGCAAGCGTTTTCACGACAGAGGAATCGCGGCGGATTCTTTCCGCCGCACGCGGTCATGGACTGGGATTAAGGATCCATGCAGATCAGTTGTCGCTATCAGGCGGCGCAAAATTGGCGGCTGAACTATCATCGGTGACCGCTGATCATCTGGAGCACACGGACACGGCAGGAATCGCCGCGCTTAAGTCCGCGGGAGTGCAGCCGGTGCTTTTGCCTGGCTCGGTCTATGCGCTTGGCTCGAGCCGATATCCGCCAGCACGCGAGATGATTGACGCTGGTCTTGCCGTTGTGCTCGCTACAGATTTCAATCCCGGCTCATCGCCAACCCCTGCAATGCCGATGATTCTTTCCCTCGCCTCCACGCAGATGAAAATGACGCCTGCGGAATCGATCACCGCGGCAACAATCAATGCGGCCTACAGTTTGAATCGCGGTGACAAAATCGGTTCACTCGAGCGGGGTAAGATTGCCGACTTTGTGATTCACGACTGCGATGACTATCGTGATCTTGCTTATTTTTTTGGGATCGAACATCCGTGGCAGGTTTATGCGGGCGGGCGTCGGGTGTTTGCCCGCTCGTAAGAGCTTCCTGTGATCTTCCGTTCACGGGTCCTCAGTTTATTTCTACCGGAGAGCACACGGAGAACCACGGAGAACACGGAGGAATAAAAATCATTTGACGCATCAACTGTTGTATTTTATTATCTCCCTCAACACTGGAAAGGAGGTGATTCAAAAATATATGAGTTCTTATCACAGTGAGGTGGCTGCGGCCTGACCTCTGAACCAGAAACTAACTCGTTAGGATTTCGGTTCAGTTGTCTTACTGCAAAGTGCTCCTCCTTTTCAGGAAGCTGCACACTCAGTTAGTCCACAGGCCAATCCGAACAGTTCACCGAAGCCGTCCATGATCCTACGGGATTGTGGACGGCTTTTCACTTTTGTTGTAAAGCAAACTGTTAGTTTGCGGTTGGGCTGTTGAATCCCAATGACCGCAAACGGCTTTGATTGATTTCCAGCCTGCGGAGCGGGCGATAGCATAAAGCCTGGTGAAGCGTAGCGTAACCCCCGGGGTCATTGGCCGAAAAGATGAGGCCAGCCCGCGGAGCGGGCGAGAGCGTTTGCTGGACGGATGCTGTCGCCCGCTTTCGCGGGCTTTGATCTTTTTCGAATCGCGGTCCTAGGGTTCCGCTCCGCTTCACCCCAGGCTTTATGCTATCGCCTGCTCCGCAGGCTGAGTTTGTCTTTCGTCGCCGCGTGACATTTTGTGTAAAGCGCCCGCAAACTAACAGTTTGCTTTACAAACAGCGGAACTAACAGTTTGCATTACCCCGTCCTACGCGATCCGCAACTTGCATTACCAGCCACGCGAGTGAGAGATTAGAATTTACACACAAACAGGAGAAGTTTTCGTTGTCACCTGCTGATTCCCCCGTCTTTTATGACCCGGCCGGACGCCGCTGGCGCCGAGTGCGCCGTACCTGGCTCGCGCTTGCCGTGATCGTCACGGCCATGACCGGAATCTTTATCGCCAGCGTGTTAGTGAATCCCGTATGGCCGATCCTGAATGTTCGTCCCGTCGCTAGCTTGCCGCACACCGCGGACCTCAAACCAAAACAGCCAAACGTCCCGGCGAATCCCAGTGAACAGAAAGCGAGAAAGGCGCAGGCAGAACTGCAGCACGCGCTCGCATTGACGCCCAGAGTTGTCCCCAGCCGGCGTCGTTCCCACGTTCCTATTGTTCCGCCGCCAACGCTGCCGCCGCCAATCGTGCCTACGAACAGACCGCTCTCAATCGGCTTCTATATCAACTGGGACGAGTCAAGTTACGCTTCCTTGAAACGAAATTTGGATCATCTGGATTGGGTCATCGCCGAATGGTCGCACCTGCAGGCGGCGCCGGATGGCAGCGCATCGTTGGTGACTGAGGTTGACGCGCCCGCACTGAATTGGATTCGCCTGACTCGGCCGCAGGTTCAGGTAATTCCGATGGTCCAAAACCTGGTTGATGAAAAATGGCAGCCGGATCTGCTGGCGCGCTCGGTTTCTGACGAGCCCGGACGGCAGCACCTGATTGCCGCATTAACCGACTTTGTGCAGCAAAACAAATTTCCTGGCATTTGCGTCGATTTTGAAGAGCCGCCGCCGGCGACACAGCAGGCCCTGTTAACTTTCATCCAGGAGTTGCATCAGGCGTTCGCAGCGAAAGGTTTGTTAGTGATCCAGGCGGTCCCTTTTGACGATCCCGATTGGCGTTACAAGGATTACGCAGCCGCCACCGACTACATGATGTTGATGGCATATGACCAGCATTGGACGGGTAGCGATCCGGGTTCGGTGGCCGCGCAGGATTGGTACGAGCGGAATATCGCCAATCGCATGCGCGATCTCGATCCAGCGAAAACAATCATTGCCCTGGGCAGCTATGGTTACAATTGGACAGCAGGTGACAAAAACGCTGACGAAGTCACCTTCCAGGAGGCGTTGATTACCGCTCGCGATTCGTTCGCAAAAATCGCCTTCGATCCCGCTACTCGCAATCCGCATTTTGAATATGACGAAGACGATGGCTCGCATCATCTCGTTTGGTTTCTCGATGCAGTCACTGCGTATAACCAGATGCGCGCGGCCAGTGGTTTCAACCCGGCGGGTTTTGCGATTTGGCGTTTGGGTTCCGAAGATCCTTCAATTTGGTCCGTCCTTGGCAATTCACCACCAAGTTCGCCAAACGTCTTGAGCCGCATCGTCTACGGTTATGAAGTGGACTTTGAGGGCACCGGTGAACTGCTAAAGGTGGTGTCACGTCCGCAGGATGGCTGGCGCAATCTGGATATCGATGGCGGCAACGGCTTCATAAACAGTGAAGAGTTCGTAGTTACGCCTTCGTCTTACGTTATCCAGCGCGGCGGCGATCACCCGGGAATGATTGCACTGACTTTCGACGATGGCCCGGACCCGCGTTGGACGCCCGCGATTCTTGACATCCTGAAGCAGGAAAATGTGCCGGCCACATTTTTCATCATCGGGAAAAACGGACAGGCCTATCCCGATCTCATGAGGCGTATTGTTAACGAAGGGCACGAGATTGGTAATCACACCTTCACTCATCCAAACCTCGGCGAAATTCCAGCGTCACTTACCGAGCTTGAACTAAACGCTACGGAGCGTTTGATCGAATCAGAGGTTGGCCGCTCGGCAGTCCTGTTTCGCCCTCCTTATTTTGGGGACGCGGAAGCGGACAAGCCGCAGGACGTAGAGCCCGCTTATCAGGCGCAGAACCTTGGCTATCTGGTGGTTGGTGTGCGTATTGACCCGGACGACTGGAAACTGCCTGTCACTGCCGCTGACATCGTCCAACGAACGATCGATCGTGCCATGGACAAGAACCCGGAAACACGGGGTGAAGTGGTCTTGCTTCACGATTCAGGCGGCGATCGCGCCGCCACCGTGCAGGCGTTGCCGGAATTAATTCACCAGTTGCGCGCGCGCGGATTCAAGCTCGTGCCTGTTTCTGATCTGGCGGGATTTTCGCGCGATGAGGTAATGCCGCCAATCGCAGCCAATCAAAGAGTATTCACGCGCACAGATGCAATCACCTTTTTCTTTCTCTCAACCGGCGGTTGGACGTTGCAATGGATCTACGTAATCGGGATTGTGCTGGGGTTGGGGCGACTGATTTTTATCGGCGCGCTGGCGTTTGCTCAATGGCTCAGGTCCCGCCGCCGCGAGCGCTTGCATGCCGCTGAGCGTTATCGACCTTTCGTTTCGGTGCTAGTGCCGTCGTTCAATGAAGAGCTAGTCATCCGAAATACGATCGACAGCTTGCTGGCATCTGATTATGAAAACTACGAAGTGATCGTCGTTGACGATGGTTCGACAGATCGCACTGGGGAAGTTGTTAAGGAAAGTTTTTCCGGCAATGATCGCATCAGGCTGTTTTCGATTCCAAATGCCGGAAAAGCTACAGCTTTGAATTTCGGATTGAAACACGCGACCGGCGAGGTGGTAATTGCGCTTGATGCCGACACTCTTTTTGCGCCGCAGACGCTTGCGGCACTGGCGCACCGCTTTTACGATCCGAAGATCGGGGCCGTCGCCGGCAATGCAAAAGTTGGCAACCGCATCAATCTTGTCACTCGCTGGCAGGCGCTCGAGTACATCACTTCACAAAACATGGACCGGCGTGCGTTTGCCAGTTTGAACTGCATCACGGTTGTGCCCGGCGCAGTCGGCGCCTGGCGGCGCGATTTGCTGGAACAGGCCGGCGGTTTTCCCGGCGACACGCTTGCCGAGGATCAGGATCTTACGTTGAGAATTCGCCGGCTCGGATACAACATTGGCTACGAAGAAAACGCAATTGCCTGGACCGAAGCTCCCGACCGCCTCCGCTCGCTCGCGCGGCAAAGATTTCGCTGGGCCTACGGAACCTTGCAGTGCATGCGCAAGCATCTCGACGCGCTTTTTCGTCCGCGCTACGGCACGCTCGGGTTCGTCGCCCTGCCGAACGTTTGGATTTTTCAAATATTTTTTCCGTTGATCTCGCCGGTGATGGATCTGATGCTCTGCTACACGTTGATTTCCGCCGGACTCGATTGGCTGCAGCAACCAAAGGGTTATTCGTTTACAAACTTGCGCCAGGTGCTTTTCTACTACGCGCTGTTTTTGGCAATCGACTGGGTAGCAGCTTGCTTCGCTTTCATGTTGGAAAAGAAAGAGCAGTGGCGGTTGTTGTGGTGGCTGTTTCTCCAGCGTTTCTGTTATCGCCAGGTGATGTACTACGTCATGATCAAATCCGTCGCCGTAGCCACGCGCGGCAGGACAGTAGGCTGGGGCAAACTCGAACGCAAGGCGACAGCGGAAGCACAGTCCTGAACCAGAACCCTGCAATGACGAACAAGCGGAATCGAATGCTCACTTTTGCGCTGCTGTTAACTGCGGCGTTTTGCTTTCGTGTTTCAGTTGCGCGCTTGCTGCCGAATGACGAGCCCGGTGACGGCAAGATCTATGCGCAAATGGCGCGCAATATCCTGGAGCAACACGTTTACTCGCATGCGGCCGAGCCACCCTACGATCCATCGCTGATTCGACTTCCCGGTTATCCGCTTTTTCTCGCCGGCATCTATGCAGCTTTTGGACACGGCGACAACACCGCCGTCCGCATCGCGCAGGCATTGATCGATACCGCTTCGTGCGCGCTGATTGCGTTGTTGGCTTTCTATTGGGAACCGAATGAAAAACTAAAGCGGCGCAGTGCCATTGCGGCACTCGCACTGGCGGCTGCTTGTCCCTTCAGCACGATCTACGTCGCGACCATCCTCACTGAAACCGGAACGATCTTCTTTGTGGTCGCGATGTGTTTGACGGCGACGCTCGCATTTCGAGCTGTTGACCAAAGACGCGCCGTGCTGTGGTGGCTTGCGACTGGAATCATCTCCGGACTTGCCGTTTTATTCCGCCCCGACAGCGGATTGTTTGCCGCTGCGATTGGCATCACGCTGGTTGCCACCACCTTGATGCGATCCGTCGATGCGCCAGAACCTCGACCCCGAAAAGAGTTTCTGTTGAGATTTTTCCGCGCTTCTTTTTTGGGAGCAGTGTTCTCGCTGGCATTTTGTTTGGTCCTGGTGCCCTGGACCATCCGCAACCACCGCGTGTTCCATCTGTTTCAGCCACTGGCGCCGGCGCACGCTGAGATGCCGGGTGAGTTTGTGCCGCGCGGATATCTGGCCTGGCTGCGCACCTGGATCGATGATGGACGTTACATTGGTCCGGTGCTTTGGGCGCTCGACGAAGCGCCCATCAAGATCGCCGACATTCCGGATCGCGCTTTTGACTCTGCTGAAGAGAAACAGCGCGTGGCTGCATTGTTTGATAAGTACAACCATCCGCCGGATGAGCAATCGCATGACAGCAGCAATGCCCAATCGCAACCACCACCTTCACCCGTGGACAACCGAGCGGAAGCGGACGAGCAAGCTAATGCCAACAGCAACGCGAACGACAATTCGAATGACAACAGCGACGAAGCTGATTCCGGAAATCAAAACGACGAAGACAATTCAAATTCGAATGCCGAGCCGGACGAGAGCGATCAGGATGAAAGCTCAAGCACCGATCAGTCTCCAACTCAAGCGGTTGAGATGACGCCGGAAATCGATGCCGGTTTTGCGCAGCTCGCGGCGGAACGCAAGGCGCGTCATCCGTTCCGTTATTTTCTTTGGTTACCTTTAAAGCGGGGGCTGTCGCTGTGGTTTGATACTCACTCGCAATACTATCCGTTCGAAGGCGAGTTGCTGCCGCTCAGCGATCTTGATTACGACATCCATCAACAGTACTGGCTGCCGCTTTTCGCCGGGCTGACTTTTGTTTACACGTTGCTTGGCGTGGTAGGTGGGTGGTTCCTCTGGAGTTCAGGCTCGTTTGCTGCGAGGCGTTGGTTGCTGCTGGCCGCACTCATGATCTTCTTGCGAGTTGGTTTCTTCGCAACGCTCGAAAATCCCGAACCGCGTTACGTGGTCGAAGTCTTTCCATTCTTATCGGTCCTTGGTGGCATCGCGATAACGCGCATTCAAACCCGCCAAGGCATCTGATTAGACCCAGAACTTAACTTCTTGAGAGCCTTACCCTAAAAATCCTTTGTTGGTGCGCTTCGGCTTTGCCGCCTGATGTGCGGCGGTGGCTATGCCCCGCCGTAGAGCTGGCTTTTTCGCTTTTGGGCTATGCCCTTGGGACGACCTTTGGCCCCAATAGATCCGAAGGGCTAAGCCCCGGACCAAGGGCATAGCCCCGAGAATAATTTGGCTGCTATCGGCGGGGCATAGCCTCCGCCGCACATCAGGCGGCAAAGCCGAACCTGACGTGGCCCATAACCTTTGAGGCAAGCTCTACTGGAGTTTTTCTTCGTGCACGCCTGCGGTTTGTCTATGGTACCGGCGACGAAGCCGGTGAGGCTTGCTCCGATGGCATCACGCGTGAAGGGTCAGGCTTATCAGGCGAAGTATGCACATGAATGGCCTTCCAATCTTTTCCCACTCTTTTAAAAACCAGAGTCATTCGCCCGGTCGCTGTTTCCGGAGTTCCCTTGTAGGTTTGCGATTGCGTCCAGAGACACGTAACCAAGGCGCCGTCGCGACCCAGCATGGTGATCGAAACGTCGCGCACATCAAGTTTGACGTCCTTCACGTCGGCGTAGGAGCTTTCGCGATTCTTGCGCATCTGATCCCAACCGCGGGTTACGGTGCCGTTGTTATTGAACAAAAGCAGGCGCGGAGAATTCAGATAAACATTGGCCACAGCTTTCGCATCGGCGTGCCGAATGCCATTCACCAGCGCGTTGAAAGCGGCAATAACACTTTGCGAACCCGGCGTTTCATTGCCGGTAATCTTCAGTTTCGTTTCCGTGCGACGGGCCGAAGCCGCGGTCGAAGCGGGTTGCTGAACATCAGTAGTCGGCGTCTGTCGTGTTGGAGTTCTGGTTGGAACAGGCGTCCCGGTCGTCCGTGGACGAACTGATGGCGAGGAATTTGAGTTCTGAGCTAACGCAACGGAAGTCGCAAAGGTCAAAACTAACAGGACAACGAGTGTGGCACTACGTTTCATAATTGCTCCTATTTAAATCTACTTCGCTGGGAATCAATTTGCGCCATTTGGAAAACTACACATCGCCGAGCGCATTCATCGCGTCAAACCATGGTACTCCACTGCGCAGTCTTTCAACAGAACGCTTTTGACCGAGAATTGCGAACACCTCAAACATCGAAGGTCCGACCGCCTGACCAGTCAACATTGTTCGCCCACCATTGATCAGCAGGCCTGCTTTCACGCCATTCTCTTCAGCAAAACTACGAAGCGCCGCTTCGGCAGTGTCGTGATTGAACGGATCCAACTTCTCCAAACGTTCAGCCAGCCCCGGCAACAGCTCCTTAAGTTTAGGTTCCTTCCTGAGATTTTTGTTGACTGCCGCTTCATCGAAATCAAAGTCGTCAGAAAAATAGGCTCGGCCCTGTGCCGAAAAATCCTTCAGCGTGTGAAAACGCTGACGAATCAACTCTATGGCTTTCACAAACCAATCGCGGTCGTCTTCGTCATATTCTTCCCGCCACAATTTGTTCGCGCGCAACTCTGCTTTGACCATCGGCAGTAAATCATCGACCGGCATGGTGCGAACGTATTCCGCATTCATCCAAAGCGCTTTCTCGTCAGTCCAGTGGCGCGGATCGTTTTCCTGAAAATTAAAAATCGCCGGCGAACGGTGGATGTGTTCAAGGGAAAACTCCTCAATCAATTCGTCAACAGATAAAACTTCCTTGCCCTCCGCGGGCGCCCATCCCAACAGCGCCAAAAAATTGCGAAACGCCGCCGGCACAAAACCACGATCGCGATAAGTCGTTAACGAAACCACTTCGCCGTGTTTGCGTTTGGAGAGTTTTCCTTTGTTCGGCGCCAGGATTAAGGGCAGATGCGCAAAATGCGGCAGGCTTGCGCCGAGCGCCCGGTAAAGCAGAATTTGCTTGTGCGTGTTGGTCAGATGATCCTGGCCGCGAATGACGTGGGTGATGCCCATCTCGATGTCGTCGATTACTACCGAGAGATTATAAAGCGGATGGCCGTCGGAACGCAGCAGAACGAGATCTTCAATTTCAGCGTAGTCACGCTCTTGTGCTCCATAAACCATGTCGTCAAAATGCGTTTTACCCTCGCGCGGAATTTTCAGACGCACGGCAAACGGCTCGCGTGCGGCCGCGCGCTTGTCTGATTCTTCACCGGCCAAATCCCGGAACGGATTGCTGCGATGGTCCACACCTTCTGCAGCATGCGCCCGAGCGCGATCGGCGATGCCTTGTTTGACGGTCGCGTCGTTGCGCTCGGTCTTCGGCGTGAAGTCGCGATAGGCCTTTCCCTCGGCGACCAGCTTGTTCGCCGCTGCCCGATGCTTGTCGGCGTTGGCAGACTGAAAAACTAATTCTTCGTCGTACCACAATCCCAACCACTCGAGTCCATCGATGATTGAGCGCGTAGACTCTTCAGTCGAGCGTTGCAGATCGGTGTCTTCAATACGCAGCAGAAACTTACCGCCGGTTTTTTTAGCGTAGAGCCAGTTGAACAGCGCCGAGCGCGCCGCGCCGATGTGCAGATAGCCGGTTGGAGAAGGTGCGAAACGGACGCGAACAGTCATAAGAGCTAGAGGTCAGAGATCAGAAGTCAGAGGTCAGTAAAAGAGGTCAGAGGTCGGAAGTCGGAGGTCAGTTAAAAAGGAACTCAAACGCTTCTTACTGACCTCTGACCGCTAATCTCTGACCTCTGTATTTCTGGCGGAGATGACAGGATTCGAACCTGTGAAGGGCTTTTGACCCTTAACGGTTTAGCAAACCGCCGCCTTCAGCCACTCGGCCACATCTCCGGCGA
>JACCVY010000174.1 GCA_013697915.1 Blastocatellia bacterium | reverse complement strand
GAATGAGACCACGTAATCACAGAGCTTCAGCTCACAGCGTGGAAACTCGAATAGAAGGGTGAACCAATCAACCCCGAACTCATCTCTTGACACGACCCGGCTTCATAGAAGGCTTTATGCTATCGCCTGCTCCGCAGGCTGAGTTCGTCTGGCAGATCGTGCCCACCGTTATGATCGAGATGCTGCAAGACAAAGACGCGCAAAAAGCGCAAAGAGTAATGGCGGCCATGCTGCAGATGAAGAAAATTGACATTGCAACATTGAAGCGAGCGTATGAGGGCGAATGATCCCGCGCCCTCACGAAAGGGTTTACTTTTCGTCGTCGCTCTGTCACTGGCTTTCCTCTTTCGGCTGGCGTTCGGTTTGTGCTTAGACTTCTCGACACCAGTCGGAGATGAAAAGCAAATCTATTTGCTGGGTCTCAAGTTTTTTACCACCGGCGCCTGGCCATATTTTGGACCGGACGTTACCAACACAATTCAGGTGCCCGGAGCTCTGCAGGGGCTGGTCGTTGGCCTTCCTTTTTATGTTCTGCCGGTACCAGAAGCGCCTTACATCTTCTTGAATATTCTCTCGTTTGCCGCCCTCTGTTTTTTCGCCTGGTACTGCAACAGGCGGCTGCCGGAAATTCCAAAATGGTTTGTGTGGGTCTGGTTGCTCACCGCGCCGTGGACGCTGAATATTTCCACCCAAATTTACAACCCTTCCTACGTGTTGCCCGCGGCCATTTTGTTTTTCGTCTGCGCGATTGAAAGTTATCCGTTCCTCAGTCGTGGCCTGGTTCCGTTGAAGTGGGCAAACTTCGGGATGGGACTTTCGCTTTTCTGGATCGTGCAATTTCACCTGTCATGGGTGATTCTTATTCCCTATATTCTGCTGTCGTTTTATTTTCAATTTAAGAACTCCGGTTGGAAGGCTCTTAAGGCAATGACGTATTTTGCCGGCGGCGCCATATTAACGGGCAGTTTTCTTATACCAACTTTGGTTAAGTACGGACTGAGCGGAGCGTTGGGGAATACGAATGAGGCCGTGCAGTTTAATTACGCCAACCTCTTAAAGTATTCGGACATTGTGGAAGGTGTATTGGGACGCTTCCTGTCTTTCGCCAGCTTTGAGGTGCCGCGTTTCATTGGTCGCAACACCGCGAAACGTTTGCTCTTCATGCGCGAACATCCCTGGTTAATTCCTTTCATCCTCTTTCTTACCGTGGTTGGAATTCTTCAACCGATAGCCTTGTTGGTCCTGTGGTTCAAAAGAAATCATTCAGTGAAAGACTGGAAGGCCATGAAGTATTTCACGCTCGCAACAGTAGTCCTACTCTATGCCGGCTTTCTGTTCTCCATCAGGACCCCGCTCTCCCATACGTTTTACATCACACTTCCTATCGCCATGTTGTACAGCTTCTATTGCTGGAACGAGTTTCTGAAGAAGAAGAGGTGGCAGAGGTTTGCGCTGGTGTTTATTGTCTGCGGCATCATTTTTAATATCGGGCTCGCGGTGCAGAATTACTCACGTGTGTCCATTTATCTTGAGCGGAACAAAGTTGTGGAAGCCATCAAGGCCAGAGACTATCATCTGCTGGGTGAAAGGCGCGCAGGATCTAGATATTGAATCAGCATAGCTGGAACATCAGCCGAGACTACGTGAATGGCAAACGTTGATGAAGAATTGGCTCTGACAAGCGAGTCGCATCCTGTGGCGGCCGACGTCTAAGTTGTGCGAGATGGTCTGCTCGCTTTTAACGTTGAACATGTGGGTCTTGAGCCAAAGGATGGTACGTTAAATCTTTTTCTGCGCAATTCGTCGGGCCAGGTTATTGGCGGACTTCTCGGGGGCTGGCGTTGGGGCTGGTTGTATATTGATAAGTTGTGGATTCAATCAGAGTATCGCAAGCACGGGCACGGCAGCCGACTTTTGATTGCAGCGGAAGCTGAGGCGATGGCAGCAGGTTGTACTGACGCCGTGGTGGACACCTTCAGTTTCCAGGCCCGCGGTTTTTATGAACGACATGGATACGAAGTCTATGCCACGCTTAAGGGCTTTCCGCCTGGGCATCACCAACTCCTTTTCCACAAACGACTGGACCAAAAAGCTTTCGCTTAATTAGCTGAGAGATGTAAGGCTTTACAGCGGAATGTTGCCGTGTTTCTTGGGTGGGTTCGTGTCGCGTTTGTTTTCGAGCAGCGAGAGTGCGCGAATGAGTTTGGGTCTGGTCAGTGCCGGTTCAATCACTTCATCAACAAAGCCGCGTTCAGCGGCGACGTAAGGATTCGCAAACTTATCTTCCAACTCAATAACGCGTGAGCGTCGCGCGGCTTCTTTGTCTTTCGCTTCATTAATTTCCCGTCGATACAAGACACCGACTGCGCCCTCAGCGCCCATCACCGCGATTTCCGCGGATGGCCAGGCAAAGTTAACGTCAGTGCGAATGTGTTTTGAAGCCATCACGCAATAGGCGCCGCCATAAGCTTTGCGAGTTATCACTGTCAGCTTGGGCACTGTCGCTTCGGCAAACGCATAAAGCAGCTTCGCGCCGTGACGGATGATGCCGCCGTGCTCCTGCGAAATGCCGGGCAGAAAACCGGGCACGTCTTCAAAGACAATCAGCGGCACGTTAAAGCAATCGCAGAAACGCACAAACCGCGCGCCTTTTACCGAAGCATCAATGTCCAAAACGCCGGCCAGGAATGCCGGCTGATTGGCAACGATTCCCACCGGCCGCCCATCGAGCCGCGCAAAGCCAACGCAGATGTTTGGCGCGTGATGCTGCTGCACTTCAAAAAAGTAACCGTCATCAACTACCGCCGCAATCACTTCGCGAATGTCGTAAGGTTGATTTGACGCTTCCGGAACGATCGTGTTGAGCTCTTCTTCAGTCCTGTCGGGCGAATCGGTTGGCGCCACACGCGGAGCGTCGTCAAGATTATTTGAAGGAAGAAACGACAGCAGCTCGCGCACCATTTGCAACGCATGTTCGTCTGAGTCTGCTGCGAAGTGGGCAACGCCGGAGATGCGATTGTGCGTCATCGCGCCGCCGAGTTCTTCTTTCGTCACATCCTGGTGCGTTACTGTCTTGATAACATCGGGGCCGGTGATGAACATGTACGAGGTGTCCTTAACCATGATGTTAAAGTCGGTAATTGCCGGACTGTAAACCGCGCCGCCGGCGCATGGTCCAAGGATGCAACTGATCTGCGGCACGACACCGCTGGCCAGCGTGTTGCGCAAAAAGATGTCGGCGTAGCCGCCGAGACTGACGACACCTTCCTGAATGCGCGCGCCGCCGGAATCATTCAGCCCAACGATGGGCGCGCCCACTTTCATCGCCAGGTCCATCACTTTGCAAATCTTTTCGGCGTGCGTTTCGGAAAGGGAGCCGCCAAAGACGGTGAAGTCCTGCGCGAAAACGAACACTTTGCGGCCATCGATCAAGCCATGACCGGTAACTACGCCGTCGCCGGGATAGAGCTGTTGCTCCATGGCAAAATCTTTCGAGCGATGGACCACCAGCTTGTCAAACTCCTCAAAGCTTCCATCATCCAGCAGGAACTCGATTCGTTCGCGCGCAGTCAGTTTGTTTGCGGCATGCTGTTTCTCAACGCGCTCGGCGCCGCCGCCGGCTTCCGCCTTAAGCGAACGCTCTTTTAGCTGCTCAAGTTTGGATTTGGATTGCTTGGGTTGTTGTTTAGGAGCCATAACCAACTCTAGTCGCCGAAAGGGAACTGTCGTGTTTGAATCATTCCTGTTAACTCGTCCACCGCTTGCCGGACATTTGCCTGCATCTCGAGTGAATACGAATAAGCTTTTGCATTTCGCTCGAAGTCTTCACCGTCAAGTATCTGATAAGAAAAGTCAGGCTGCACCAGAATGTCCAAGTCCAGGTCGATGTAACTCAAGATGCCATTCGTAAACTTCGGGGGCATGTTGATGTTGCAGTAATAGTTTCGCAACTCACCATTTTGCCGCGAAAAGCGAAAGACATTGTACCAACGATCCAGCCAGTAATGCTCAAGGCTGTGTGTACCGCTCGGGATTGTGCCAAGTAAATCGTGTTCGATCTCGGAATCAAACTCTCCATCCAGAACCAACAACGATCCTTCCCGACGAAGCAACTCAGCCTGCCAGGTGCGATGCCTCCGGCCATCGAATTTGAATGTCTGAACTTGGACCAGAAGCTTTCAAGTCTACTTTCTTCCGCTTTTGTGCCAGTCAGCGAGAAATTGCGCCTGTCCCTTGTCTGTCAACGGGTGATTGAACAGTTGATCGATTACCTTGAACGGGATGGTTGCGATGTCGGCGCCCATGCGCGCGGCTTCGATCACATGTATCGGACTGCGCATGCTGGCGGCGAGCACTTCAGTTTTCCAGGTGTAGTTTCGGTAAATGTCGATGATGTCCTGAAGCAGCACCAGACCATTCTCGCCAATATCATCGAGCCTCCCAATAAAAGGACTGATGAAAGAGGCGCCGGCCTTAGCAGCCATGATCGCCTGAGCTGCCGAGAAGCAAAGCGTAACGTTGACCTTGATGCCTTCGCTCGACAACTGTTTCGTCGCTTTTAGTCCGGCGCGCGTCAGCGGACACTTGATCACCACGTTAGGCGCAATCTTCGCGTACTCGCGACCCTGTTGCAGCATGCCTTCCGTTTCTTCGCTGGTGCATTCTGCGGAAACAGGTCCGCTAACGATTTTGCAGATCGCGGCGATGTGTTCCTTGAAATCAACGTCGCCTTCTTTGGAGATTAGCGTTGGATTCGTCGTTACTCCGTCAGCAATGCCAAATGCGGCGGCTTCGCGAATCTCATCAAGGTTGGCAGTATCAAGAAAGAACTTCATAAGGACCTCCGTTATATCAATGCTTACTAAGCACCGGAACCATTGCTGGCGCTCATGCTTTAGCAGACTCTATTCTGTAAGCTGCCGATGCCCTCTATTTCTACTTCCACAATATCATCTGGCTTCAATGGTGAAACGCCTGCGGGCGTGCCGGTGACAATTAAATCTCCAGGAAGCAACGTCATGATATTCGCGATGTAGCGGATTAGAAAGGGAACTGAGAAAGCCATGTCGGCTGTGCGTCCGCTTTGTTTCTCAACGCCGTTAACGCGAGTCTTAACCGTTAGATTCAAAGGATCCAACTCAGTTTCAATCCATGGCCCAACCGGACAAAAGGTATCGAATGATTTCGCGCGCGTGAACTGCACGTCCTTGCGCTGCAAGTCGCGCGCGGTAACATCATTCACGCAGGTGTAACCCAAAACATAATTCAGGGGATCGTCGTCGTCGCCCAGCTTCTGCGCTTGCTTTCCGATTACCACACCGAGTTCGCCCTCATGTTCTACTTGCGTCGACGCGGGCGGCAACTGAATGCAATCACCGTTGCCAATAACAGCGGAAGGCGCCTTGAGAAAGAGCAATGGCTCGTCAGGCATTTTGTTGCCCATCTCAGCCGCGTGTTCGCGGTAGTTACGCCCGACGCACACGATTTTGGAAGGCGTGACTGGAGCTAGAAGCTTGGCCGCCGAAAGAGCGATTGACTGCGATCGTTCAAACTCAGCGTTCGCAACGTTTTGGTTTTCCGCAAGCAACCAGACCTGATCGCCCTCGATCAAACCATTGCGCGCCTCCGCAAAACTCTCATGCTGAACTCGACAAAGTTTCATTCCACGGTTACGGCACTACTTCGGATACAACTTCAGATTCCGCACTGACGTTGCCCGCTTCGTCAACAGCGGTCAGATAATAGTAATAGCGCTTTCCTGATTCGACTTTCTCATCCTGGAACGTGGTTCGTGTCAGCAGTGAGCCATTGAGTTTTGTCCATTGACTCTTTGGCAAGTCCGGATCAGTTGAACGATAGATGTTATAGCCCGCTACATCAGCCTCGGGATTTGCGGGGAAGAATATCGAGAGCCGGCCCGGCGCTGCGGCAACGGTTATTGAAGTCGGGACAGAAGGCGCAAACACATCCTTTGGTGAAACTGTAATCGAATTCGAATTTAGACTTTCAACCTGCCCACCTTCAGTGCCCAGCGAAACTGAGCGCACGATGTAGCGATAGGTCGAGCCAAACTTGAAGTTTTGATCGATGTACCTGGTGCCGGCCACGAGCGCCGTGTTTACAGGCGCCGGATTGACTTCACTTTCTGTTTCCGCAACTCGATAGACGTTGTAGCCGAGGAGATTCACGGGCGTTGAACCATCGATATTTGCGGTGGGGGGCTCCCAGGAGATTGTAATCGCATCTTCGCTGATCTCTCTTCCAGTCGCGATCAGGGTGGGCGGCTTGGCAACCCGCGCGGCCGGCTCGAGCAAAAGGAAGTTTGAAAACGCTGCGCGCTGGCCTGCCGCATTCACATAACGCACGGCGTACCGCAAGCGCGCCTGGCCACCCGCAAATTCCAGATTATCGATATAGGTAAGCGTGTCGCCCGAGCTTTTGATCTCGTCGTAAGTAACCGAGCCAATCAGCGTGGACCTGGCAGCGAATTCTTCTTCGGTTAACGCCAACGGCGCGCGCGGATTCTCAGCCAACCGGTAAACGTCTATGCGGCGAATGCTTTGCACACTTGGATCCGGCGCATTTCTTCGCGGCGCCGGCCAACTGAGGATCACCTGATTGCCGCGCTGAATGCCGGAAAGAGATTGCGTCCGCTGTTGCACGCGTTCCGTCGGCGGCAAAGGCGGGCTCCGCTTACCGCAGGCAGCGCCAAAGCTCACCAGCAGCGCGAGCAACAATGTGATTTGGATTGGTGAAGTAGCTTTCACAGAATATAGCGGCTGAGGTCCTGGTCCTTAACAGTTTCCGCCAGCATCGAATCCACGTAAGCAGCATCGATTCGCTGGTCTTTTGGCTCGAGGTCCGGTCCTTCAAAACTTATCTCTTCGAGCAGCTTCTCCATAATTGTTTGCAGACGGCGCGCCCCAATGTTTTCCGTATTCTCATTCACTCGCGCGGCAAAGTTTGCAATCGAGTCAATAGCATCCTCTGTAAAGTCAATGTTCACTTCTTCGGTTGCCATCATCGCTTGATACTGTTTTATCAAAGCATTTTTCGGCTCGGTAAGAATCCGTTTGAAATCATCTACCGTCAGCGATTCGAGTTCGACGCGAATAGGGAAGCGGCCCTGCAATTCAGGAATGAGATCCGCCGGCTTGGAAACGTGGAAAGCTCCGGCCGCAATGAACAGGATGTGGTCCGTCCTAACCATTCCGTAACGCGAATTGACTGTCGTGCCTTCAACGATTGGCAGAATGTCGCGCTGCACTCCTTCGCGCGAAACATCCGGTCCGTGCCCCGATTCGCGCCCTGCAATTTTGTCGATCTCATCCAGGAAAATAATCCCGGATTGTTCTACCCGTTCGATCGCGGCCCGCGCCACCTGGTCCATATCGATCAGGCGCTCTTCTTCTTCGGCCATCAGATGCTCAATCGCTTCATCGACCGTCATTTTGCGATTCTTGGTGCGACCCTGGAACATACTGCCCAACATGTCTTTCATGTTGATGCCCATCTCCTCGACGCCTTGTGGACCGGCGAGTTCAATAACGGGAAAATTCCGCTCGCGTATTTCCACTTCCACCAGCCGGTTGTCCAGTTTACCGTCGCGCAATTGTGCCCGCAGTTTTTCGCGCGTGCGCTGAAATTGTTCGTCGCGCGTCGATTCCTTTGTTTCTAATTGCGACGGCTGTTGGTCGCCGGCGCTGGGATCAAATTCGTAGAGATTCGAAGAAGCACGCGGCGGCGGCAGCAACAAATCCAAAATTTGTTCCTCGACATTCAGCTCGGCCTTCTCGGCCACTTCATCGATCTTTTCCTGACGGATCATGTCGACAGCGATTTCCGTCAAGTCGCGGATCATGCTTTCTACATCGCGACCAACGTAACCAACCTCGGTGAATTTTGAAGCTTCGACTTTCAGAAAAGGGGAGTTGGACATCCGCGCAAGCCGGCGGGCGATCTCTGTTTTACCCACTCCGGTCGAGCCAATCATGATCATGTTCTTCGGCATTACATCGACCGCCATTTCGGGTGGCAGCTTTTGCCGGCGGATGCGATTTCGCAGCGCGATCGCAACCGCACGCTTCGCGTTGCGTTGGCCCACGACGTGTTTGTCCAATTCGGCTACGATCTGACGCGGCGTCATCTCGTCGAGTCGAATTTCTTCGTCCACTTCACCTTCCAGATAAATGACCATTATTGCCTTACCATTCTCAAACCGCTCGGCGTGCGAGGCCGCGAACTCTATTTACAATTCCTCAACAACGATATTTTGATTTGAATAAATGCAGATTTCACCGGCAATGCCGAGCGCTTCGACAGCGATGTCGCGCGCCGAAAGTTGGGTATGCTTTGCGAGTGCGCGCGCCGCGGCCAGCGCGTAAGAACCTCCCGAACCGATCGCCAAAACGCCATCGTCCGGCGCGATCACGTCACCATTACCGGATAGAAGAAACGAACTCTTAGCATCGGCGACAACGAGTAATGCTTCCAAATGGCGAAGCGCTTTGTCGGTGCGCCATTCCTTGCTGAGCTCGATAGACGCGCGTTCAAGATTTCCGTGATATTGCTCGAGCTTGCTTTCGAAACGCGTCAATAGCGCAAAAGCGTCGGCAGTCGAGCCGGCAAATCCTGCCAGTATGCTGTCGTTGTACAGCCGGCGAACTTTTTTCGCGCTGCTTTTCATGATGGTTTCGCCCAGCGTTACCTGGCCGTCACCGGCGAGCGCCACTCGTCCTTCTTTACGAACGAGCAGCACGGTGGTGCTGCGAATGCGGGGATTTTGTGATGGCATTTTTGGCAAAGCTCACTATAGGAAGTCGCTCGAACGCAAGTCAAGCAAGCAGCTAACTCTGTGCCGACGGACCTGGGTTCGTTGCGGGATTATTGTTGAATCCACGTTGCCTGGTGACATGAGGTCAGTACCGCTTGGCGGTAGCGGGTGGGTAATGGATTCGGTGCTCGTCATCGCGGAGATTCATCATTCACGCGTGAAATCGCTGAACGTTCGCGGAACCCACCCGCTACCGCGAGGTGGTACTGACCTCCTGCCACTACAATGAAGATTGAATACCGCTCAATAGTCCAAGTCGCTCATACTGCAGCAGTACTGTTAACTGCAAACGCCCGCAGTAAGATCCTTTCACAGTTTTAGGCTATGATACTTTGCGTCATGAGCATCGACTTAAAGTCAGGTCAGCGACGCCCGCGCATCGGCATCACCATGCGGCTGGAATTGAGCACTGATCGGTTTTATCTCGGACGCTTTTACAGCGAAGCAATAGAAGTGGCCGGCGCGGTGCCGGTCCACATCGCTTTGATTCCGCAGCCGCGATACATATCAGCGATCATGGACTCGCTCGACGGGATACTGCTGCCGGGCAGCGATTCCGACGTTGATCCATTGCGGTATGGCGCCCAGCCGCACCCGCAACTCGGCAGCGTTATTCCCATAAAGGATGAAACAGATCTGCTGGTACTTGAAGAGATCGAACGACGTAATCTGCCGCTGTTTGCGATTTGTTTTGGCCTGCAGATCTTGAATGTCTCTCGCGGCGGCACGCTGATTCAGGACATTGTGACTCAACTACCAAACGCGATTAAGCACGAGCAGGGACCACCACGCGATCGTCCATCGCACGGGGTAACGCTGGACAAAAATAGTCTACTTGCCGCGCTGGCCAAGGCTGAGAAGGCCGTGGTCAACAGTCATCATCATCAGGCAATTGAAAATGTGGGCGCGAGCCTGAAGGCTACGGCGTGGGCTTCGGACGGTCTAATTGAAGCCGTCGAAGATACTCGCCCTAATCGCTTCGCTCTAGGCGTGCAATGGCATCCGGAGTTGGGTTGGGAAAAGGACGAGCTTTCTAAACAGCTCTTCAGGCAGTTTGTGCAAGCTTGCGCGGCTTACCGCTCCACGACCGTCGATTCACTCGTTGCATCGCAAAGCTAGTCGCTAATGGATCTTCAAGAGTTATCACTGGCTGGACGCGTGGCCGTTGTCACTGGAGGCTCGAGAGGGATTGGCCGCGCCACTGTTCAATTGCTCGCGAGGCTTGGCGCAAAAGTAGTCATCAATTATTCCAAAGACGATGCGGCCGCGGCTGAGGTTGTCGCCAATGTTAATGCGGCGGGCAGGGAAGCGTTCTCGTTCAAAGCAAACATTGCCAGGCTGGATGAAGCCGAGCGCTTGCTTAAGGCAACGCTCGAACGTTTCAAGCGCGTCGACATCATTGTTTGCAATGCGGGTATCTGGGAAGGTGCGGCGGTAGAGGAATTGTCCGAAGCGTTGTGGGACAAAACGATGGACATAAACCTTAAGGGCACCTGGACCGTATGTCGTGCTGCTGTTCCCATTCTCAAAAAGCAGAAGTCGGGCAAGATTGTTATTGTCACTTCGACTGCCGGACAACGAGGCGAGGCGGGCTACTCGAATTACGCGGCGTCAAAAGGTGGACTAATTGCTTTCACCAAATCGCTGGCAAGTGAGACGGCAGCGTGGGGCATCAACGTTAATGCAGTTGCTCCGGGTTGGGTGGACACGGAGATGACAGTAGAAGCTTTGGGTAGTCTCGAAGAGCGGAAAGCGATCGCCGCGGACATCCCCAGCGGCGCCATCGCGACTCCCGAAGAGATTGCCGGCCCGATCGTGTTCTTGTGTACAGAGTGGGCACGCCACATCACCGGAGAAGTTATGAATGTAAACGGCGGCGCAGTGCTCTGCGGTTGATGCTGAGGTTTTACCTTAACTTTGAGCGAAAGGTTAGTTGGCTGGAATTCAAATGCCTCGCAGACAAGTCCGACTCGGAGTTGAGAAACTACTTGAAGACAACGAGCATCTTCTTAAAGGTGCCCGCCTCGGACTGGTTTGCAATCAGGCATCAGTTAATCACAAGTTTCATCATGTGGCCGACCTTTTGAAAGGGCACGCAGCGGCGGACTTGCGCGCCTTGTTTGGCCCACAGCACGGTATACGCGGCGACGTCCAGGACAACATGATTGAGACCGACCACGCGACTGATCGCGAAACGGGACTGCCTATTTATTCGCTTTACAGCGAGACTCGCGAACCCACGGAGAGCATGCTGCGCGATCTCGATGTGCTGGTTTTTGACATGCAGGACGTTGGCTGCCGAATCTATACATTCGCCTACACGATGGCTAACTGCATGTTGGCGGCGCGAAAGTTTGGCAAGAAGGTAATTGTTTGCGACCGGCCGAACCCAATCAATGGCCGGGATGTAGCCGGCAATGTGCTGAAAAAGGGAAACGAGTCTTTTGTGGGTCAATATTCGATTCCTACACGACATGGAATGACACTCGGCGAGTTGGCGAAGATGTTTAATGAGCATTTCGAAATTAGGTGTGAGCTTGAAGTAGTGACAATGGACGGTTGGGATCGCAATAGCTGGCAGGATGAAACCGATGCGCCCTGGGTGATGCCATCACCCAACATGCCGACTATCGATACCGCGACCGTATTTCCGGGCACAGTGCATTTTGAAGGCACGCAGGTGTCAGAGGGCAGGGGAACGACGCGACCATTTGAATTGGTAGGGGCGCCTTACATTGTTTCCGAAGACTTCGCAGCCGAGCTTAACAGCGCGAATTTGCCTGGAGTTTACTTTCGCAGCTGCATCTTTCGGCCAACGTTTCAGAAGCACGGCGGTATAAGTTGTGGCGGCGTGCAGCTTCATGTGATTGATCGGGACAACTTTGAGCCGGTGATTACGGGTCTCACCATGGTCAAGGTCGCGCGTGATTTATATACCGATCAATTTCGCTGGAAGGAGCCACCCTACGAATACGTTTTTGATCGAAACCCATTTGACGTCATTGCCGGCACAACCAAAGTGCGGGAAGCAATCGAGCAGGGAACCGCGATCGCTGAACTTCAAAAAAGTTGGGAACCACAACTGACCGAGTTTAAGAAACTACGTGAGGAGTTTCTATTGTACTAAGAGCCAGTTAATGTGGACTGTTAGAGGTCGGCGCGCCGATGGTTAAAGTCCCAACTGAACATCTTTGGATCAGCGGCACCTCGGGGGGTTACACTTAAACTGAATTCTTAAGGTGGGGTTTGGTGGCTCGTCTTACTTGTGCAACAGTTGAATTCGTTTTCGCTCCAGCAGACCGAGATGTTTATAGCTACGAGCGTACTCCCAAAGATCTCGCAACGCGTTAGGACCGAAACCTGACAGCGGAACCTTTGCCGAGGCAGGCAAAAGCGATTGCGCTCCTACGGAGCTGCGGAGTAAGGAAAGGACCACCAGGCTATAAACATCTCGCCCCTCTGGGGCAAAGCGACAAACAATGTTCTGTTGGAGTTCCAACTTGTATTCGCGTTTTGGTAAATAGCCAAGGATAACGATCATATGGAGGACGAATTTGAGCAGCGCAGAAATGGAACGATTTGGTAATCATGAGGGTGCTCCGGCGCGCGCCTGGCTGATGGGGCTCGCTGGCTGGTTAGTCCCGGGCCTCGGGCATTTGTTGCAGGGACGATGGGGGCGAGCACTACTTTTAGGTGGCACTGTTTGGCTTTGCTTTCTCAGCGGACTCTGGATGGGTGGACACTTGTTCAGTGTGGGCGGAAACGAACAAGGTTTGTCTGCTTTGCTGCAGTTGCCGCCAATGATAGCGAATCTGGGCTCCGGCATTCTTTATGTTGTCTCGTGGTTTTTCAGCGTCGGTTTTGTTGACGATCCCGCGCATGCCGCGCTCGCGACGTACGAGTATGGAAACACTTTTCTATTGGTCGCCGGCTTGTTGAATTACCTGGCAATGCTGGACGCCTTTGATATCGCGGCCGGGAGGAAGGCGTGAGACACTTTTTAGTGATGACGGCTTTTGCCGTAATGGCGGCAGTTGTGTTCGGGACCGTAGCTAAAGACACCACGAACGAACGTCTAATTTATGGGCTTAAAGTATTCCTTGAGTTCATGGCCATCGGCCTGCTCTTGAGCTGGGTACTTTATTTCCTGCCCTTCTAGTTTCCGGCCGGTAAGGTAACCAATGGCGACTGTTGAGACTGAGGCGCTGGTGCTGCGGACTTACAACTTCGGCGAAGCGGATAAGATCGTTGTCGTTTTAAGCCAAGCCGCAGGTGTCGTTCGCGGTGTCGCTAACGGTTGCCGGAAATTGAAAAGCAGATTTGGCGCGGCCCTTGAGCCCTTTACCCTAACCAAACTCACCTGGTACGAAAAGGAAAATAAGGAACTCGTCTCCCTGCGTCAGGCAGAGATCATTAAGTCGCATTTTGATCTTTCCAGTCAGGCTGAAACGCTCACCGGCCTGGCATACATGGGCGATTTGGTGATTGAGTTTTCTCCGCCGCACGAAGCCAATGACAACCTCTTCCGTTTGGTAAATGCCTGTTTGGAAGCGATAGATCAAGCGCCGGCCGACATACAACTAGTTCTGCGCTATTTTGAGATTTGGCTGTTGAGACTTCAGGGATATCTTCCCGACATTCGCCGTTGCGGCGAGTGCCACCAGGAATTCACCGACACCAGCGGAATATTCTTGAACCAAAACCTCGTCATGCGTTGCCGAAGCTGCAGCCAGGGTCAGGGAAGCGCGGTTTCGCGGAAGCTGCAGATTCAAATGCGAGCGACGCAGAAGGTCGCCCCCCAAAATTTTGTTAAAGCATCACATGAGGTGCCGGCGTCGGTGCACCGGGAACTTGCGGAACTCACCCAACAACTGATCGGCCGCGTGCTTGAGAGGCAGCCACGTCTGCGCTCAACCTTTCAATCATCCGTCGCTTTTGAAGTTCAAGCACCGGTCCAATCATGACTGCCAGAAAGTTAATCACAAAATACATCGTCCTTGAGGCGATGCCTTACGTATTACTTTCGGCGGTCCTGCTGACGGCCATTCTTTTCACCCAGCAAGCGGGACGTTTTTCGGAACTGGCAGTTTATGCGGACCTGCCATTGGCCCTCGCGGCTGAGATTGCGGTGGCCCTGCTGCCAAGCGTTTTGGTACTGGCTGTGCCGGTCGCCATTCTGGCGGGCATCGTCATTGGATTTTCTCGTCTGGGCAGTGACAGCGAGATCATCGCAATCCGCGCCGCAGGTGTTGGTACCTGGACATTACTCTGGCCGGCATTGCTGATCGGCGCGCTCGGAACTGCCGGTGCGACATTTCTGCATATGAAGGAAGCGCCCCAAGCTGCCCGCGGCCTACGCCGGGTGGCTATTCAGGGAGCGCTGAAAAAACTCGAGTCGCCCGTCGAGCCGCGCACCTTCAACACAGAAATCCCCGGCTACGTGATCTACGTTCGAGACGGCGACAAGGCCCAGGGGACCTGGGGTCGTGTCTTCATTTACGCGCAACAGCCTGACGGTTCCACACGAATTGTGACTGCGAGACAAGGACGGATAGATTCCTCGGCTGACAAGTCAGAATTGGTTTTGAGTGATGCCGTCGCCTTGAAACTTCCGCGGCCGGACAGCGCTGACCGCTCGAGCGTAGTTGAACATCTGGATCAGTTGAGGTTGGCGGTGAACACCGGTCGTGCGGCATTATTGGAAACGCTCAGCGAAAAAGAAGTGCAGACGGAGGAGATGGACTGGACAGATTTACAACAACAAATTCATTCCGGCTCCATTGACGACCGAAGAGATGCGGAAAGAACTTTGCATCGGCGCCTGGCACTTTCAGTCTCTCCACTTCTTTTTGCTTTCTTCGGCGGGCTTATTGGGCTGCGAGTAAGGCGTGGCGGACGAGGAGCCGGCGTTTTGCTGACGCTGTGCGTGGTGGTTGTTTACTACTTGCTCTCACTGCTCGGCGAATCGATAGCGAGAAACAATGCCGGGCATGTCGTTTTTGGCGAATGGCTGGCATCCGCTGTCGTCCTGATTTTCAGTTTGCTCCTGCTTGTCTTCAACCGAGTACCGGTGGTCAGCTTGAAAAAAAGATTGCTGCGAACCGGCCGTCGAGCTGCCGGCGCACAGTCTGCGGTACTCACTGACCACACCGTCGGCGCTGGTCGTTCGGGTTTCCCCAGTTTGCTGGACACTAGTCTCTTCCGCACCCTAACGGTCAGCTTTGTAACAGCCTTTGTTGCTCTGGTTTTTATTTTTCTAATTTTCACGCTCTTTGAACTTTGGCGTTTTATCGGCAGCAACCATGTTCCGGCCGGAGTGATCGCGCGGTACCTGCTATATCTGTTGCCGCTGGTGGCAGTGGAACTTTTTCCGGCAACGATGTTGATTACAGTCTTGATAACTTATGCGCTGCTGGCTCGCCGCAGCGAAGCGGTTGCCTGGTGGGCGTCGGGACAGAGTGTGTATCGCCTGATGCTGCCCGGGCTGCTGTTTGCGATTGCCGCGGCTGCGGGAGCATGGCTGGTCCAGGAGCATTTAATGCCGTCAGCTAACGTAAAGCAGGAAGCGCTGCGGGCTCGCATTCGCGGTGGCCAGCCGCGCGCAATAACGGGCAGCGGCCGACAGTGGTTGGCATCAGCAGAAAGCAAGCGTTTGTATTCTTACGAATTTGAGGAGCATCAGGAAGTGTTGCGTGAGCCGAGCATTTATGAACTCGACGAAGAAGGAGTGCACCTGACCCGCGTGATAATTGGCAAGACAGCCGTATGGACCAACAACAACCAACTACTCGTGAAAGAAGCGGATACCGTTAACCTGCGCGGTATGGTGGTTGAACGGCAAGCAACAGCGGACGTGCCCCTTGATCAAGTCGAACTGCCTGCAGTTTTCAGGCCGACGGTTGATAAGCCGTCGCAACTCAGCGTGACCGCATTGGCCGGCTATTTACGCGCGGCACGGCAGCGAGGTAGCGACACAGCCGCCCTCGCTTTGGCTCTGCAACGCAAGTATGTAAATCCCTTCAGCGTAATTGTGATGGCGTTTATTGGTATGCCGCTGGCGCTGGCGTTTGGCAGAAGAGGGGCAATCGTTGCGCTCGTGGTAGCCGTCGGAGTGAGTATTGCTTACTGGGGAATGGGTGGCGGTTTTCAGCAACTCGGTAATCATGGCTTGTTGCCGCCCGAGGTTGCCGCCTGGTCCCCACCAGTCATATTCGCAGCGGCAGGTACTTATTTTCTTTCTCGCATCCGCACCTAAACTTCAAGCAGTTCAGAGCACAAACTTTGGCTTGCTCTTTCGCAACCGCGCAACCTCAAGGTTGGACTCTGACGTTCTTGCCGCTATCCAACACACAAGCAGTTCAGAGTACAAACTTTAGTTTGCGTTTGGGGAAACGCTGCGAGCTAAAGCTTGGACTCTGAACTGCTCGTTAGGAAGCTATTCTTCTGTTAGGTGCCGGTTTCCCAACTGGAAATGTATTCGAGTTGTTCGGCTGTCAGCGTGTCGATCGAAAGACCAAGCGCTTTTAGTTTAAGACTCGCGATTTCCGTGTCGACTTCCGGTGGCAGGAGATGCACGCCAGGGCTGAGCTCGCCTTTGTTCTTCACCAGATACTCGACCGACAAAGCCTGATTCGCAAAACTCATATCCATCACACTTGCCGGATGTCCTTCGGCGGCGGCGAGATTGATCAACCGGCCTTCACCAAGAACCATAACCCGATTACCGTTCGCCTTGAGCTTATACTCTTCAACAAATGGTCGAACACTCTTAACTTCTTCCGACTGTTCTTTCAACGCAACGAGGTTGAGTTCGAGATCAAAGTGGCCGCTGTTACAGACGATCGCGCCGTCGCGCATCTTCGCGAAATGATCGCCGTCGATTACGTGGCGATTACCGGTAACGGTAATAAAGATGTGTCCCAACGACGCCGCTTCGGCCATCGGCATTACGCGGAAGCCATCCATCACCGCTTCGACAGCTTTAATGGCGTCGACTTCTGTGACGATCACATTCGCTCCCATACCGCGGGCGCGCAACGCGACGCCCTTGCCGCACCAGCCATAACCGACAACCACTATGTTTCTACCAGCCAGCAAAATGTTGGTCGCGCGAATGATGCCGTCGAGCGTTGATTGTCCGGTACCGTAGCGGTTGTCAAAGAAGTGTTTCGTCTGCGCATCGTTCACGGCGATGGTGGGAAACGTCAAGACGCCGGCAATAGCCATGGCATTGAGACGCTGAATGCCGGTGGTTGTTTCCTCAGTCGAACCGATCAATTCCTTAACCTGATCGCCGCGCTCCTTGATCAGTGTGGCTACGACGTCCGAGCCGTCGTCAATAATGATCTCAGGATGAAAGTCGAGCGCAGTGCGCACGTGACGGTTGTAAGTTTCAGTTGATTCGCCTTTGATTGCGTAAACCGGAATGCCCCAGTCGGAAACCAGCGACGCCGCAACATCGTCCTGAGTGGAAAGGGGATTAGAGGCAATCAACACAGCTTCCGCTCCGCCGGCTTGCAGGGCGCGCGCGAGATTCGCAGTCTCAGTGGTGATATGCGCGCAGGCAACCAGCCTGATGCCCTTAAGCGGCTTTTCGTCGCCAAAGCGCTCGCGAATCAAGCGCAGCACCGGCATTTCTCGCTCGGCCCACTCGATTCGTTGCTTACCCTGTTTGGCAAGGCCAATGTCTTTCACGTCAAATTCGACGGAACGTGTTGCACTCATTATTGCTTTATCCTTTTTAGTAATTGTTAACGTTTGGATTCTGGAGTAAGCGGTCTCCGCAAACTAAATACCTGCGGCGGTGCGCAGCGCCTCGGCTTTGTCAGTCTTTTCCCAACTAAAACCCTCGCGGCCAAAGTGTCCGTAAGCCGCCGTTGCCCGGTAGATTGGACGGCGCAGGTCAAGCGATTCGATAATTCCGCGCGGAGTTAGTTCAAAATGATCGCGCACCAGCTTGGCGAGCGCGCTTTCGGAAATGCGGCCAGTGCCGGCAGTCTCAACGTTGATCGATACCGGATCGGCTACGCCAATCGCATACGCGAGCTGCACCTGACAGCGATCCGCCAGGCCGGCGGCAACAATATTCTTGGCGACGTAGCGAGCCATGTAGGCAGCCGAACGATCGACCTTCGTCGGATCCTTGCCGGAAAAAGCGCCGCCACCGTGCGGAGCGTAACCGCCGTAAGTGTCAACAATGATCTTTCTTCCCGTGACTCCGGCGTCTCCTTGTGGACCACCAGTGACAAATCGGCCAGTCGGATTGATGTGATACTTCGTGTCGCTATCCAGCAGCTCATCCGAAACCGTGTGCTTGATCACTTGTTCCTGGATCTCAGCGCGCAACTGATCGTTGCCAACGTCGGGACCGTGCTGCGATGAAATTACAACCGCTTCAACTCGAAACGGGCGGCCGTCGCGGTACTCAATAGTTACCTGGGATTTGCCGTCAGGTCGCAGGTAGGGAAGTGCGCCTGATTTGCGAACCTCTGTTAATCGCCGAGCGAGCATGTGAGCGAGCTGGATCGGCAGCGGCATCAACTCAGGAGTTTCATTGCACGCAAAACCAAACATCAATCCCTGATCGCCGGCGCCCCCGGTGTCGACACCCATAGCAATGTCAGGCGACTGCCGATCGATGGCGGACAGCACGCTGCAGGTCTCGGAGTCGAAGCCGTATTTGGCCCTCGTGTAGCCGATCTCTTTTATAGCGTCGCGCGCCACGCGACCATAATCGATACGCGCCTCGGTGGTAATTTCGCCGGCCAAAACGACAAGGCCAGTAGTCACGAGCGTCTCACAAGCAACCCGCGCCATGGGATCCTCAGATAACGCGGCATCCAAAACTGCGTCTGATATTGCGTCAGCTATTTTGTCCGGATGGCCCTCGGTGACAGACTCGGAGGTAAACAGGAAACCTGATTCAGTACTCAAGAAGACTCCTTTGCAAACAATTGGAATAAATCGAGATGGTAAAAAGACCGCGTAATGTAACAGTCTGGCTTAAACAGTGTCAAGGAAGGTGCCTTGGCCGGGGTGCCCCATTAGTGTATTGCAAATAGTTTATTGCAAAACAAGGGATGGTTCGAAGGCAATGAGGTCGGTACCACCTTGTATGTTGAAGCATGCAAGTTTCTAGGTGCAGAATGAGCAACCTGGAAATGTATTAGCTCGAGGCGCAATAGAACGTTACCACCTTGGTGCTGACAGCCCGTCCGCGAGCCAGCTTCGTTGCGCCTTGTTTTTCCTTAACCCGAACAATTGCTTGGCGCCTAAGAGCCCGAATTCTTTTGCAAGGCCGGGAGAGAAAAACCACTATGTCAAAAAAGAAAAGCTTCATTGGAATAGATGTCTCCAAAGCGGAGTTGGAAGTGGCCGCGCATGGCAGCGACTACCGTTTTTGTTGCCCTAACAAAGCGAGTGCTTTTGGCGAATTGCTCGCTGAACTAGTGCTTCTGCAACCAAAACTCATCGTGTTGGAAGCTACCGGCGGTCTGGAAATACCAGTGGTCGCCGCTTTATATGCCGCCGGTTTGCCGGTGGTCGTGGTCAATCCGCGTCAGGTGCGGGACTTTGCCAAAGCGCTCGGCCAATTAGCCAAAACTGATAAGTTGGATGCTGCGGTGTTGGCTCATTTTGCCGCGGCTATCCAACCCGCCTTGCGGCCCATTAAGAACGCTGACGCCTTAGAACTGGATGCGCTTGCGGCCCGCCGCCGGCAGTTGGTGGAAATGTTGGCGGCCGAAAAGACCCGGCTCAGCACTACCGCCACCGCCCCGATGCGCCAGGAAGTACAAAAGCATATCGAGTGGCTCCAGGAGCGCCTCGAGCATCTCGATACCCAACTCCGCGAGCGCATCAAAGAGTCCCCCGTCTGGCGCGAAAAGGATGACTTACTGCAAAGCGTGCCAGGCATTGGTCCCGTCACCGCCCTCTCGCTGATCGCCAACCTGCCGGAACTGGGCCAGCTCAATCGCCATCAGGTGGCCAAGCTCGTCGGCGTCGCCCCACTAAACCGCGATAGTGGTAGCTTACGCGGAACGCGGCACATCTATGGCGGCCGCAGCAGCGTACGTACCGCACTTTACATGGCCACCGTCACTGCCTCGCGTTGGAACCCGGTCATCAAAGACTTCTACCAACAACTCATCAAGCGTCACAAACCGAAGAAAGTTGCCCTGG
>JACCVY010000270.1 GCA_013697915.1 Blastocatellia bacterium | reverse complement strand
ATCAAGAGTTGCGCGCAACTCTTGATCGCGAAAACCTTCTTTATTAACGGAATGGGCTATAAACATTTGCCTCCTAACGGAGGCAGGACGCGCGCCCATTTAGGGGCTATGGACCGAAATATCTTATTCTTTCCTTGGGGCTTAAGGCTGGCCCGTTATTCAAAACAACTCCGCAAGCGCCTCCTCAACCGAACGCACACCAACCGTTCTTATTCCCAGCATCCGTTCCAAACCCGCAGTGTTTGACGATGGCATGACAATCGTCTTAAAGCCGAGCGCCTGCGCTTCGCGCGCGCGAACGACTGCTTGCGTGGTGCCGCGCACTTCTCCCGTCAAACCAACCTCACCAAATACTGCCGTGTGCGGATCGATTGGCTTGCTGCGAAAGCTGGAAGTGATTGCGGCAACTACGCCAAGATCCACCGCCGGCTCGTCAACCTCCAACCCACCGGCGATGTTTACGAACACATCATCGCCCAGCATTTGCAAGCCAACGCGTTTTTCCAGCATCGCCATCAATAATGAAACTCGATTTTGATCGACACCCTGCGTCATGCGCCGCCCGGTCCCGTATTTAGTCTCCGAAACAAGCGCCTGAATCTCCACCAGCAGCGGTCTCGTTCCTTCCATGCAGGCGGTGACTACTGAGCCGGCAACGTTCTGCGGCCGCTCCTGCAAAAACATTTGCGATGGATTCGCCACCGGAATAAGTCCCGCGCCAGTCATTTCAAAAATGCCAATTTCATTCGCCGCGCCAAAACGATTTTTCACCGCGCGCACGATGCGATGATTGTGATGACGTTCGCCTTCGAAATAAAGCACGGTGTCAACAACGTGCTCCAGCGCTTTTGGACCGGCAATCGATCCATCTTTGGTGATGTGGCCGATTAGGAAAACTGGAATAGTGCGTTTCTTCGCGAGCAATAAAAACTGGTGCGCCGCTTCCCTCACCTGCGACACCGAGCCGGGCGCGGATTCAATCATCGCCGAGAAAACAGTCTGAATAGAATCAACGACGATGGCAGTCGGTTTCAGGCGTTCAACTTCATGAAAGATGTTTTCAAGGTTGGTTTCCGGAAGCAAGTAAAGGTTCTGAGCTTTGATCCCCAAACGCTCGCCGCGCATTTTTATCTGCCGTTCCGACTCTTCGCCGGAAACGTAAAGGACTGCGCCGCCGTTTCCGCTGAGCTGATCGGCAACCTGAAGCAACAGGGTGCTTTTGCCGATGCCCGGATCGCCGCCGATGAGAACCAGCGTGCCGGGAACGATGCCGCCGCCCAGCACTCGATCAAATTCCGTCACGCCGGAGGCAATGCGGACGTCGTCCTGCGATTCAATTTCGGCATAGGCAATAGCCTCAACTTCGCGAGGCTGAAAAGTATTTCGAGCGCTTCCCTTTTTCGAAGCACGGGCGCGCTCTTCGACGAGCGAGTTCCACTCACCACACTCGGGGCATTTTCCCAGCCACTTGCGCGACTGATGTCCGCAATTCTGGCAAACAAAAATTGTTTCGTTAGTTTTCAATAGAGCTCACACTTAACGATACGGCTATGCCGCCTGATGTGCGGTGGTGGCTTTGCCCCACCGGACAGATCGCATTAAATTCTCTGGGGCTGCGCCCCTGGATTAGGGGCGCAGCCCCTCAGTGGAAAAGCCTTAACCGGAAGGTCAGAGACCTTCCGCACATAGGACGGCATAGCCGTGGACTACAAAAGCGCTTTTACGCTTTCAACCGGTCGGCCGAGGACGGCGCGATTGCCGCGTTCGACAATTGGCCGTTGAATCAAATCCGGATGCTCGACCATTAGGGAAATGATTTCGTCGTCGGTGAATTCACTTTTTCCCAAACCAAGTTCGCGATAGATTGATTCACTTGTCCGCAGCAGTTCGCGCGGTTTGATCTTCATCTTGCGAATCAATTCCGTGAGCTTCTTCTTCGTTAGCGGCTGGTTGTAGTAATTGACCTTTTCAAACTCGACGCCACTCTCCCGGAGCAGCTTGTCCATCTCGCGACACTTTGTTCAAGTGGGTTTTTCGTAAATAGTAATCATAACTTTCGTTAGTCAGTTGTCAGTGGTCAGTTGTCAGTCGTTCGAAAACTCGGGAAGAACAACTTTTCAGCGGTTGAATCATCGTCCGCTGCATTCCTTCCCACTAACCACCAACAACTGACTACTAACAAAGTTAAGGAAATATCCCCCTTACCCTGGTCGCTTCCGCCACGCGATCGATAGCCAGAATGTACGCGCCGGTGCGCATGTCGGTGTCGTAGCGCTGGGCCGTTTCATAAACGGATTTGAATGCAGTGCGCATGGTTTGTTCCAGCGTCTCGTTAATCTGGTGTTCCGACCAGAAAAACGAATATTGATCCTGCACCCATTCGTAGTAACTAACAGTCACACCGCCGGCATTCGCCAAAATGTCCGGAATCAAAAACACGCCTTCGTCTGCCAGTACCCGATCGGAGCCCGGCGTCGTTGGTCCATTGGCCAATTCCGCAATGATCTTTGCCTTCACTTGTCCAACGTTTGCGAGCGTGATTGCGTTCTCCAAAGCCGACGGCAAAAGAATGTCGCAATCAACTCCGATGATGTCTTCGGGCGAGATGGACTTTGTTCCCGACAGACCGGCCAGGGATTTGGTTTCCGCTTTGTGGCGCAACGCCGCCTGAATGTCGAGGCCAGTTTCGTTATAGACTCCCGCTTTGGAATCGCAAGCAGCCACAACGCGCGCGCCATCTGCCGCCACCAGACGCGCGATATTCGCGCCGGCATTGCCAAAGCCATGCACCGCGACGCGCGCGCCTTTGAGATTGATTCCTTTCACACGACACGCTTCGCGCAACGCATACAAACAACCGCGCGCAGTTGCTTCTGCTCGTCCTTGCGACCCGCCGAGAGATATTGGCTTGCCCGTCACGACGCCCAATTCCGTGTGCCCGCGAACCATCGAGATGGTGTCCATGATCCAGGCCATGGTTTGCTCGTCGGTGTAAACATCGGGCGCGGGAATGTCGCGATCAGGGCCAATGATCGGCGCGATTTCAAAAGCGTACCGCCGCGTTAATCGTTCCAATTCATTTTTGGAAAGGCTTTTCGGATCGCAAATGACTCCGCCCTTGCCGCCGCCATAAGGAATGCCAACCGTCGCGCATTTCCATGTCATCCACGACGCCAGCGCTTTCACTTCATCGAGCGTTACGTTTGGGTGGTAGCGAATGCCGCCCTTCGCGGGCCCGCGCGCGATGTTGTGCTGAACGCGATAGCCTTCGAACACCTGCACGTCGCCGCCGTCCATCTTCACCGGAATGGAGACTATCAACTGCCGCTTGGCCGCGCTCAAAACATTGCGAGTTGAGTCGTCAAGATCAAGATAGTCGGCAGCCCGATTGAATTGTTGTTTGGCAATTTGAAATGGATTGAGTTCTTCCTGAAGAGCTTCCCTGGTCGCCATGCATGTTCTCCTGGAAAAGGGGGGTGCGAGAGCGAGGCAATCGTAAGGTGTCCAAAGTCCAAAGTCCAACGTCGAAAGTCGAATGTCGAATGCCTCTCAAGAAGTTCAGAGTCCAACCTTTAGGTTGCTATTCCTGGGGAGGCAGCAAACTGAAGTTTGTACTCCGAACTAGTCTAACGCTGAAAGCGTTCGCTAATTCCAGCCCAGGCCGGGGTCCCCGCGCGGGTAGCCCGCGTGGGGTGGGAGCGTTTGCTTTGAAACCCTCGGTTTAGAAATGTTTTGAGAAATTCGGCGCAACTCTGAAGGAGTTGCGACTGGGTTGCGATGCGCTACACGCGACGCAACCCTTTCAGGGTTGCATCTTGAAAACCATTCGGACGCGTTTTCCCAGGGTTGCCAAAGCGCAACCCCGGGCTGGAACTAGCCAACGCTTTCAGCGTTATTGCTTATGCATGGTACTCAGTACCCAGCACTCGGAACTTTCCTCTGCAAGTGGGGTCTAAGTTACCGAGCACCAGCTCCCGCGACCCGCAGGCACCGGCAAGGGGAGAATCAGATGTTTACCAATTTGATCGAGTCGAGTTCGCATGCGCATGACTTCAAACGGCGCGGGTCGTTTTTTCTGTTTACTACCGTCACCTACCTTTTGTTGTTTGCTATCGCAGGGGTCGCAAGCATCTACGCTTACGACGCACGCCTGGAAGATCAAAACCTGGAAGAGATCGTAATGCTGAGCCCGTTTGACTTGCCGGCGCCTCAAGCTGTGCACAATGCTGTGCCACCGCGAGCGAACGATAATAATAGCAACCTTTCAGTGCGCGAGAATCCGATGGCGAGCGTTAACCATCCGGAAATTCCTCCGGCTACGATTTCGGCCAAACCGAACACGAATCCACCCGTCCCGGAACACGGACCGTGGGTTGTGGGGTCCGGCAATTCAGATCCAGCGAGCATTAGTGGTCCAGGGAATGTCGGAAATGGAGTTGGACCAGCGACGGGCGCAGGGCAAGTACCGGCAATCGAAGTCGGCACGCCGCCAGCGCTGCCTCCGGTGGTTGAGAAACCGAAACCACAGATCATTCATAAGACTAGGCTGCTGAATGGTGAAGCGCTTTCGCTGCCCAAGCCGTCTTATCCCATGATTGCCAGGCAACTACACATTCAGGGAGCCGTGAATGTGCAGGTCGTGATTAATGAAACCGGAAAAGTGATCTCAGCGAAAGCAGTTTCGGGCAGTCCCGCCTTGGTAACAGCCGCGCAACAAGCAGCCTTGCAAGCACGCTTTTCACCAACGATGCTCGGCGAACAGCCGGTGAAGGTTTCGGGAATAATCACTTACAACTTCCTGCTGCAATAGTGGTCCAGAAGTTTGTGATGGGCAGTTTGATGTCCGATAAGCTTCAGCTTGTCGTAACATCGCGACAGACTAAAGCAAGGTCTGATCAAGTCTGAAATTGATTTGTACCGCTTCGTGACTGACTGCCAGCCTTCGAAGCCCGATCTAATAATACGTTCACGTTAACCCTAACTTGGCGGCACAAACGGCGCCAGTTTCTTTTCAATCACCTGCCGGCACACACCGCAGAATGGCTGGTTGAGATTGCGCATCCGGCAGTTGAATTCCGGCCGGTAAACGCGGCAGTGAAAATAGTCCCCGCCCTCAAACAATCCGATTGTCCCCGCCGGCACAGGCGACGGTTGCGGATCACAGCCGGCGCAGTTTGCATTCTGAGTTGTCGGTACTGGTGTAGCAGCTTGGATCAGACTGCGCCATTTGACGGTCGCGCGGTTTTTGTTGGTGGTGACATTCGGTTGACTCGGTTCACTGCCGGAATGGCTATCGTGACCGTGGTCAGCGACGCAGCCGGCGAAATATTCGTATTCGTCCGCAAGACCAAAGGCCGAATGGCCCATCTCATGCAGCGCGATCTCCACGGCATTTGGCGCCTTGGAAAAGGTGGGGACTTCTCCACCAGAGCCGCCATGAATTGGACTGTTTACTTGAAGCACCGACACGTGCCATTGCGGCAGCAAGTTCTTAACGACCTTTATTACACGCCCACTGTTCCCTACCAGCAGGCGACGGATGCCGCTGGTGCAAAACGACGCGTCAAAATATGTTTTTGGTTTTGCTCCCGTTCCGCCGCAGTTGGTTGGATCTCTGGCGCCGCTGTCGGTCGAGGTAACATCAACGCGGTAGACGTTGATGGCTGCGCGCAGTCGATCATAAGGTGCAGTCGTCAATAGCGTATTCGCAAACTGGTCGGCGTCGGTTTTGAATTGGGCCATCTCAGCTCTGCGATATCCTTCAGAGACTATGACCACATTCCAACGTAGTTTTGGGTCTCCGGCGTCGGCGATTTTTGTTAATCCGAGTACTTGTCCATCGGAGCTGCCCATGGTGTTCTCCTTTCAGGCTGGTTGAGGTTGAGCTCCGCCCCACGCGGGCTGCAGCGCTCCCCGGGTGAGGCGCCTTACTTCTTGAGTTTGAAGCGCGCAATTTCGGTCGCGGGTCCGGTTGCCAGTGAACGTATTGCTGCCATTCCTTTCGGCGCGCCCTCAGCTTGAATATCCGGTTGTCCGCTGCTTCTGGATAGAGTCACCTCGTGGCCGTTTTCCGAATGGGGAACGACAACCACAAACACTCCCTTGCGTTTCGGCGCCGGCTCGCGCGAAATGCTCTGCTCGGGGTCGTCTGAAAATACCTCAGCATCGTTTCTGGTGGGGTTGTGCAAGACACGACGATAGAGAGTCTTGTCTTGATCGCTCTTGAGCTCCGCCCAAAAGCCTTTGTGCTCTTCATAACCTTTCAAGGGATCGGAAGGCGGCACCGTCATCTCAACCGGTTGCTGAGAAACCAACTTCACTTGATCGCCTTGATAGGAGAAAGTTAGGCGCATAGCCTTTGGCGACTTTACCGCCCGCTTTACCGAAGTTGATTTCTTTGCAGACTTGCGCGCGGTTGTTTTCTTTGCGGCTTTACGCGAGGTTGATCTTGCAGCCGGTTTGCGCGCTGTCGGCTTGGCCGCACGCTTAACTGATTTTGCTTTCGTTCCCGCAGATTTGCGCGATTTCAACTTTGCCGCCGCGCGCTTAGGTGCTGTCGACTTTGCGGCGACCCGCTTGCGCGGTTTTGCCTTAGTTAAAGACTTGCGTGACTTTGCCTTTGCGGCGCGTTTTTTGGGTTTCGCCATCGTTCGACTCCTTCCGAACTTTGTTGGTGGACGTGAGAGTTGACATGAGTTATTACGTTTCCGCTGTGAGACGCGGCCGGTCTAAGAGTGGACCGACATATCGCTAATGAATAAGGACGCAATAGCCGGACTGCGAGGCTCCGGCGAGTTTGGTAGACATCTTTGAGCGAGGCCGTTTTTATCTCAGTTCCAATCACAAGTCAATGCGCAGCGGGAGCGGATGGTGATGCTAATGTCGATAGACTTAGAAAGCTCTGATTAAGTTAAGCGGGCTTACCTTCCCAAAACCCGCGTAGCGGGTGAAAGCATAGAGCCTGGGGTGGAACCCCAGGGTTAACGTCAGGTAAGAAGACCGAGCGCGCGAAGCGTGCGATAGCGCAGAGGCTACGATTTGCTCACCATCTGGCGCTGACGCCGCGCTTCGCGGGCCCCATACAAATTGTTCATTGCCTTAATCAAACCTTCCGTTAGTTGTCGCGGCGTCACGACACGCTAAAGCTTATCGGACATCAAACTGAGCCACTACATCCTGATCACACCACGCGCTTCTCCGGTCATCACTTCTTTCGCGTGCTGATTACGGCAAACCCACCTCGATGCCATGCGCGTGAATTGCTCATCGGGCTTCAGCTCGACCAGCGTTACGTCGCAAGTAATCGTGTCGCCGGCAAAGACCGGACGCAGAAACTGGAAAGTCAGCTCGCGCGCAATGAAGTTCAGATCGCCACCAATCTTGGTCGGCAGCATCGCCGTCAGCAGGCCATGGGCCATCAAGCGCCCTTGCTCATCCGGCTGGTTGGTGATGCATTCCCGCATCCCCGGAAAGTCGGGCAAAATCGCGAATGTCCTCCTCGGTGAAGGTTCTGGTCCAGGAAAGGGTGTCGCCTATTTTCATCTTTTAATTCCTAGAAATGATCGGCCAGTTTTTCTCTCATCGCGTTGTCATTTTCTGGATGACTTTCGGGTCGCTGAATTTTTGGAAGCCTGACTTCGTCAGCTTTCCCAATTCTTTGAAGAGCTTGTCATCCACTGCTTTGAAGTTAAAGCATGACTTGCCCTGCATTCGCTTCTTCAAGGCTGGTGAAAGGTCCTTGAGCAAATCCGGAGAGGCGTAAACCGGCATCAGATAAAAACTCACGTAGGCCTTGCCCACGCGCACTGCAGCAAAGCAGAGCCGCCGCTTGTTTTTCATCACGTGAGGCGTATCGAGATAGTAATGACTGTCTGTGTCGTGGACGACGACCATTTTTCCTTCATAGGGTTTGAGTATGGCCCTGAGCTTTCTGAAAATCGGTTTGAAATCGTTTTTGCCGACCATCAATAACCACCTCCTACCTGCCGTCTTTCTGCCTCCTGCCTTCTGCCTTCTTACTTCTGCCTCCTGCCGTCGGCCGACTGCCGATTGCTTTACCATCCCGTCCGCTCGCGCAGCGCCGTGATGTGTGCAACATGATGGCGGCCGTGCCAGGCATACAGCGCTACATTTTTGTTAAGGCTTACCACGCCCAGCTCCGGGTGTTGAAACGTGCGTTCAAAGTCTTCGTCTTTGAGCGAGCGCAGAAACCAAACCCAGCGGCGGTGCAGTGCTTCAAGCAGATCGAGAGAAGGCTCAATGGGGGAATCCAGCGCGTCCTGCAATTGCGCCCAACGATCCTCGAAGTAGGGTTTTATCGTCGGCGCGTCTTCGGTCATTGCGAGTTTGAAGCGAATGTAGCTGTTCATATGACTTTCCGGGACATGATGAACCACCTGCCGAACGGTCCAACCGCCGGGTCGATACGGCGTATCCAGTTGTTCGCGAGTGAGTCCATGAACCGCGGCGCGCAACCTTTCAGGCGTGTCTGATATCTGATCGATCAGAACAGCTCTTTCGTCAGGCGATAGCGTTCCTGAAAAATTAAACTCTCCGACGGGATAGCGCAGATCCATGGTCGCCTCCGGGTTGTGTCTCATTGGTTGTCGGCCTTATGCTCGCGCGGACTGTATTTTATCCACGAAACTTACGAAGCGACAATCAGCGACAATCGATGACTGAAACAGCAGACGTAGTAATCATCGGCAGTGGCATTGTCGGCTCGAGCGTTGCCTATCATCTTGCGGAATCAGGCTGCACAAATGTGCTGGTGATCGAACGCGAGGCCCACCAGGGCAAAGGCTCAACCGGCAAGAGCATGGGTGGTGTGCGCGCGCAGTTTGCGACGGACGTGAACATCCAGATGTCGCGCTACTCCATAGATTTTTTCTCGAACTTCGACGAGGTCGTGGGCCATCCGGCGGATTATCGCGCGCATGGTTATCTCTTTTGCGCAACCAATGAGCGACACCTCGAATATCTGAAAACAAATCGTGAACGCCAGCGTGCCCTGGGAGTGAAAAACGTCGAGCTGCTTTCCCGCGAGGACATCCTGAAATTCGTGCCGCAACTGCGCGCGGACGACATCATTGGCGGGACTTTTTGTGCAACGGACGGCTTCGTGGATCCACACAGTGTCATGATGGGCTTCATGCTGAAGGCGCGCGAGCGCGGCGTGAGCTTGTGGCTGGACACTACGGTTACCGGCGTTGAAACCGCGCCTCTTAATACTGGGACCGCGGGCGTCTCGCCGGCCTTCCGTGGCACAAAGGCCTCGTTCGATGGTCCAACTGCCCTATTCCAACGAGGAGCGGGCGGGACACCCGCGGTCCCAGTAGAACGCCGCGTCACGGGTGTCATGACCACGCGCGGACGAGTCTCTACGCCCATAGTCGTAAACGCGGCTGGTCCATGGGCCGCAGAGGTCGCACGCATGGCCGGAACGGAGTTACCGGTTGAACCTCTGCGTCGTCAACTCGTGCCGACTGAACCCTTCAGGCAACTGCCGCAACGATTCCCAATGGTCATCGATATGTCCACCGGATTTCATTTCCGCCGCGAAGGCCAGGGAATCCTGCTGGCGTGGAACGATCCGGAAGAGACAGTCGGGTTCAAGACCGAGTTTGATCCGAAGTTCATTGAAAAGATACTGACACGCGCGGCCGATCGCGTACCTTGCCTGGTCAATGCTGAAGTAAACCCGCGCCGCGCCTGGGCCGGACTATACGAGATGACGCCGGATCACCATGCCATCATTGGTCCAGCGGCTGACGTTGCCGGTTTGTATTTCGTTAACGGCTTTAGCGGTCACGGCGTGATGCATTCCCCGGCCTCGGGCCGCATCACTGCCGACTTAATATTGAAAGGCAATTCTGATCTCATCGACACTGCTCAGCTCAGCGCCGGGCGCTTTGCAGCGGGTCGGCTGTTATCGGAAACGGCTGTCTTATAATGGACCACAGATGATCGAGTAGTCTTTCGAATCTCGCCCATGACGACGCATGCAAAAGTGTTTAGGCCCGTCGTTCAGCCACTTCCTGGTATTCCATTCAAGTTAAAAAGATGGAGCGGAATGGTGTTGCCCATTCCGCCCCAAACTCCTAACTAACCGGCAGACTTGTTTCCCAACGGAAAGCTGTAAACAGCAAGCAGTGGGCGACCGGATTACAGATCATTAATCAGCTTGATTGGCCGATTCAATGAAGGATGGTGGATCGAGGTTGCTCCTTCCTCCACGGTCTTGTCATTCACACCGAGACTCATAATATAGGTACAAGCGCAGCCTCTATAGAGCTTGTGCTCTGAACCGCCTGGCAGCGGCGCATCACATTTCCCTGTAGGCGACGGGCCTACATCAAGTGTTAACAGGTCCCACTCAGCCAACACATCAGCGTCTGCCGGGACTGGCATGAATGTTGGGCCGGGGAATGTCATAGCAGCGGGAACTCGTGAAGTTGACGAGATAATCGTTACTCCACCGCCAACGAACTGCTTTTGGTAGCTCAACGAATAGTTATCGAAGTTATCGTTGGGCGCAGGCCCCGGCACTCCCCAGTCTTTGTCAATCAGGGCATCCCAGGCTATACCGACGATGCGAAGTTTCTTCCAACTGAGAAGCAGGTCAGTGCAAGGTGGAATATCTATCCAACCGCCATTGCTCGGTTTTTGGAACTTGACGAGGTTGCATTGCACCTGCCAGTTGTCCAGCCAGATGTGCTGCACGTCGTAATAGCGATGGGCCTGCGTGTCGGTGACTATCAGTAACAGGCTATAGCGTCCGCCTTGACGTTCAGGATCAACTGAAACTGCAGGGCTGTTCCAGGCTGTTGGTTGCAGGCAAGGGTAGTCAACGCCTCCCGGCGATGGTGCGCCATAATGCTGCGTTATCCAATCATAGATGAGGTTCGTTGGCAGTGGGCCAACCTTGGTCCATGGCCAGTACTTGCTCGGGTCGTAAACAGTGGGTGGATGGACCAGATTGCCGGCCGGCCAATCGGCTGGGATCGCAGCATCGATGGCGGGTTGCAGTGGGACGGCGGCACCACCGGCTACGCGAGCATAGCGGATTTCATAGCGCTCAATCTTACGATCCAGGCAAGTGTAGACGAAGGCGGATCCTTCGAGATGAATCCCTCCTCCAATCGATACCTTATGCATACCGGATACTAACTCGGCAGCCTGGTCATACCAGTTTGGTATTGCGATCACTGTGGGTGCGGTTCGCAACTCGCTAATTGTTTCTACGGAATGGCTCGCCCAGCATCTCAACGACGATTCGCTAGTCTTGCTGCAGGTTGGCGATAAAGCTGAATTCAGCGCCGCCCATATTCCGGGCGCGCAGTTCATTCAGGTCGCAGACATTTCCACACCGCGCGGGCAAGGACTGTCGCTTGAGCTTCCCGACATCGCGCAACTGCAAGCTGCTTTTGAGAAGCTGGGAGTGACGGACAAATCGCGCATCGTCATCTATTTCAGCAAAGATTGGGTCACGCCTACTACGCGAGTTTTTTTCACTCTCGACTATCTCGGTTTTGGCGATCGTACTTCGATTCTTGATGGCGGACTACCGGCATGGCTCGCCGAGAAGCGACCCGTGACCACTGAAGAGGTTATCCCCCGGATGGGACGCATAACGCCACGACCAAACAAGCAACTCGTGGTCGACGCGGTTTGGGTTAAGAATAACTTGAACAAGCCAGGCGTGATGATCGTGGATGCGCGCGCGTCAAAGTTTTATACGGGTGAGGATCCCGGGCGAATGCCGCGCGGCGGTCATATCCCGGGCGCTAAAAATATTCCCTTCGACAGCGTGGTGGAGGATTCCAACAAATTCAAAAGCGTCGAGTCGCTGCGAAAACTCTTCAGCACAACCGGCGTGAAACAAGGCGACAGCGTCGCGACCTATTGTCACATCGGCCAACAAGCGAGCTTGCTCTATTTCGTCGCGCGCTATTTAGGCTACGACGCACATCTCTACGACGGCTCATTCGAAGACTGGAGCCTTAACCTCACACTTCCCCAGGCACGGCCTCGGCGCCCAAAAAGTGGATCGAGCTTCCCAAAAACAGGTGTGCTGACAGTCAAATCGAAAAAGTATTTCTGTGTCCCTTTAGCTGCGCTGGCACCCGCTTGTTCGAAACCAACTATAGCGCGAGAGTATTCGCCGAGCGGTCTAACCAGTAGCTCCAAATCGACCTTCTTTTGGATATCACCAGCCCCAATCGTGAACGGCTCAGTCGCCGAATACCCGCCCCGCACCACTGAAATCGTATATTCGCCCGTTTGGCAAGTAGAGAAATCATAGTAGCCATCCGAATCCGTATGAAAAGTTCGGCTGGCATCCCCGAAGTTGACAGTCACATCCCCTTGCGCCAAAGCCGATGTCGTGCTTTTGGGTTCGTTTCGGACCGTTACGTTGCCGCTGACTATTACGGGTATGTCGCTGCTGCCACAGGTTGGAAATGCTGGGGCATCGCTAGTTGAAGAGACTGGATCATTATTCGTACTCGGTTTTGGAGAACCTGAGCCTTTTGCTGGAGTTGCGTTTTCAAACAGCGTTGGAACTGGCGCAGTTCTTAACATGGAACGGTGAACTTGATCGCTGCTGGGAACCGCTTCGTCATTAGCTGCAGTAGTTGTGCCGACCACTTTATTCCGTTCGTCGCTTCGTTCCTCGGTGAGATCTCCGACCAAATCGTGTGAAGCGCCACACCGCCTTCCGTTGCATGTAACGTCGATTGCCGCACTAATTGCCGGATCCGGGTTGTCTCCTCCAAAACCGAATAAAGTAATGCGATTGGTACCTTTGAACAGATTAATGGTGATGGAGTGTTGGTCCTGAGACGTGTCGATCGATATATCTTTTGTCGCAGCATCAAGCGGCGTAACGACTCGTATTCGGATTCTTCTGATGTCCGCGCTTTTTACAAGGAAGGTCATCTCTATCATGCCTTGCGAAAGCAGATTAAAGTTGCGGGGTATCGCAGGCTCCGTTATCACGATTGTCGGAGCTTGTTGTTGAGCAACAAGCGACGTTGCGGTCACGGCAACAAATAATATCGATATAAATGGACGACCTCGCTTGACCCTTGTTTGTGAGCCCGAGGCTTTAAGGAAAGACATAAGAGACGAGAAGAGTGGTGACCGTGCACGCGCTGCCTGTGGGTACGTGAGCATGAGGACCTCCATGTTGGGCTGGACCGGAGGATAGATCAAGTAGGACTCCGGGTCGGCCCTTTGAGAATTGATAAGGACAAGACCTAATTACTCCTCTTTGAGCGCGGAGTCAATATGTTTCATATAATTTTGATCGGCTTGAAACGTACGCAGTCAGCTGGAATCTAACTTGCTTAATGCTTTCACGGGGCTTTGAGCCAAGCTGCAGTTTTGTCCATAGTTGAGGCGTAGACCTCGCCTTGCGGAATGCCGAGCGCTTTGGGAATCTTCAGGGAATGGTCGCCGCCTTTGACGATGTGGAGAGTGGCAGGCAGGTGGTGTTTCTTGATTGTGGCGCGGAGTTCTTCGGGGGTACCGAAGGCGTCGCGTGAGCCCTGGACGAAAAGCATGGGCGCAGTTATCTGCGGCAGGTGGGCGTCGCGAAGTTTGTCCGGCTTGCCAGGAGGATGTAGCGGATACCCAAGAAAGACCAAGCCAGCAATATCGCCTGGGGATGAAGAGACTTGAGGGTTAGATTTGCGACTTGAATTGCTGGCTGTGTTGGAAAGCGGCGTCAAGCCGCCGCAGTCCAAAGCGGCAACCTGAGAAGCGATGCGGCCGCCCATCGATTTGCCACCAATCACAACGCGGTTGCCTTTCAACTTTTTGTGTTTGCGTGCGGCTTCGATAACCGACAGGTAACAAGCTTCGAGTTTCGCTTTCGGATCGGGAACGCGGCGGCCTTGTTCCATGTATTGAAAGTTGAACGTCAAGACATCAAAGCCGCGTTCAGCAAGTCCGCTCGCAAACAATCGCATGAAGGGGTGGAGTTGATTTGCGCCGGCGCCGTGGCCCAGGATCACAGTCGTCCCCGCGCGATTGGTTTTGTCAGCGAGGTACAACAGCGCGCTGACGCTTTCGCCGTCGCTGATTGCTATTTGAAGTGGCTGTGGGTCCATTCGACTTGCCTGCCTCTTATTAGCACCGCGGCTTTAGCCCGGTGATTAATGATCTAGCTTGAACGAAAACCGTTTAAACGGTTTCGCTAATTTCTGAATGGCAAGGGTCACCGGGCTAAAGCCGCGGTGCTAATGAGAAGCGAGGCGCATTTCAAAGATACATAAACTTCAGACTCCGAATTGCCGCAAATGATGATCGACGTGCAGGTAGCCCCAACGAAACCAATCCCGATCGGGCATCAAGCCAAAAAGCGGATGTGGATGCCAATCGAAGTCTCTTTGCGCGCGCGAAAATCGTTCGATGAGTTCAATTAATTCGGCGCGGTCCTTTTCAAATTCTACAGGCTTGGTGCCGCCGATATCCTGATTCATCTCTGGCCGCGTCGGCACGCCGTGAGGCCACGGCACCGGCAAGTAAAGCGCAAGCCACTTTAAAACGCTTCGATGAAACACGTTTCCGGTTGGACTAACTACTTTGTCTCCAGTACCGGCTTTGAAAGAATCTGTAAGATGACAAATCATCTGGTGGGCCGACATTTTCCCCCAACGACGGGGGCTGTCAGGCCCAAGCACAAGCAAGCGGTTACCCAATTCCTGTCTGTCTGGTTGGTTCTTAAGACTTTTCATTCATTAATAACAGGCAACGAACGTTTTCAAACTCTGTGCGTCCTTTGTGTTCTCTGTGCCTCTGTGGTGAGCCAATGGCTAATAAATATTCACCACCGAGACACAGAGAACACAGAGGACGCACAGAACCGAAAATTAGGACACTACGGGGTTCAAACTTTCGTTTGTGCTTCCACGAATACGCGCGGCACCCGACTCCCGATACCGCAGGTTACTTCATAAGAAAGCGTTCCCGCAGTTTTCGCGAGATATTCGGCGCTAACAGACTGTCCCCCGCTTTCGCCCAGGAGTACGACTCCGTCGTTCAGCTTCACATCCGGCACATTTGTTACATCAATCAGCGTCAAGTCCATTGAGATGCGACCGATGACTGTGGCAAACACGCCGCGAATGATCACGTGGCTTCGGTTTGACAGACCGCGCGGATAACCATCGTCGTAGCCGATGGGAATTGTCGCCACCAGCGTCTTTCGCGAGGCTTCGAAAGTACAGCCGTACCCAACCGTCTCGCCTTCGGGCACCCACTTGAGCAGAGAGATGCGCGAATGTAATGACATGATCGGCCGAAAATTTTCATCGCGATGAGCAGGATCCAGAATGTCCCGCCACAAGCCATACAACACGCCACCCGGCCGCACCATGTTTCCCCAGCTCTCGGGCTCAGCAAAGATGCCGGCAGAATTGGCAAGGTGAACAAATGTCGGGTCGTATCCAAGTTCGCGAAATGCAGCGACAGCATCATGGAATCTCTGAATTTGATGGTGGGTCAGGACTTCGCAAGACGGCTCATCGGCCGCAGCGAAGTGAGTCATCAAACCATCAACCCGAATATTCCTAAATGTTTTTAGCTGCGACGCAAAGTCTGCTACTTCGTCGAAACGCACACCGAGCCGGCCCATTCCGGTGTCGATCTTCAAGTGAACATCCGCAATGACGCCCCGCGCGCGCGCAGCATGATCAATCGCTTCCAACATATCCAACCGGTAAACGACCGGCACCAGCGCGTGCTGAAGACAAAGCTGTGCCTGACCTTCCCAAAATCCGCCGAGACAAAGAATCGGTTTCGTGATGCCCGCAGCCCTTAGTTCAATTCCCTCTTCCGGTAATGCAACCCCAAACCAATTCGCGCCTTCGCG
>JACCVY010000268.1 GCA_013697915.1 Blastocatellia bacterium | reverse complement strand
CACCTGCGCCATTCATCAATCAGTGACGCGACCAGACCCGTCCAGCCGGTCTGGTGTGAGGCGCCGAGTCCCATCCCCGTGTCGCCGTGAAAATATTCGTAAAAGAGCAAGAGGTCGCGCCAGTGCGGGTCGTCTTGAAACTTCTGATACCAACCATGGACGGGTCGCCGGTCATCCGTGTCGCGCGTGAACAATTTGATCAGACGGTTGGCAAAACCACCGGCCATGTCGTTCAAGGTCACCGGCGGCTCGCCATCGACCGGGCTGTCAATCTGGAACTTTGTCCCGTAAGCCTTGCCCACCTTGCGCAGCGATTCGATCATCATAAATGAGGTGGGAAACCAAACGGGGCCGCGCCAGTTGGAATTGCCGCCCTTCAACATCTCGATCGATTCGGCAGGTTCGTAGCCGACGCGGCTATTTTCAAAAACGAAGGGTAGATCCTGGTGGCACTTGGATAAACTTCGGAGACCGTAATCAGAACGAAACTCCGACGGATCCCAGATGCGCTCCATCAGGTGACGAACCTGACTCTCATCGACAATCGCCAGAATGTAGATTTTTTTGCCGTCGCGCTCGATGGTGGTAACGCAACGCTCCACCAGGTCCTGCCGGTTTTTCAAAAACCATTGCAGGTTCGCCGTGAATTCGGGAAACGGTTTGATCCAATCTTCTTCCAGCCGTTCAATCGCGTAGAGCGGAATAAGGCCGACCAGTGAACGCACGCGAAACTTTTGAAACTTTCCATCCGGAAAGCGCAGCACGTCATAGAAGAAAAGATCTTCTTCGTCCCACAGTTGGTAGTTGCGTTTGCCCATGTGCTTCATCGCCGCGCCCACATAGACGTAGTGCTCGAAAAATTTGCTGGCCAGCCCTTCGTATACCTTGTTTTCTTTTGCAAGCTCGAGGGCGATGCGCATCAGGTAAAGGCAAAACGATCCCATCCAGCCCGTCGCGTCTGACTGCTCAAGCGTGGTCCCGCGCGGTAACTCATGGCTGCGATCGAGCACCGTGATGTTATCGAGGCCGAGAAAGCCACCCTCGAAAACATTGTTACCTTCACGGTCGACTTTGTTGACCCACCAGGCAAAGTTGATCAGCAGTTTATGAAAGCAGCGTTCGAGAAACTTGCGGTCAGCTTTACCGGAGCGAATCCGATCCATGTTGTAAACACGCCACACGGCCCAGGCATGGACCGGCGGATTCAGATCAGAGAACTCCCATTCGTAAGCCGGAATTTGGCCGTTCGGATGCTGAAACTGTTCAAAGAGCAGGAGCCACAACTGTTCTTTTGCAAACTCCGGATCGACCAACGCGATCGGCACGCAATGAAACGCCAGATCCCAGGCGGCGAACCAGGGATACTCCCACTTGTCCGGCATCGACAGCACGCGCATTGAATTCAAGTGTTGCCAGCGCGTATTGCGACCGCGGCGGCGCGATTCGGGCGGCGGACAGTCGGGGTTGTCACCGTTGAGCCAAACATTCACGTCGTAAAAGTAGATCTGTTTACTCCAAAGCATGCCGGCGAAAGCCTGCCGTTGCACGCGGCGCTCGTCTTCACTGGCCTTCGCGGGATGGATGGAATTGTAAAACTTGTCAGCCTCCGCGCGTCGTTCATTGAAGATCTGCTCCACCTCGGCGAGCGGCTGCATCAGGATCTTGTTTGATAAGCGGAGGTTGATGACGATCGAGCCGCCCGCCGGAACATTGCGCGCGGCATAATGCAAGCACGCCTTGGTACCAACCTCGGCCGGGTTCACGCATTGTTCGCCGGCAATGACATATCGATGGAATGCGTCTTTGACGAATGGACTCCGGCTCTGCGCACCGCTGCCCCAGACGCGCTCTGCGTTGGTCTCGTTGTTGGTGAACAGCGGCTCGCCGTCCGCATCTCCGTAGAGGTAGCGCTTTCCCAGGCGGTATTCGAAAGGCAAGTTTGGTAACGGCTCGGCCTCGGAATCGTCAGCCACCAGGCTCTTGAATTTCTTGCCCGAGGGACCCAGGCGAATGGTCGGTTCCGGCGCTGGCTCCGGTCCCCAGCTCCAGCGGTTGCGAAACCAAAGTTGCGGCAGCACATGTATCTCGGCATCTTCCGGTCCGCGATTAGCGACTTCAATGCGAATATAAATGTCTTCCGGATCGACCTTCGCATACTCGACAAACACGTCGAAATAGCGATTGTCATCAAAGATGCCCGTGTCGATTAACTCATACTCGGATTGTTGTTGTCCGCGCCGGCGGCCATTCTCCTCAATCAACTTCGTGTAAGGAAACGCGGCTTGCGGATACTTGTACAGGTACTTCATGTACGAGTGAGTCGGCGTAGAGTCGAGATAAAAATAGTACTCCTTAACATCTTCGCCGTGGTTTGCTTCACCGGGAACCAGTCCGTAAAGCCGCTCTTTTAAGATCGGATCGCGGCCGTTCCACAAGGCGAGCGCGAAGGTCAGGATCTGATAGCGGTCGCAGATACCCGCGAGGCCGTCTTCGCCCCAGCGATAGGTCTTCGAGCGCGCCATATCGTGAGGGAAGAAATCCCAGGCAGTGCCGTACTCGCTATAGTCTTCGCGCACCGTTCCCCATGCTCGCTCGGATACGTAAGGACCCCATTTGCGCCACGGCGGGATGGGCGAACCATCGGTTTCCTGCAGCCTTTGATGCTCTTTGGTTTTTGCCATTTGATTTGAGTTTGAGAGACGCGCACGAGATTCCATGCGGGAGTCGCCGCTATTTGTTATCAAGAGCCGAAAGTTTTTCTACGCGCTGTGTATGTCGCCCACCTGCAAAGTCAGTCTCTAAAAAGATTCGCACCATGCGCGCGGCTTGCTCGGGCCCGATGAACCGGCTGCCGAAACAGAGCACGTTGGCGTCGTTGTGCTCACGCGCGAGCCGCGCCGTTTCTTCGTTCCAGCAAAGCGCCGCGCGCGCACCGGGTATCTTGTTGGCCGCTATCGATATGCCGATACCCGAGCTGCAGACTAAAATGCCGCGCTCGACTTCTCCAGAGGCAACTGCGCGCGCAACCGCGGCGCCGAAATCCGGATAGTCGACGCTATCAAGGCTGTTTGCGCCTTTATCAACTACTTCGACTCCGAGCGACGCAAGTTCGGTCTTGGCTTTTTCTTTTGCTTCGAATCCGGCATGGTCGCTGCCGATGGCGATCTTGGTTGGTTTCATTGTTTGTTTTGACAGGATTAACAGGATTTACAAGAAACAAGAAAAGCGATTTGCATCACCGAGCGCCTTTTGCTGCGGCGGTAATTTGATCTGGCTATCCTGTCAATCATGTACATCCTGTCAAATATTCAGAGCCGCTCAGCCGCTGCTTTATCAACGAGCCAGACCAGCGATCCGGCGACCGGTTGAATCAACTGACAAGGTAGTCTCAAGGGAGCGCGCGCTCCGCGTAATACTTCAGGCAGTCGTTCGGCCTTACCCGCGCCGGTGACGAGAAAAATAATATTCGCGGCGTGGTTGATGGCCGGCGCAGTCAGAGTGATGCGATAGGTTTGGAATTTTCCCACCCAGTTTGCGGCCACCCAGGCCTTTGTTTCGCTCAAAGCGTCCGTGCCGGGAAAGAGCGACGCGGTGTGGCCATCGTCGCCCATACCCAGCAGCACAAGATTGAGACGAGGCCAGGGCGCGCCGTCAAAGAAAGTCTGCAAATCGCTTTCGTAGAGACTCGCATTTGCGTGCGCATCTCCCTCACCGATCATTCGATGAACATTCTGCTCAGGGATCGGTAAAAGTGAGAGCATCGCTTCCTGAACCATGCGATAGTTGCTGTCGGCGTCCGTTGGTGGAACACACCGTTCATCGCCGAAAAAAATATGGACCTGGGACCAGGCGATACGGTTTCGATATTCCGGAGAGGCGAGCAACTGGTAAGTGCGTCGCGGCGTCGCCCCCCCGGCCAGCGCCACGCTGAAACGTCCTTCGGCGGAAATCGAGGCCACCGCGATATCGGTGAAACAATCCGCAGCGGCGTGCGCAACCTCCTCGGCGGTTTTGAAACTGCGAATGTTACGAGCGATATCTGGGGTTGCCATATCAACCTAACCGTCAACTTTGAGAGCGGCGCGCGCAGCGCCGAAGAGAGCCGTTTTGTCTTCGAGGATGACGTGCACCGGAATGCTGGTCAGCACAGACGAGAGCCGGCCCTTGTCGGTGAACGCTTTCATGAACATACCATCTTTAAGTTTCTCGGAAATCTTCGGAGCAATCCCGCCACCAACGTAAAGTCCTCCAGTGGCCATCATCAGCAACGCGAGATTGCCTGCCATCGCTCCATACGCGGTGACAAACATATCCAGCGCCTTCACGGCCAACTCGGATTTGTTCCCCAGAGCGGCCGCAGAAACAGCCGCGGTTTTGTCGCCCGATTTGATCTGCTCGGCGAGCCCGGCCGGCTCTTCAATATCGCCGCGATCGCGGAGAAAAGAATAAACGTTAAAAAGACCGGGCCCTGAGAGCACTCGTTCCCAACTTACGTGCCGGCCAAATTTTTCCTTGAGATATTGTAAGAATTCTATCTCCACGGGCTCGTGAGGGGCGTAATCACTGTGGCCACCTTCGGACGCCAGCGGATGATAGTGACCGTCGCGATAGAAGATGCCGGCCATGCCCAGCCCGGTACCCGCGGCGATCAGAGCCCGGTGACCGTCGTCCTTGACGTCCCCCGTATTGAGAGTAAGTAATTGCGAACTACTGAGAGCGGGTATGCCGAAGGCCGTGGCTTCCAGATCGTTGATGAGACCTACTCGATCAATCCTCAAAACCTCGGCGAGTGATGCGGCGCTGACGGTCCAGTTGAGATTCGGAGTCTTCGCGTGGCCTTCAATCACTGGCGCGGCAATGCCAAAGCAGGCTCCGGTAATTTTTAATTCAGTGTCGCCGATGAATTCCTTAAGAATTGCTTCCAGGGAATCGTAGCCGCCGCTCGGAAACTTCTGCTGTCTGAGAACGGGGCCAACTTCGCTCCCATTCGCCTGGAAGAGAGCAACATTCGTTTTCGTGCCACCAATGTCTCCGGCAATTATCATTGAATAAGCAAGGACTACTACGGTGTGGTCTTCTGATTTCGTATCGTTTCGACGAGTTGGGCAACCCGGGCTACCGCGGCCTCGTAGATGGCATCGCGACTTAGAAACGCCAGCTCGCGGCTCAGTTGGGCCGCTTCAGTGCGAATTTCGTAAGCGAGCACGCGCCCCACGGAACGCTCACTCCCGATCTGCGCTTCAGTTTCAAGCTTGCTGCCGTCGGTTCGCTTGGCGACGGAAAAGTTAGCCGCGCCGTTTTTGGCAGAAAGAGTAACTGTGGAAATGATAACGTCGTCAGGGCCGGCGGTTTCGTCTCGCACGAAAGCAAGAGCAATCGACCGGTCGCCCGCGCGAAGTTCACACACGGCTCCTTCCTCCGTGCCGCGCGTAGCTTTACCCACAGCCGTGCCCACAACTTCCCAGCCGAGCCGCGATGCCAACCAGCCGGCCAGTAGCAACGCTTTGGGGGCGATCTCCTCGGGCGCATCTTGCGGAGAACGATACTTAATTGTCACGCGATCGATTTCGTCCAGCAGAGGGCGATAGGCGGGGACGTCCCAGAAGCTCGCTAACAACGTACGCCAGGACGTCAGCCGGCCCCAGTTGAGATCGCTGACGCGCATTCGTCGCGATTTATCATCGATCATCTTGCTCAGGCGCAGTAAGTCGTCGTACGGGTGATCGAACGCCGCGGAATCGATGACGATGCGGTCAGCCATTTGCGCGAGGCGGTCAAATAGTTTGTCTTCGTAGTGAGGAATGTCTTTCCACCAGAGATAAACAGGCACGTCGGAAACCAGCAGTGGAGCGATTGCGGTGGCCGCTGTCTCCAGCAACGGACCACCCGCTTCGATGGTGACCTGTTCGCCGCAGATTTGTTTGCCGGTGCCTCCCAAAAGCCGGCAGCGCATGGAAACGTAACCTTCGAGCCTGGGCGTGGCGGTATCGCGATACGCCACCAGAACCAGGGTACGCCCGGGATGCTGTTCGTTTATCCGTTCGAGCAGATCTTCCAGGCGGCCGTGGTCGTCCCACGGCGTGGTGTAAACGAGCAGGTTCAACGCGCAGGCCCGCGTTACGCCGGCCTTGCTGCTTGCGTCTCCTCCCTCGCTCACGCCGGACCACATCGCTGCCAACTCCTTCTCGATCTTGTTGACATCGATCCCCTTCGAAGGCGACAAGGAAATTTCGCTAGCCTGTGTTTCTAGTGCCATGCTTTAAGTCTTCGTCAAATGACGCCCGTTACAAATACCAAGTCAGCGGTACAGGGCAGTCTCCTTACGGGCGGCGCCAGCGGCTGCCGTTCCTCTCCATCAATTCATCAGCAGCTTGCGGACCCCACGTTCCGGCCTCGTAATTTGGGAATGAACCTTCACCCTTCGTGCCAGCCCAATAGTCCAGGATCGGCATCACGATTTCCCAGCCACGCTCAGTCATATCTTTGCGCGCGTAGAGAGTTGAATCGCCGAGGATGCAGTCCAGCAACAGACGCTCATAGGCTTCCGCAAGCTGGACCCCGAAAGAAGTGCCGTAGCGAAAGTCCATATTCACATCGCGAATGTGCGTGATCTGGCCCGGGACTTTGACTGCGAACCTCAGGGTGATTCCTTCGTCTGGTTGGATCCGAATGATCAACTGGTTGGGCGTGACCTGCTCCATCACGTCCGCGCCGAATAGCTGATGGGGCGCAGTCTGGAACTGAATCGCTATTTCAGTCACGCGCTTTGGCAGATGTTTGCCGGAACGGATATAGAAGGGCACGCCGGCCCAGCGCCAGTTGTCAAAGTACATCGTCAGCATGGCGAAAGTTTCCGTAGTCGAGTCAGGAGCAACGCCTTCTTCCTGGCGATAACCGGGAACCGGCTTGCCGTCAATTGACCCTGGCCCATACTGGCCGCGCACGCACTCCGCCTTCACTCGTTCAGGAGTAAAGTTTCGCGCCGCGGTCATCGCTTTGATCTTCTCGTCGCGCACGGCTTCCGACCCCAGATGGGCCGGGGGCTCCATGGCTACCAGCGACAAAACCTGAAACACGTGGTTCTGGATCATATCGCGCACGACGCCGGCGGTTTCGTAATAACCACCCCGGCCCTCGACGCCGACCGCTTCCGCGTTTGTGATCTGCACGTGATCGATATAGTGGCGGTTCCACAGTGGCTCAAATATTCCATTCGCGAAGCGGAACGCGAGCAGGTTCTGCACTGTTTCCTTGCCGAGGTAATGATCGATGCGATAGATCTGCGACTCGTCGAGAGACGCGTGAATCTGCTGGTTCAAGAGCCGGGCGCTTTCGAGGTCCGAGCCGAAAGGTTTCTCGATGATTACGCGCACCCAACTGCCGTCTTTTGGTTTCGTCAGGCCTGCTCGTCCCAACTGCTCAACCGCTGCGGCATAAAATCTGGGAGCGACTGAAAGGTAGAAAAGACGGTTGCCACCGGTGCCGCGCTCGCGATCGATGCGCTCAAGCAACCCGGCCAACTTTCGGTAGTCGTCCGCAGTGCCGATGTCCGCCGTCAGGTAGTAGAGCCCCTGCGCGAATGACTGCCAGACTTCATCGTCGACAGTTTTTGCTTCAGAGAACTGCGCCACTGACTCGCGCATCTTCACGCGAAAATCGTCGTCGCTCATCTCCGTTCTTGCCAGTCCGACAATGCCAAACTCGGCCGGCAAGAGGCGCTGCTGGACCAATCGGTAAAGAGCTGGAACCAGCTTTCGTTTCGTCAGATCTCCAGAGGCGCCAAAGATGACGACGGTACAGGGTTCAGCCGCTTGTTCCAGCCGAATACCCTGGCGCAGGGGGTTTTCCATTACCGTGGACCTTGGCATAGTTTAACTAACCGACCTTTCAGATAGCCTTTATTTTCCATTTGTCATTTTCCATTTGGCATTTAATTTGGCATTTGTCATTGAACTCATGCCGCGAAGCTAATCGGAAATGACCAAATGTGAAATGGAAAATGACAAATGGGAAATCCAGCCGCAGATTGCTAATCTCTTCCAGGCTCAGATGACCTATTGTTCCAGCAGCTCTTCCCACTCCGTATGTACCGGAGGTTGCCCGGGCTTGTCTGTCCGCTCGTAAGTGTGCGAACCGAAGAAGTCTCGCTGCGCCTGCGTCAGATTCAACGGCAGGTTTGCAGTGCGATACATATCAAAGTAATTCAGGCTGCACGCCATCGCCAGCACGGGCACGCCCTGTTGCATCGCCGTCGTTACCGCCAGTCGCCAGTTTGGCTGCGCCTCTTCCACCCACGCTTTGAAGTTGGGATCGAGGAGCAGATTCGGAAGATCAGATCGGCGCTGGTATGCCTGCTTGATCTTGTCCAGAAACTGCGCGCGGATGATGCAGCCGCCCTTCCAGATGCGCGAAACTTCGCCAAGGTTTATGTTCCAATTCCATTTCTCCGAACCGGCGCGAATCAGATTCATGCCTTGCGCATAGGAGCAAATCTTCGACGCGTAAAGCGCATCGTGAATCGCAGCGATCATCGCTTTCTTGTCGCCGGTATATTTCTGGGAAGGCCCACTGATCTGCTTGCTCGCCTCAACGCGTTCATCCTTGCGGCCCGAAAGCGTGCGCGTGTCGATGGCCGCGTCGATCGTCGGCACGATGATCCCCAAGTCGAGGGCTACCTCGCTGGTCCATCTGCCGGTGCCCTTCTGTCCCGCCTTGTCGAGAATCAGATCGACCAGAGGCTTACCGGTTTCCGGATCGTTAACGCGCAGAATCTTAGCCGTAATCTCAATCAGGAACGATTCCAGATCGCCGCGATTCCATTCGTCAAAGATGTCGGCCAATTCCGCGGCGCCGAGGCCGAGCACATTACGCATAATGTCGTAAGCTTCGGCGATCAATTGCATGTCGCCATACTCGATCCCGTTATGCACCATCTTGACAAAGTGGCCCGCGCCGCCCGGCCCGATGTAGGTTACGCACGGTCCATCATCAACCTTGGCGGCAATGGCTTCCCAGATCGGGCGGATCTGTTCGTAAGCATCGCGGTCGCCACCGGGCATCAAACTTGGACCCCACAGCGCACCTTTCTCGCCGCCGGAGACTCCGGACCCAATGAAGTTGAGGCCCTCGCTCTTCAAAGATTTTTCGCGGCGTTCAGTGTCGACGAAAAAGGAGTTGCCGCCGTCGATGATTATGTCGCCCCGATCCATGAACGGCTTTATCTGAGCGATGGTCCAGTCAACCGGATCGCCGGCTTTCACCAACAGGATCACTTTACGCGGGCGCTCAAGTGAACGAACGAATTCTTCGGGAGACTTCGTCGGGATCACCTGCTTACCCGGCGTGCGCGCGACAAAGTTATCCACTTTGGCCGGGTCGCGATTGAAAACGGCAATGGGAAAACCGTTTCGCTCGATATTCATTGCCAGATTCTCGCCCATCACGGCCAGACCGATCATGCCGATTTTGGCTGTCTTCACATTTTGTTCTGGGGTAGCCATTTGTTTTGTCCTCAAAGTGAAAAGTTGCGAATTCTAGTTCTTAACCTGTATGAAAACTCGGGGTCTGAGCGCGTTTCCCGAACGCAGAGCGATCTCATTAGCACCGTGGCTTAAGCCCGGTGATTCAAGATTCGACAATTATTCCGCAAACCGTTTCCAACGGTTTTTCGTGATTCCCGCGCAACAAAAACCGTTGAAACGGTTCCATTTTTCAATCCCCGGATCCTGATCACTTAAGCCACGGTGCTAATGAGATCGCTCCGCGTAACGGGAAACGCGCTAGGCGATGGGTTTTCACACACTCCTGCCGCCCCCGGTTCTGTAGTTGTAACCTCTCGTTATCACGTCGTCGTAGCGTCGGATCGCGGCACAGCTTCCGCAATGAGATCGTGCAGCTTTTGCAAGCCCGCGGTTGTATCCGCGCCCAGATCAACCCGAATCGCGCGCCGTCCGCGCGAAGAGAGCGAGCGAAAGTCTCCGAGTGCCTGGGCCTGCTTCAGGATGCTGAACGTATAGGGTTGGCCCGGTATCGGCAGATCGGTTCTATCGGGCGCCGTCACCTGGATAAAAACTCCGGTGTCCGGACCCCCCTTGTGTAGCTGCCCAGTCGAGTGCAGAAACCTTGGCCCGTATCCGGTTGTGGTCGCACACCGGGTCGCGTCCCGCAAATGTATGCGGGTCGCCTGAATGATCGCTTCGTTCTCCGGCGTCTCTTCGATGTAATCCAGGAGCGCGATATAGTCGCCAGCGCCGGCGCGTGCGAGATGCGCGCGGATAGCGTCCAACACTGACGAGGACGCAAGAGCGACAACAGTCTTCTCATCGGCACGAACGGTCAGAGTGCCGTCAGTAACCAGCACGGGCTGTTCGTTCAACTTGCCTTCGGCGGCAAACTTTTCCAGCAGTTCCTTGGTGGCGTCTTTCGACTCCTGCACGTTTGGTTGATCGAAAGGATTGATGCCCAGGCGCCAACCAGCAAACGCCGTGGCAATCTCCCAAAGGAAAAACTCCTCTCCCAAATCGTAAACATCAGTCAGAGTCCGATAAACCACCGGGTGGCCCGCCGCCTCCAGTGCTTTTAATTTCACTTCGGTTTCGCCGCCAAGCTTGCCAACCGAAATGGAGACAAACAACCGATCATTGCCGTATACCGAGGGCGACCCCAAAGGCTCGCCGGCAACAGGAACAATCCCCTTACCTTCCTTGCCGGTGCTCTCGGCGATCAACTGCTCAATCCAGAGACCCAACGATGAAATCTTCGGGTCCGCGATAATTGTAAGTTTGTCGCGTCCCGCCTTCGCACATTCGCCCATGATTGCCCCCAACCGCGCGCCCGGGTTGTCGGCGGCCGGCACAACTGAAGCGCAGGAGTGCACAATTCGCTCGGCGCGATCCAGCAGCTTCGTGATATCGAGGCCCATCACTGCGGCCGGCACCATGCCAAAGTAAGAGAGCGCCGAGTAACGCCCGCCAATGTCTGGCGGGTTTAGGAAGATGCGGCGAAACTTATCTTCCGTCGCCATCTGCTCCATTAGCGTCCCGGGATCCGTTACCGCGACGAAGCACTCGCCGGGATTCTCTTTGCGCTTACCGACCTGGTCGTACCAGTACTTGTAAAAAACCAGCGGCTCGGTGGTGGTGCCTGATTTCGACGAGATGATAAAGAGGCAGTGGGTAATATCGATTTGATCCGCAATGCCAGAAAAAGCATCCGGGTCAGTCGAATCGAGCACCAGCAGTTCAGGATAGCCTTCCTGATGACCGAAGGTTTGTCGAAACACTTCTGGGCAGAGCGACGAGCCGCCCATGCCGCAAAGCATGACGTGCTTGAATTGACGTAAGCCCCGAGTCCGCTCCGCAAAACGGAGCAGGTCCTCTTCAACGCCAATCATCATATCGGGGACCGTAAGCCAGCCGAGCGCGTTCTTAATGGTTTTTTGATGCGCCGGATCATCTTTCCAAAGCGCGGCATCCTTTCGCCAGATACGCCGCATTACATCGCCCTTGTCGGCTTCCTTGATAGCCGCGCTTACCGCGTCGCCATATTTCCCCAGTGAAGCAGTCAACCGTTGATGAATTCCGGAAACCAGCGCGTCACGCTTCGACTCGATCGACTCAACCAGCGTGTCGAAAGAACCAACGAAGGAGCTGAGACCGTCAGACTGGAGTTTCGCCGTCACTTCCTTGAGATCGATTCCGATTGCTCCCAAACTGGAAATTGCTTCGCGACATTCATCCAGACCTTGTTCCAACGTCAGGGCTACCTTGCCGTGATCGCGAAAGGCCGTATAAGTCGCGGGCGGCACTGTGTTGACCGTGTCTGGCCCGATCAAATTATCCAGATACAAAACATCTGAATACTTCGGATTCTTGGTTCCAGTCGACGCCCAGAGCTGCCGCTGCACTTGCGCGCCTTTTGCTTTTAGTGCTGCAAACCTGCCGCCGTAGAAGATTTCTTTAAACCGCGCATAGGCCAGCTTGGCGTTTGCGAGTGCAGCCTTGCCGCAGAGATTCTCGAGCGTCGTTTTCTCTTCTCCCGAACTGTGCCGCGCGCGAAAGTCGAGATCGGTATCGATCATCGAATCGACTCGCGAGACAAAGAAGCTGGCAACCGACGCGATGTGATCCACCGGCTTTCCTTCGGCGTCGCGTCGTTCCAATCCCTTGATAAAAGCCTCGGCCACCTGGTTATAGTTTTCTACGGAGAAGATCATGGTGACGTTTACGTTGATGCCCCGGTAGATGGCTTCTTCAATCGCCGGCAGGCCTTCCTGGGCCGCCGGAATCTTGATCATTACATTCTTCCGGCCCAGGGTATTGAACAGTCGATCGGCCTCCTCGATGGTGCCCGCGGTGTCGTAGGAAAGCCGCGGATTCACCTCCAGACTGATGTAGCCGTCCACCCCGTCAGTCTTGTCGTATACGGGCTTGAGGATGTCAGCGGCTCTGCCGATGTCGTCGATGACCAGCGCTTCGTAAATCTCCTTTACGCTTTTCCCGGCGGTAATCAAAGATCGCATCTGTTCGTCGTAATCCGTGGAACCAGTGATTGCCTTTTCAAAGATCGTGGGATTCGACGTCACGCCTCTGAGATCATCTTCAGCGATCTTCTTTTGCAGATCACCACTGGTAAGCATGGCGCGGCGGATATTGTCATACCAGATTGACTGGCCGGTTTTCATAACTTCAACAAGGGGGTTGTTCATAGGTTTGCTCCTCAAGTCCACAACGAAACGTCAGGTTCACTTCAATTGTTTGACGCGCGCGATCTCTTTCTTAGCGGTTTCCACAACAGCATCGACCGTGAAACCAAACTTCTTGGTTAACTCTTTCAGCGGCGCGCTGGCGCCGAATGTTTTCATGCCCACGATTGCATCGGTGCTGCTAGCGTATCGCTGCCAACCGAAGCGGGCGGCCTGCTCGACAGCGACGCGCGCTTTCACGGCTGGCGGGATCACTTTGTCCTTGTACTCCTGAGATTGGTGCTCGAAAAGTTCCCAGGAAGGCATACTGACAACGCGCGCTTTGACGCCGTCGGCCACGAGCTTTTCATAGGCCCCAAGGCATAGCGAGAGTTCAGATCCCGTACCGATCAAAATAACGTCGAGTTGTCCGTCTGGTCCTGCCGCATCGGCGAGAATATAGCCGCCAAATCTTGTACTCTCCGCACCAGAATATTTTGTGCGGTCGAGGGTGGGCAATGCCTGACGACTGAGAATGAGACAGACAGGCTCGTGCTTGAGCTGCATGATCACGCGCCACGCCTCGGCAGTTTCATTAGCATCACCCGGGCGAAAAACGATCAGGCCCGGAATAGCGCGCAGACTCGCGAGTTGCTCGACGGGCTGGTGCGTTGGCCCATCTTCACCGACGCCGATCGAGTCGTGGGTGAAAATGTGAATGGTTGGAATTTCCATAATCGCTCCCAAGCGGATTGCGCCGCGCGCGTAGTCCGAAAAAATTAGGAAGCCCGAACCGTAGGGACGAACCTTGGAAAGCGACAGACCGTTCAGAATAGACGACATCGCGTGTTCGCGTACCCCAAAGTGAAAGTTCCTTCCCGCCGGAGTCTCGGCCAGAAAATCACCTGCTCCTTCAATCGTCAGGCGCGTCTTGGTTGAGGGCGACAGATCGGCCGCGCCGCCTATAAGCCAGGGCACATTTTTAGCGATCGCATTAAGGACTTTGGCCGATGAGTCGCGACCGGCGAGGCCTTTTTCGTCCGTGCCAAACTTCGGAATGTCTTTGTCCCAATCGTCAGGCAACTCACGCTTTTGCATCCTGACAAGTTGATCCGCCAAATCAGGATAAGCCTTTTTATACTCTTCCAATTTCGCGAACCAGGCATCGCGCAGGGCCTTGCCACGCGCGCCGATACCACGTTGAAAGTTTTCCCGCACCTCGTTGGGGACGAGAAACTTTGCTTCCTCGGGCCAGCCGTAGTTTCGCTTTGTGAGCTTGATCTCTTCTTCGCCGAGCGGCTCGCCATGAGCTGAGTGGGTATCCTGTTTATTCGGAGCGCCCCAGGCGATGTGGCTATCCACGATGATAAGCGTCGGACGTTCGTCTTCTTTCCGGGCTACTTCAAAGGCGCGTTTCAGCATGTCCAGATCATTCGCGTCGCCGACGCGCGTAACGTTCCAGCCGTAACCGATAAAACGCGTGGCAACATCATCGCTCAGGGCCCATGAGGTGTTGCCTTCAATAGTTATTTTATTGTTATCGTAAATCCAGCACAGATTCGAGAGTCGGAGATGGCCGGCAAGCGAGGCGGCTTCATGAGAGATACCTTCCATCATGCAGCCGTCTCCGCACAGCGCGTAGGTGCGGAAGTCAAACATATCGAAGCCCGGGCGATTGAAATAGGCTGCTTGCCAACGTGAAGCGATCGCCATGCCGACGCTTGTTGCGATGCCCTGGCCAAGCGGGCCGGTGGTGGTTTCGACGCCCGACGTCCAGCGATACTCCGGATGGCCGGGGCAACGGCTGTCAAGCTGGCGAAAGCCCTTGATGTCTTCAAGGCTAACGCTGGGCGCGCCCGTCTTTTCGTATTTGGAATTAACCGCCTTGACGCCGGTCAGGTGCAGCAAACTATAGAGCAGCGTCGATGCGTGACCCATCGAAAGCACAAATCGATCGCGGTTTGGCCAGATTGGATCGTCAGGGTCAAAGCGAAGAAAGTCGTTCCAGAGCGTATAAGCCACCGGGGCCATTGCCATCGGCGTGCCGGGGTGACCGGAGTTTGCTGCCTGCACTGCGTCCATCGCTAAGGTGCGGATGGTGTTAACGCTCAGAGCGTCAAGCTGCGCCGGCGGTTGTAAAGCAGTAGTTGCTTCCATGACTGAACCTCCAAGGTCAACAAGGCTTGCATGATTCGCCGCTCTGATGGAGCGGCTCGGCGACCAAAGCTATTAAAAAAAGAACGTTCAGATCTTCGGTTCGAGTGGATCGTGCTGCTGATAACTGGCTTCAGTTATCGAGCGAGATGGAAACTACGGCGGCCAGGAATGCACTGCTGGGCAATCAAAATACTACTACTCTTGATTGCTAAAAGTTCGAACGTGGCGCCAGATTATCACATAATTGCAAATGGTTTTATCTTTCCCTTCAATAGTGTATAAGGTGCGCACGCCTGCGCAAGCTTTTATATCGCTGATCCTTGTAAGATCAGCCATCGTGTTCTCCTAATTCTCAGTCAGCCCGGATTCGGTATGCCTGAACAAATCACAAATCACACCAGCGTCCTCGAAGCCATTCGCAGTGTCGATCTCATCGACGAGTTGGTGGAAAGACACAACGGACATTTCACATACGAGCTTGACCTCGAGGTAATCGCTTACGGCCGCAACTATACGGGCAAAAAAGTGGGACCTTACGTGCGCCTCTTCGTCTATGGGTCGGGCGAGGAAATCATACGCGAGGGCGAATGGGGCGGCAATAGTTTCTATATTCTGGTTGACGGCAAGCTGGACGTTTACATCCAGGCAGGCCAACAAGAGGGTGAAGCTAGCGAGCGCAAGAAGGTAAGTGAAGTGCAACCGGGTCGAAGTTTCGGCGAGATGTCGGTGCTTGCTGGTTTGCCGCGCAATGCCACCATCGTTGTCCCTCCAAACAGCCAGGCGAAGGTTCTGGAGGTTGACCGGCCAGCGCTGAGGTTGCTGCGGAAACTTCCTAAATTTGGTGGGGCACTCGAGGCCACCTATCGGGAATATGGTTTGAAACGCACGCTCGAAGATGTTAACCGCGCGAGCGATGGCGCGTTCAGTCGAGAAATGATTCTGACACTTGGGGAGATAGCCGAGTTCAGAGTTTTTGGCAAACAACACGTGCTGACGCGCGAAGACACGCCACTCGATCGTGTCGTTTTCATCAAGAACGGCTGGGTCAGACGAACTCGGGCAGCAGGTTCCGGCCCTTACATGTCTGACATGGTGATGGAGCTTGGGGACGACGTCGGTGTTGATTTTCTGGGCGCCGGCAATTGCCTTGGACTAGAAGGCCTGGGCACCGAAAACAAGTGGCTTTACACAGCAACCGTGCTTGCACGAACCGAGGTTCTGGAGATTCCAATTGCCCTGCTGCGCGCTGACAGTCAGCTTTCTGAAACGCTCCATCGGGCTTTTGCCTCATTCTCCAGCGCGGACGACGATGTTCGCATCGAGGCGCTTTCCAACAAGCGGGGCCTGGCGGCCGTCAGCGAGGAGATTAATACCGGAGTTATCGACGGGACCAATCTGCTGGTAATGGATATGGATTTGTGCATACGCTGCGGCAATTGCTCACTGGCGTGTCACAAGGTCCATGGCCAGTCTCGCCTGTTGAGACGCGGCATCCATGTCGAGCGACCCGTCACCCCCAAAACCACATCAATTCAGCACGTGCTGATGCCGGAAGTCTGCTTGCACTGTCAGGATCCTGAATGCCTCACGGGTTGTCCGACTGGGGCGATCGGCCGTCTTCCGGGTGGACAGATCGATATCGAACCCAAAACTTGCATCGGGTGTGGCGATTGCGCAACGCAATGTCCTTACAACGCAATCTCAATGGTGCCGCGCAAGCGGCCGGTTCCGACCACGCCAGCGTTCAGCACCAGGATTCGGAACTGGTTCAGCCTGGCGCCGCCAGTCCTTCCCGATGCCGTCACGGCTACGGAAGACCTGCTCGCGGTAAAATGCAATCTGTGTAATAGCACGCCGCTCAATCCGACCGGCGCTAAGAGCAAGGCCTATTCGTGCCAGGAAAACTGTCCGACCGGAGCGCTCGTTCGCGTTAATCCGAAGGAGTATTTTGATGAAGGGAAAAGCGCGCTTGGGCTGATCTATCGCGATCAGACGCATGCGATCGGGCGCAACATTCACAAGAACGATCCGCTCGCCAAGCTGTTCCACATTGTAGGAGTACTGGGAGTTGTTGCCCTGACAATTGCCACTGTGTGGGCGGCGCGAAAATATACGCTGGATGGACGACTAGGTAACACCTGGCTTACTGTCCGCTGGATTACGGGAATGATCGGTCTCGTGAGTATCGCAGTCGTGATGACTTATTCGGGGCGCAAGCAAGTGTACCGGCGCCGCGCCGGCCCGCTTCGTTACTGGCTGTTGTCGCACGTGTATCTCGGAGTTATCGCGGGCGTAGTGCTGCTGTTGCACGGTGGGCGCAGCTCGGGAGGCCTGCTTACCTCGACATTAATGGTTTCGTTTGACCTGGTAATTCTTTCGGGACTATTCGGCATTGCCTGTTACCTGATCGTGCCTCGCATCATGACGAGCATCGAAGGCGACCCGTTATTGATTGAAGACCTGAACGCGCGTCGCGAAGAATTGCGCGAAACCCTCGCGAAGATCGATATCAGCGATAACGAATTGCGCCAGTTGATCGAAGGCAAAGTGCGCAAGCGATTCCTTTCCTTGTCATATCTGCTGCGGCAGTACCTGCGTCGTGAGCCGCTATCGGCGCTGCTGGCCGAAGCGCGCGAGGAGTTTTCCGGGGTGCCCTTGAGCGATTCAAATGCTCGTCTCAAGTTGATCGAGGCGGTGGAAACAAGCGCTACTCTACGGCGCGTTGACGCGCTGATTTATCTGCATCAGCTGCTCAAACTGTGGCTCGCCCCGCACGTGGTTTCCTCAGCGCTGATGTTGGCGCTGCTGGTAGTGCACATTATCCAGGTCGTGTTTTTCGCAACGCGGTGACATTGCAGAACTCAAACTGTTAGGAAAGGTACCCGTAGGACAGGATGAGTCAGGAAGCCAGCACTTTTCTTATTGTCCGAGAAGACCGAGGGGTCGATCCGACGACTCTCTTTGTCGAAACATTGAGGATCGGGCGCGCTCCTGACTGTGAGCTTCTGCTGAATCACCCCACCATCTCGCGCCTGCATGCCGGTATCAAAGAGATCGAAGGACGTTTTTATATCTTCCATCTCAGCTCGACCAAACCCACCACGCTCAATGGCAAACTAGTGGCTCCGGAACAGCCCGAAGCCCTTGCCAGCAGCGACGAAGTGCGCGCCGGGCCGTTCTTCCTGCGGATAGACCGCAAGGACGAAGGCCTGGAGATCACCGTCACTCTGCAGTTTGGCCTCCTCATCGGGGAACGCGAAGCCCGCGGAGAGCCGCTCCTGGCGCAGAGCTCCGCGAGACCTGCGGTGGCGCCGGCGCCCAAGGCATTGGCTGACGCGCTCGATCTCTTCTGGGGCAAACGCTCTCGAGAGAAAGCGGCGCGCAAGTCATTGCTCCATCCCCGCCGGGCGCCGCGGCTTGGCAAAGCCCGTTTTAATTGGACGCCGACGCGCGACCTTGTGCGCCCCTGGCCCTTCGCGATTTTCCTTTGGTCGGCGGGGGTGCTGGGAGTCTTATCAATTGCCGCAGCTCTCGGATACACGGCTGCCTATTCGCCCAACCCCATCTCCAATGCCCACAGCCGGGCAAGTTTTGCTCTAACTCCCCGCGTAGCCAAACAACCAAATGCCGGCTCATGCATAACCTGTCATTCGCTGCGGAGCGGCATGGACACACGCTGCGCGTCTTGTCACACGACCGAAGCTTTTGTAGGAACTGTCACCAAGTCCCATGCCGATGCCGGCATAGGCTGTGTCGACTGTCACTCCGAGCATAAAGGGAAAACTGGCGGGCCGATGCTAACGGCGCTGAATTCCTGCATTAAGTGTCACAACGACAAGAACGGCAAAACTTTCAACGGCCGCACCGTCAGCACTCCACATGGCGGAACGCTGGGCTATCCGGTGGTCAATGGCGAATGGAAATGGAAAGGTCTTGACGCTGAGGAACTCGCGAACAGACCGAAGATTGCAGCCATGCGTCTGCCGTCTGATAGCGAGCAAATGTGGCGCAACAAACAATTTCATGCGCTTCATATTTACAACGTGAAGGCGACCGGTAGCATAACCGGCGTAGCGGGAGCGGAAGCCGGCTCGCCGCCAGTACTCTCCTGTTCGAGTTGTCATCGCACTCTAAAGGATAGAGAGTATCCGCGCCAGACGTGTGGCCAGTGCCACAGCGGTTTGAGCGATCCGTCAGGAAGAGTTGCAATTGCAGCCGGAGCGCCCAATTGCGTTTCCTGTCACGTTCAGCACGTCAAGGATAAGCGCCACTGGAATCCAGATCTGATGGCAGCTTCATTGCCGCCGGCGGCGGCGGGAAAGTAAGTTAGCTCGGTACTTTGTACTTGGTTCTTTTGCGCATCGATCTTAGGACTTCCAGGATAGCTAAGATCAAAGGGCACCGAACAAAGACCAAAGACCAAAAGCCTAAGATGAGAAAATCGCAACTACTAATCATCATTGCCCTGATGACGATGCTTCTGTCGATCAATCTGATCTCAGAAGATAAATCGAAGAGTTATTTTGGCGGTCTGCCGTGGTACGGCTGGGCCGGCATTAGTGTCTTTCTGGTGATTGCCGGTTTCTGGTTTGCGTTGCGCGACGCGGAACGCGCGCGCCGGCTACTCGAAGAGCCCGTCGCGCCGCACGAGGACGCCGCTGCTCAGGTTTCCCAGATCTCGGAAGAGGATTTCAAACGGCTTGATCCCGACAGGCCCAATTACCCGCATCCGGTAATTTTTCCCGAGCGCTGCATCGGCTGTCATGCCTGTGTTGACGCGTGCCCCCACGACGTGCTGGCAATCGTTAACGGCATTGCGTCGCCGGTGGCCAGCGATCAGTGCATGGAAGACACTGCTTGTCAGGTGGAGTGTCCGGTCAATCCCAAAGCCTGCATAGTCATCAACACGACGAAGAAGATCAGGCCTCGTCCGGTTCCGGTGCGCGATCCTTCGTTCATGACCAACGTGGCGGGTTGTTATATCATCGGCGACGTGTCCGGAACGCCGCTAATAAAGAATGCGTCCAACGAAGGAGCAGACGCAATCAAGCACATCGCCCACGAACTCCGGAACGGTGCGGCCGCCGAGCCAAAAGCCGGAGTTGACGTGGCCATTATCGGCATCGGTCCGGCCGGTCTTTCCGCCGCCATCGCCGCGAAGCAGTTTAAGCTGAGATACGTTGGCATCGAGCAGGATAAGGTGCTGGCGACGATCGATGCCTATCCAAAAGGCAAGTACGTTTTCTTCAAACCCGAAACCATGGTCTCGCGCGGCACGATTGAAGTTAACGGGCCGGGTGAGCAGCGCGAAAAGATTCTCGATTCCTGGATCGGTGCAATGAACGCGAGCGGCGTCGTCATCAATGAAAGCGAGAGCTGCAAAAAAGTCGAGCGCGCCACAGACGGCGATTACTTTGTCGTGCAAACTGAAAAAGGACTTGAGCGAGAGAAGGTCAGTTACAACGCGCGCCGCATCATTCTGGCGCTGGGCAATCGCGGTACGCCAATGAAATTACGAGTGCCTGGCGAAGAAATGAAGATCGCGCGCGACGGACGCACCGAAGACAAAGTGAAATACAAACTGACGGACCCGGAAGCGTACAAAAAGAATCACGTCATCATTGTCGGCGCCGGAAACTCCGCGATTGAAGCCGCCGTCGATCTGGTGGCCCGGCGAAACGGTGATCAGATCACTTTCCGTCCGGACGACGAAATTAACAACGTCACTTTGGTCATACGCAGCGACATGAAAAACGATTTGAAGTTTCTCAACAAGCTGCAGGTTTATCAGTGCATCGACGAAGGCAAAATCAAGGCTTACTTTGGCACCGGAATCAAGGAGATACGCGACGCTGAGGTGGTCTTAATGAACTCGCGTACGAGCGAAGAAAAGGTCACGCTGCCAAATGACTTCATCTTTGCGATGATTGGCGGCGACCGTCCCACCAAGTTTCTGGAGTCGATCGGGATCAAGATTGCGTGAGGTCCATTCGTGGCGGCCGCACCCCGGTACCCGGTCTTCCCTACCCCTGCTATCCCGGTCAGCCACAGCGCGCGAGAGGAAAGATTATGAGCGAGGAAGAGAATAAAGAAGTTGAGATGTTGGATGAGTATGACTTTAGCCAGGCGGTGATTGGCAAGTATGCCAAGCAGTATGCTGAAGACACGAATATCGTGGTCCTCGACCCCGATGTCGCAAAGGTCTTCCCGGATTCCGCAGCCGTTAATCAAGCGTTGCGTCAAATCATCGAGCAACGTTCTCGGTAGGTCAACGCGGCATCGAACAGCGATTGCTGTGGACTGGACACCAAATTCATTTGATAGTAAGTACCGAATTCAGTCCGCCGTAATTATCGGGCGCTTTCATCTCATTGTTTGGATCCTCGACCCAGCGCTGCCCGTCGACGATGAACTTGTAGTGGTAGAGTCCGGCTGGGGGCGCCGAAAGCGCCGCTCGCCAGAAGCCGTGCTCGTCCTTTTGCAGCCTGGTCTTGTTGTCGTCCCAGCCATTGAAGTCTCCCGCCAGCGAAACACTCCCGGCTGTGTCGTCGCTAAATAGAAACAGCACCTTGCCATTCTCAATTCTCGGAGGACCGCAGCTAATGGTTTCCAACTGCAGAGTTTTATCCTGTGCCAGCGAAAGAGCTTGCCGCGCGTCTACCACGCCATACCCCTGCCGCACGACCGGAGCATGAGCGATGCGGTCGGCGGTCGAAATAAGAATCTTCTTGATCATTGCCGGCGTCAGAGCAGGATTGGCTTCGATCATCTGCACCACTATCGAAGCAACGATAGGCGCGGCAAACGAAGTCCCATCCACGTGCTGATAGTGTGCCGCAATGATCTTTTGTTCGCTCAAGGTGGATTCGAGAAAAACGCGAATCGCCGCCGCACCGGCCCGCAGAAGTTTGGCTGGGATCTTAGCTTTGCTGGCCAACTCCGGAACGAGTTTGCTTAGTTCGTAATCAGGCGCGGCCCACAGTCGCGACAGAGTTTCCGCGCGCTCGTACAAATCCGTTCGCGGAAGAATCGGAGCCGCTACCCACATGGCGGGCGCGATAAGTTCCGGCTTGACACAGCCGTCAGCAGTGGGACCAAAGTTTGAGTGATAAAGATCGATTGTCGTGGGATCGAGATCATTCTTGTCATCATAACCGCCAACGGTGATCACTGATGGCGAGTTTGCGGGAGGGATCGAACGCTTCCCCTCAGCGCCCGAGTTTCCGGCGGCGGCTACGACGACCACGCCCTGACTAATGGCTTCCTCAGCAGCTTGACCGATTACGCTCTTTGAACAGGCGATATCCTGATCTCCGCCAAGCGAGATGTTAAGTACGCGAATGTTGTAGCGTTCGCGATTCTCGATCACCCACTCAATGCCTCGCGCAATATTTTCTTCGCTGATGCGTCCCCGTCGGCTCACCTTAACCAGCACGACTTGCGCATCCGAAGCCAGTCCGCGGTAGACACCATCCGAAAGCCGTCCGTTTCCCGCTGCGGCTACTGATGTTTGAGTGCCATGCCACTGCCACGACTCAACCTTGTCCTCGGGGTTCAGTGAAGGACGCTCCTGCGCCAGGTCGTGATAGGCGAGAATGCGGCTCTCAGGTTCGAGTAGATCAGCGTGCGGATAGAAGCCGGAATCGAGGAAGGCAATCGTTACGCCCCTGCCGGTGTAATTCGTGTCGGCATTCAGGCGCACAGGCGTCGGTACCACTGCAAAGCGGTTGGGTGAATGCTCATAATCGTGGCAGGCGGATTCTTTCAAGGTTTCCTCAGGGAGCCAAAGGGGCTAATGCACCTACCGGGTGCTCCATAGGTGACTTGAGAAATCAATCTCTCTTCCGCAAAAGAACTTTTTCGGGTTGAGGCGATACCCTCTTCCTTCCGGCCGCGCGGTTGACGCATTTATTATTGTGAGCGGACCGTAGTCGTCCAGCCCCCGCTCAATTCACTATCTCCAATCGCCCAGGATGATAAAGGGCGCCCAGTAGAAAGGATGCGCGAAGCGTGGCTCACGCATGATTACGAGTTGGGCGCGTCGCATCGCTTCTGCTTTTGATTGTCCCGCCGCCATCTGCTGGTAGAAGTTTTTCATCGTATCGCGCGTGGAGACATCGTTAACGCTCCATAAAGACGCTACCACTGTGGGTGCTCCAGCTTTCGAGAAGGCGCGCGCGAGGCTGCTGTAAACCGCGCTCGGATCGTATCCACCGATGTTGGTATCACAAGCAGAGAGCGTAACCAGCCGCGTTCCATCGAGCGATAGTTTGTAATTATCCTCGATGATGTCTTTGACCGACAGGCGATCGGGCTGGCCCGCGAGCAAAAGATAGGTTTCTTTCGGGTCCAGACTATTAATAAAGCCGTGCGTTGCGAAATGGACGTAGGAAATGCCGGCGGTGGATTGCGCGACCCGCGCGACGGTTGCGTCTTTCCCGGTGAAAATGGTCGCGCTGCTGAAAATGCGGCCCAGGGCGGACACCTCCTCTGTCGCCGCCGGAAGACTCCCATCAGGATTACCAAGAGCAAGCAGAGCGAGCGTTGGGCTCCCGCGCACACTGTCGCCCCCGCTCACTGATGTAACCGTGTTCAGCAGATCGGCTGAAGCCAGGTAGGCGAAAGGCTTTTGTTCGATCAGAAAACTAAGCGATCCATCCTGGTTCGCGCGACCCAGCGCGTGGAACGGCAAATAGTAAAGCTCAGCCGCCGGAACGATCAGGAGCGTATCCGATCGATCTACCTCCGCTTGCACCGGCGCAATCAGCGCGGCGTAAAGCTGCACCGTCGCGTCTTTGATTGGTTTGATGTCTCGTTTGAAGTCTTCCTTACCATCGTCTTTCCAGAGCGAACCTCGGGCTGAGCGTTCAATCACACTATTCTCGCCCGCGCTGTTCAATGCTTCGCGGTATTGCATGACCAATTTGGCTAAATCAGCACGACCGATTGTCACAGCACGAATAGCGGGTGCCTGGTCACGCGTCACAACGAAAATGTAGAGCTCTTTATCGGTAGGAAAATATTCCAGCAGCAGTGTTTTTTCTGGCAGACGCTTTCGCACCTCAATGAGATCGGTAGGGTTGACGGCGACAAGACTTGCATAAGCGGGATTGGCACGCTGAATCTGGGCGGTCGCATCAAGATATTGCTTTTGCGCGCTGTCCAGCCGCGCGCGAACATCGGTGATCCGCGCAGGGTCGCGTTGCTCGGCAGGCTTCTGCATCTCGACAGCGAGTGCCGTCTCTGCTATGCGGACCGAATCGCCGAACGTCCGGACACGATCAATCAGCGCCTTAAGCGCTGGGTCTTTGGCATTGACGTTGGCGCCTGCGAGCGCATCAACCAGTGCCTTGGACTTGGCGCGTTCCAGGTAATTGAGCGCCTCGCTGGTGCGTCCATGCTTGATAAGCAACTTAATCAGCCGGTCATACAATTCCTTGCTCGCGCGGGTAGAATTGAAGGTTTCGGCACTCACGTTCCGCGAGAGCGACGCCGTTAAAATCTCGACTAACTTTACGGCTTCTTCATAGGAAGCCAGCGCGTCGTCATCCTGGTTCAGGCGCTCCTGTGTCAAACCCAGGGCGCTGAGCGTGTAAGCAACGTGTGCGCGCAAACCGAACTCGCGCCAGATGGCGAGCGATTCGCGGAGGTGCTGTTCGGACGCCTTTAGCGACTCTCCTCCCATATCACTTTCCACGCGTCCTAGTGTGCGCAGGACACCAGCAGTCACGGTACGTGAGCCGAGACTGTTGCCAATCCTCAAGGCATCAGCGGCCAACCGGCGTGCCTCGTCGAGACGACCTTGCTGTCGTCGCAGCTCGCTTTGCTGAGTCAGCACAGCAGTGATACCCAAGGCATCATGCTGGCGCTGAAACTCGACCAGCGCGCTCGCGAGCGGAGCCTCGGCAGCCGCATAGTTACCGCGCTCTCGTTCGATTCGCGCGAGCACGAGGTACGATCCGGTAAGCGGGAACGCTCCGCTCATGACGTTTGTTGTTTGCCTGATCGCGTCTTCGTAGGCCGCGGCTGCGGCGTTCAGATCCCCCTGGTCGTCAAGCAGGCTGGCGTGGTTGAACGCAAGCGTTGCGCGTAGCCCATTGGCAATCAGGTCGGCCTGCTGCAGACGATCCATTTCGTCTTTATTGCTTGTGAACCCGATCTGATTACGGTGCGCTACGACATCGGTGGTCCTGAGCTTTTTGGGAAGCTGGTTGTTAGATTTCTCCAACCCTCTTAGCCATTGCCGTAATTCGGTTTCGTCTTCTGCGCCAGCCGCGTAGAGCAGCGCAATAGCCCGAGCCGCCGCATCGTATTGTTGTTCGGCCTCGCTGAAATTGCCTTTGTGTTGGAGTATCGCCGCGAGCGCCATGTGCGCATCTACAGCGGAGAATTGACGAGAAATGCGTTCGCCGCCTTTCATGCTCGCTCGTATCTGCCTGATGGCTTGATCTGGCTCGGCATTAAGATCATAAGGCGGCGGTAATACTTCAGGCTTCGTAATTTCAAGAAGCTCACGATAACGGGTTTCGGCCTCACGCGTCTGATCTGCATCATAGGCGATGTCAGCTAAGATCTCGACTGAGCTATAGAGATATCTGCGGCGGGCATCGGCCGATCGAATGCGCAACGCTTCTTCAGCAAAGACACGAGCCTTGGCGAGATCGTTTGCCGTGCGGTATGACTTTGCTGCCGCGTCCAGTGCATCAGCGAGCTTTTCTTGAACACCGCTCTCACGCGCGGCATCAATTCTGCGCTCGGCGATCGCAGCCATGCCGGCCAAATCGTTGCGCTCCGCTGCATGATTACTCCAAAAAAGGAGATTGGCATCCAAAATAGTGATAGCGCGCATGATTTCAAATTGGCGCTTTGCCTCGTCAAGTGTCTTGTCAGACTTGGCGACCTTGAGCTTTGCTTCCCATTCCGTGATGGTCTTTTCATACTTGGCGCGCTCGGCGCGGTAGTTTTCGTCGCGTATGCGATCGGCGCGCGCATACCACTCGCCCGCTTCCGCGTAGCGATTGAGCGCGGCCAGCGCGCCGCCGAGTTCGATCTGCAAATCAGAAAGTCTTTTGGCCTGTTGAGTGCGCTTTTCCTGATCGCTGGTCGCGTCAACGAACTTCTGCTGCTCTTCGACTTCGGTCGTCAGGACAACCAGCACCCCTTCTTTGTCGCCAAGGTTCCGCAAACTCCAGGCCAGCGAGCTGAGCGCAGCCAGACGTATTGGTCGCAGTGCCGGAAGAGCCGAAGCGAACTGCACAGCTTGCTTGTAATTTGTTGATGCTTCATTCCAATTTTCCAGCAGAGCGTAACTTTCGCCAGTAAGATACGCCGCGACCGCGATCCCAACCGGATGCCGCCAGTTTTCCCAGATCTTCCCAGCACGCTCAATTAGCGGGCGCATGTCTGTTGCCCTTCTTTCCTGCAAGGCGTAGTAGGCTAGATTTCCGGCGCAGCCGGCAATGGCCAGTTGGTCTCCGATTGCCTCTGCCGTTTGCAGCGCGGCCTCAGTCAACTCGCGTGATGTCGCCGGCTTCCCTCCATCACTTACTTTCTGATTCTTGATGTTTGAGGGCTCGGCAGCGATATAAAGATATAGAAGCTGCTCTATCGGATCGCCCGCGTTTGTAAAGCCTTCGCCCAGCTTGCGCTCTTTTGACCATGCCGCAAGCTTTCCTTCAAGCGCGGCGTTTTCCGTATCGCTCTGCGCCAGCAAGGTGCGAACGCGCTCCGCGTTGGGCGAGATGGACGGGTTGTCGTAAAGACGCGAGTCAACGGCATCAAACAGCAACTCACGATAGAGCGCGCTGGCGGCGCTGAGGTTGCGATTGATCGCCGCCAGTGCCGCCGTTTCATTTCCGGCGACGACGAGCGGTTCAACCTCATGCCATAACGGGAGCGCTAATGAGGAAGACTGGGAAGCGGCTTTCGCCGCCTCGTCCTTGAGCTGTTTGGTGAGCGAATCGTAAAAGGCCTTTGCCTCGGCGTCATTTGGGTTTTCGTTAAGCAGCTCGCTCGCGATGCGTAGCGCGTCGTACCAAATGCCATACTGCTCGAAGATGCGCGCCTGTGCCAGGCGCTCAGGCGCACTTTTCGGCGCTGCCAGTTTGGCCTTCTTCAAAGCTGTTGTGACCTGCGCCGCATCTTCC
>JACCVY010000258.1 GCA_013697915.1 Blastocatellia bacterium | reverse complement strand
CTACTTCTTCAACTCAAATGACGAGAAAAACTTTTTGCCCAAGTCCGCAGCGACTGTTGCATCCAGACTCTTTAGGTGCAAAAACGTAAGACTATACAAGCGTTTATCAACCAGATAAATTCTGGTGCGAGCTGTTATCTGTCCCTTCATTTACCTTGAGTGCCAATTGCAGCTCGCGGCCGGGATAACTGTTCAGACTAATCCTTTCTTCTCGAAGTTTCGTAGCGCTGGCGCCGCGGATGATGCCGTCGCGCGTTATATCAAGAGAACTCTGCGGGTCGGCAGCGGTTGAGGCAACGTCAAAGTATTCACAAATGAACCCGTAGCCGCTTTCAATATCTGAATAGCGATAGTTGGTTATCCCGCTCGAATCTGTAGCAGCAACACTCTCAAACTTTGGCTCGTGCGGTAAAAGCAGGGAAAACCGGCCTTCGGGCGAAGTAAACCTTATCCACTCCGTCTCAGTTTGAATTGCAGAAGCGTCCGCCCTGGTTGCCTGCGCATTAGGGTAGGGCTGGCCCGCCTGTCCTGGCGTGCTGCCAATCAGAAAAAGCAAAGCAACGATTATTGTGTTGCGCATTCAGACCTCCTTAAGAACCAAAGAATAAGAGCGCAAGACTTCTAGTTGATCATCCGCGTTGAAGTCAATCTCGGTCACTGGGCTGGCAATGATGCGGTTTGAGCAATCTCACGATTTTTCGACACAGTTCAATCTCTAGCTTTGCAGTGACATGAGGTCAGTACCACCTCGCGGTAGCGGGTGGGTTCTTCATATCGCCAATTGTCGATTTCCGATGCCGATTGCTCCGCTGCCGAACGGCCAATTGACAATCGGTAACTGGCAACCAGCACTTGCAACCCACCCGCTACCGCGAGGTGGTACTGACCTCATGCCACTAAGGCTCAATCTGAATCGACAATAATCGGCAACGAATCCCAAACTGCTTCATACCTATTAACCCCTTCTCAATTATTCGGCCAGAGAAGTTTCTTGCCACAACCATTCGCCGCGCGGTGTTTTCAGTTTGTAAGGCCAACAACATTTCACCAGCTCCGGCAAACTTGAGCTGGTCGAACAATTTTCCTTCTAAGCGAGGCTCCCATGTCAAAAAATATGCAACTGCTAACGCGCTCGGTTCTTAGTTTGGCGTTTCTTGTTTTTATCGCCGGCTGTAGCGCCGCCGCCGCACAAACGGAGGTGACGGGCGACTGGACTGGCTCGCCGGGTCGGGAAAAATCCGCATCAGCCCGTCGGCAAGAGTCTGACGAACCAGAAATAAATACCGCTGATGAGGACACTGGCACAGCGGCCAAAGGCGACCGGCTTTATCTCGATTTCGAGCGGTCTACGACGAATGGCCATCACAGCTAAATGGGCCAGACCTATTCGTTTTTCGAGTTGCAAGGTCTGACCCGTGAGCAAGTGGAGCGCGGCGGTGCGGTCAAATTCAATCTGCTGCGCGAAGCGGGCACGATAAGTTGTGAAGGAGTTTTTCAAAACGGCAAGGGCGCCGGCACGTTTCGTTTTACCGCCAACCAAAGCTTCATATCGGGAATGAAGAGCCGCGGCTTTGATTTTGAGAACAACTCCCGAGTCTTTCATGACGGACGCGATTCCGAAAACAAATTGTTCTCGGCTGCAGCCCTAAACGTCACCACGGCCCTCGCTGACGATTTGGCTTCAGTAGGTTTAGGCAAACTCGACGTCGACGATCTTTTCAAGGCGGCCATCTTCAAAGTGGATTCAAAGTTTGCGCGCGAGATGAAGGCGAGCGGTTTTCCCAACCTGGGGATGGAAGAGCTTGTGAAAGCGCGCATCTTCAAAATCGATGCCAACTTCGTCAGGCAGGTGATGCAGATGGGCTTTGCGAACCAATCGTTCGAAGACCTGGTGCAAATGCGCATTTTCAAAGTGACGCCCGAATTCATCGCCGAAGTGCGCAGCGAAGGGATTGCGAACCCTTCGGTTGAGGAATTGGTGAAGATGAAAATCTTCAAGATCGACAGCGACTTTATTCGCAAGGCAAAAGCGGAAGGCGTGCCGCTCGATGTCCAGCGCCTGGTGGAAAGACGCATCGGCGCGCACCGGAATTAACGGGATCAGTGAGCGGTGAGCTGTGGGCAGTGCGCAGTGGGCAGCGCGCTCGTTTTCGGTTCACCGCTCACTGCTGTTCTTGCTCTCTCGCCTTTTGGGAGAGGTGGGGAGAGGGCTTAGCAGCATCGAACCACTCCCCAAAACATTTCTTCCTGCTTTCTGCCTCCTGCCTCCTGCTCCTGCCTACTGGTCTCTCCACTCCGGAACGCGTCCCGGTGTCCACGGTGCCCCGGCAGCTTCCATCTCTTTTTCCAATCGCGCCAGATCCACTTCAATCAATTGCCGCAGTTGCGCGAGCGTCTGTTCAAACTCCTGCGCCGCCGCGTTGTATTGATTGATTTGCGTCTGCGTCGGCCGCGCCGTTGACGTGCGTTGCGAGCCAACAATGTCACCCACTCGATCAGCGATCGACGGCGGCAGATTCATGTTGCGCGCGCGCAACGCATTATCGCCCCGCAACGAACGCAGAATGTCGTTGGTGCGTTTGTCCAACGCGGCCGCTTCATCGAGCAACCGGTCACCCGCCGACGGTGTTTCAAGCAGCGCGCGCTTTATCAGCGCCAGCCGCGGCTTCAATGCATTCGCAGCGTCGAGCGCGCCAGCCACCGCGCGCTGCAATCTTGCCGCCTTTCGTTGAAACTCAACCAGCGCCGCGCGGTCGGCCGGCGACATGTTTTCCTGGCCTTCAACTACGATACGAAAATCCTGCGGCGCGGCGAGCGCCGTCATCACGCCACTAACTCGCCGGGCAAATGCAACTTTGTAACTGCCGGGCATCACCAATGGACCACCCGGCGGATCATCGAAAGGACTTTCAGTTTCCGGATTTGGCGGCGGTGGTAAAGACGCCGGCGGATAACGAAGGTCCCACGAGACGCGTCGCATGCCCGCCGTGACTGGGCCCGTCAGACGTCGCACGACGTGGCCCTCAGCATCCGAAACCGTAATGATGATTGCCGGCGCTTCCTCTTCTTCTTCAGCGCTTAACTGCGCTGCGTTTGGCAGCACTACGACCGCGCCTTTTTTCTCCGCTTCTTTCTCGGCAGTCTGGCGTTTTGCCTTGCTCGTCTTCAACTCTTCTTTCAAATAGTAAGTAAAGGTCGCGCCGAACGGCGGATTCTCAGCAGTGTAAAAAGATTCGCCCTGGAAACTTTTGCCGCGCCCACCCAACGGCTGTGACTGGATGTACATCAACGCGTCTTCAACCGGAAACGTGAGCGCGTCCTGCTTCAGCATTTCCGGCGTCAGCGAGCGCAGCGGCGTATAGTCGTCAAGAATGTAAATGCCGCGCCCAAACGTGCCCAGCACCAGATCGTTTTCCCGTTTCTGAATGTTGATGTCGCGCACGGCAATGGTCGGCAATCCGCCCTTGAGTTGAATCCATTTCTGTCCGCCATCAAGCGAAAAGAACAAACCAAACTCGGTGCCTGCAAAAAGCAGGTTTGGATTCACGTGATCTTCGGCGATGGCCCACACTGGTCCATTCTTTGGCAGGTTGCCGGCAATCGAAATCCAGGTGCGCCCCGCGTCCGTGCTCTTCAACAGATACGGCTTGAAATCTGCGTTCTGATGATTGTCAAACGCGGCATAGACGGTGTTGGCATTGTGATTCGAAGCTGCAATGCGGCTCACGTATGACATGTCGGCCACCCCGGGAAACTTTTCCAGCCGGCGCCAATTTTTCCCACCATCTTCAGTCACCTGAATCAACCCGTCGTCGGTGCCGACGTAAATCAACCCATCTTTTTTTGGCGACTCAGCCAGCGCCGAAGCGTTGCCAAAGTACGCCGTTGAAGCATTCTTCGCGACCGCATCCATGCCCCAGATTTTTCCCATCACCGGCAGCTTGTCGCGATCCAGCCCGCGCGAAAGTTGTCCGCTGACTACGGTCCAGCTATCGCCGCGATCGTCGCTGCGGAAAAGTTTGTCGGCGGCGAAATAAATGCGAGTGTGCAGATGAGGACTGATGATGAAAGGCGAATCCCAGTTCCAGCGCAGCGGATCTTCGCCGCGGCCGGGTGCCGGCTGAATCGCGAGGCGCTCACCGGTGCGTTTATCAAAGCGGGACAATGCGCCATTTTGATATTCCGAATAGATAGTGTTCGGGTCCTCCGGATCCACCTGCGTGCGGAACCCGTCGCCGCCCAAGGTCACAAACCAATCCGCGTTGGTAATGCCCGACGCGCTGCGCGTGCGCGATGGACCACCTACGTTGAAGTTGTCCTGAGCGCCGCCATAGACGTTATAGAAAGGCGTCGCGTTGTCAGTGGCCACATCGTAAAACTGTGTGACGGGCAGGTTGCGCTTGAAATCCCAGTTCGCGCCGCGGTCGTGGCTTTCGTAAACGCCGCCGTCGCAGCCGACCAGGTAATGATCGTTGTTGTTGGGATCGATCCAGATGTCGTGATTGTCGACGTGCT
>JACCVY010000220.1 GCA_013697915.1 Blastocatellia bacterium | reverse complement strand
GCCCGCTCCACTGCGGCCTGTGTCATTTGCTGCATCCCACCATACTGGCATGCTGCTTTGACCCCTGCCGCTCAGATCGGACACTTCATGTGTTAATGAGACCGGACATATCATGTGCTAACGACAGCGCCGCAACGAGCGGTTGACAAGAAATTCGCGAAGAGCGTATAAGGGTGACTCCATTTCAAAGCGAAGTCTCTAAATGAAAACGAGCAACTACAACAGCCGCACAATCAACGCCGCCTGGTACTGGTGGAGCGTCAATGTTGGCGGCTGTGTTGTTTGGCGTGCGATGTAGGCAATAAGAAGCCACATCGGCTATTCCAGAAACCCGCTGCCAAAGCCTGGCGGCGGGTTTTTTTGTTTGATGTTGATGAAAACAAAGCGGTGACACAGAGGCGATTGAGGTAATCATGCTTATTGTAATGAAGACAAGTGCAACTGAACGCGAAGTTGCCACGGTTATTGACGTTGTTACCAGCATCGGGTTGCGGGCGCACCCGGTGCCCGGCGCATTGCGCACGGCCATTGGTGTAACCGGCAATCAGGGCGCCGTCGACGCTACTCGCTTCGAAAATTTGGCGGGCGTGGCCGAAGTGATACGCGTTACCAAACCCTACAAACTGATTACTCTCGATCTCAAACCCGAAAAGACAATCGTGCGTTCCGGCGATGCCACCCTTGGCGATGGCAATCTGACGATAATCGCCGGGCCATGTGCGGTTGAAAGCAGAGAACAAACGTTTGCGATTGCCGAAACCGTAAAGCGTAGTGGCGCCCAGTTTTTCCGTGGCGGAGCCTTCAAACCGCGAACCTCGCCTTACGCTTTTCAAGGCCTGGGCGAAGAAGGTTTGCAAATTCTGTCAGAAGTGCGCGAGCAGTTCGGTTTGAAAATAGTTACCGAAGCCCTCGATGACGCCGGCATTGATTTGGTTGAGAAGTACGGTGACGTAATTCAAATAGGCGCGCGCAACATGCAAAACTTTACCCTCTTGCGTCGCGCCGGACGTTCGCACCTTCCCGTACTTCTCAAGCGTGGCCTGGCGGCGACGCTGGATGAATTGCTGCTGGCAGCGGAGTACATCATGGCCGAAGGCAACTACAACGTGATTTTGTGTGAGCGCGGCATTCGCACTTTTGCTCAGCACACGCGCAACACCCTCGACCTTGCTGTCATCCCCGCGGTGCGCGCGGTGTCCCATTTGCCGGTGATCGTGGATCCGTCACACGGCACGGGGAAAAGCTATATGGTTGGACCACTCGCTCGAGCAAGCGTTGCCGTTGGCGCCGATGGCTTGATTATTGAGGTCCACAATCAACCGGAACGCGCGCTTTCCGATAGCGCTCAATCGTTAACACTGGAACAGTACCAACAACTCGTCGTTGAAGTGAGGGCAATACATGACGTGATTGCGTCGGTTGAAACAGCAGCCGTTTGATCCAACTCATGAGTAGCACTGTAGTTGACTCACCCCGTTCAAATGGCGAACTTGGTTTTCGCTCCAGAGAAGCGAAATGTTTATAGCTACGAGCGGGCGCCAAAGATCTCGCTTCGTAGGAGCGAAACCTGGTAGCGAAAGCCTTGCCGAGGCGACTGCCGCTCCTCCGGAGCTCGGAGTAATCAGAGTTCGCCAGTCTATAAACATCTCGCCCCTCTGGGGCGAAGCATAAACGTCCAGCTCGGATTCGCGCAGGTTATTCAGATCGTAATTTAAGACTAATGACAAATGTCACTCCATCATCGTTTGAAGAATTTGAAGACGCCGCGGCTCTAAGCAACGTTGTTCCGGTCGCGCGGACCGTCATCGGTGATTTTCGTGAGCCGGTTGACGTTTTCGAATGCCTTGGTGCACGAGCCACCTATTCGTTTCTGTTTGAGTCGGTGGAGGGTGGCGAAAGTCTGGCGCGTCATTCGTTCATTGGCATTGAGCCGGAGATGATCGTACGCGGGCGAGGAAGTCAAACAATTATTGAAACGGCCGGCGCCCGCGAGACTTTGGAGATGCCCGCTCCCGAGTTCATTTCAGAATACTTTCGAACCAAAACACTTTCACCGGTCGACAGTCTGCCACCTCTCGCCGGCGGGGCGGTGGGCTATCTGGGTTTTCAGGCGACGCAATGGTTTGAAGCTGCCTTTGAAAACAACGTCGCTTCCGTGGCCGACGATGCAGTATGGATGTTTTTCAAAACAGTCGTGGCGATTGAGCGCGGCAGCAGGACGACTCAAATTGTTTCCGTCGTGTTCACGGAAGAAGCCGGCGCCAATCGCTCCCGGTTGAAAGCTCTTTACGAGCAGGCAATCGAGAGGACGGCGCGCTATGAAACAGCTTTGCAGAATCTTATCTGCGTCGAAAAAATCCCGACCACCAACGCTGATGTGAAACGAAATGACGTGGGAGCGGCTTTTGTTTCTAACTGGGATCGCGAATCTTTTGAAGGCGCAGTCAGAACAGTCAAAGAACAGATCTTCGCCGGAGATTGTTATCAGGTTGTTCTCTCGCAATGTTTCAAGAGAAGAACGAGCGCGGAACCGTTGGCGATCTACCGGGCACTACGCGCGACTAATCCGTCGCCATACATGTTTTTCTTGCGGCTGGGCGAAGAAACAATCCTCGGAGCTTCACCGGAGATGCTGGTCCGTTGCCGCGGACGTCAACTGGATTATCGGCCGATAGCGGGCACCCGCCCCCGCGGAGACAGCGAAAAAGAAGATAGTCGTTTGCGAGACGAATTGCGCGCAGACGAGAAGGAAGTTGCCGAGCACGTCATGCTGGTCGATCTCGGCCGCAACGATCTTGGACGGGTCGCCGAGTATGGTTCGGTGAGAGTGGAAAGCTTGATGACCATCGAGCGTTACTCGCATGTGCAACATCTGGTCAGCAGCCTGAGCGCGCAACTGCGTGATGGCCTCGACCGCTTTGATGCGCTGGCCGCCTGTTTTCCCGCCGGGACGGTGACCGGCGCTCCGAAAGTGCGAGCGATGGAAATTATCCAGCAGCTTGAACCAACGCCGCGCGGCGTTTATTCGGGAGCGATCCTTTACGCGGACTACGCCGGTAATCTTGATTCATGCATCGCCATTCGGACGCTGGTTTTGGACAAGAATGGTATCGCGTCAGTGCAGGCGGGGGCCGGCATCGTGGCCGATTCAATTCCTGAACTCGAATTTGAGGAGACGGTAAACAAAGCACGCGCACTTTTTCGCGCGATCGAAATCGCGTAAAGCAATCTCGTAAAGCAACCTGTTGGTTTGCGATGATTGAATGGCGTTCAACGAACCGCAAACCAACAGTTTGCTTTACAAGAGCGATTACTACCGGCGAATGTGATGATTCTCGTAATCGACAACTACGACTCGTTTACTTACAACCTCGTTCAATACCTGGGCGAGCTTGGTGCCGAGGTGATTGTGCGCCGCAACGATCAAGTGTCGATTGCAGAAGTCGCTTCACAGCTGCGACCGGACAGAATTGTTATTTCGCCGGGACCGGGTGTTCCCGATGACGCTGGGATGACGCTGGAACTCATCGAAAACTTTGCGGGAACGCTTCCCATCCTTGGCGTGTGCCTCGGCCATCAGGCAATCGGTCAGAGTTTCGGAGGTCGCATAGTGCGGGCCGAAAGCTGCTTCCATGGCAAAGCGTCACAGGTTTCAAACGATGGCCGCACGATTTTCAAAGGCATCGCCAGTCCTTTCAAAGCGGCCCGGTACCATTCACTCGTGATCGAATCGGAGTCGTTGCCTGCGTGTTTGGAAGTCTCGGCCGTCACCGGGGATGGCGTGATCATGGGAATCCGGCACCGAGAGTTGAAAGTTGAGGGAGTTCAATTCCACCCGGAATCGATCCTGACGGTGACAGGGAAGCGGCTCCTCGAAAATTTTCTTAACTTATGAATGACGACACTACGACAAGAGCAACCAGGCCTGCCTGGTTGCTGCCAACTCCCGAACGCCGCGATGAGCCGCAACCAGCCTCGAGCCTGCGAACGCTGTTGCTGCGATTGATGCGCGGGGAAAACTTGCAGCGCTTCGAAGCGGGTCAACTACTTGGCGCACTGCTCGACGGAGAAGCAACTGATGCGCAGATCGCCGCTGCGCTTGTGGCTTTGGCTGTCAAGGGTGAAACGGTTGAAGAGCTTGCGGGAATGGCCGCGGCGATGCGCGAACGCTCAACCAGGATAACGTCTCGTCACAAGATTTTCATCGATACGGCCGGCAGCGGTTCGAGCGCCGTCAAAACTTTCAACGTCTCAACCGCGGCTGCTTTCGTAATTGCCGGCGCTGGATTGCCGGTTGCAAAACACGGAAGCCGCGCTGCGACAAGCCGCTCGGGAAGTGCTGACGTTTTGACAAAGCTCGGCGTCAAGGTTGACGCAACGGCGGATGTTTCCGAAGAGTCTCTTAACGAACTCGGGATCTGTTTCATGTTTGCGCCACTCTATCACGGCGCTACCGCGCGTGTTGCCGGTGTGCGACGCGAATTGGGAGTTCATACCACCTTTAACCTGCTGGGACCGCTAACAAATCCCGCCGCCGCGCCCTGCCAGATTATTGGTGTGTGGCACCCGGCGCTTGTCGAGCCGCTGGCGCACACGTTGGCAGCGCTTGGCACCAAGCGCGCGTGGGTGGTCCACGGTTCTGATGGACTTGATGAAGTCACTTTGAGCGGAAAGACGTTGGTTGCCGAAACCCAAAACGGAGAAGTCCGAAGGTTTGAAATTACACCGGAAGATTTTGGCTTGAAGTCAGCATCGCTGGAAAACGTTCGGGACAACGATGCCGAGAGCAGTGCCGCGATCATCAGCTCAATATTTTCCGGCGAGCGCCGGGATGAAGCGCGCGATTTAGTACTCATAAACGCGGCGGCGGCACTGGTTGTCGGCGGGGCGGCTCACGATTTTAAAGTTGCAACAAGGTTGGTTGAAGAAAGCATTGACAGCGGCGCGGCACAATCGAAGTTGGACGAACTAGCAGCCGCGACAAACAAATGACAGTGGCCATGAATTTCCTCGATGAGATTACTCGCCGCAAGCGCGAGCGAGTTCAGCACGCGAAGAAAGCAGCGCCGCTTTCCGAATTAATCGGAAAAGGGCACGCCGTGCGCAACAGATCCAGGCCATTTGCGTTGCGCGCAGCCGTCACTGCATCTGAACACCGATTTGCCGTTATTGCCGAATTTAAGCGCGCCTCGCCCTCCAAAGGCGACATTCACATTAAAGCTGAACCTGCGAAATTCGCCCGAACTTTCCAGGGAAATGGAGCGGCCGCTATCTCAGTATTGACTGAAGAGGATTTCTTTCACGGCTCGCTCGAGGATTTGAAGGCTGCTAAAGCGGCGGTTTCCATTCCTGTCCTGCGCAAAGATTTCATCGTCGATGAATATCAAATCTTTGAATCTGCCGCAGCCGGCGCAGACGCGCTGTTGTTGATTGTTGCTGCACTGAATGATGAGCAACTTGTGTCGTTGCGCCGCCTCGCGGAAGACGAGTTGCAAATGGATGCGTTGGTGGAGGTGCACACTGCGGCCGAGATGGAGCGCGCGGTTGCCTGTGGAGCAAGACTGATCGGAGTTAACAATCGCGACCTGCGCACGTTTGCTGTTTCACTCCAGAGAGCCGAAGAGTGTTTAGAGTTAGCGCCGGCGGAGGCGATTTTGATTAGTGAGAGTGGCCTGCGCGAAAACGCTGACCTGCGACGATTGTACGCCGCAGGCTTTCACGGTTTCCTAATCGGCGAAGCGCTGATGCGGGCGGACGATCCCGGCAGCGTGCTGCGAGCGTTACTGGGCAAACCGGAGCACGCAAAATAGCTTGCGTTACAAGCTAAGGTGCGAAGCTTTTGCCCTAAGAGTCCTTTGTAGGTGCGGCTTCGGCTTTGCCGTCGGATGTGCGGCGGTGGCTATGCCCCGCCGTAGAGCTGCCTTTTACATATTTGGGCTACGCCCTTGGTGCGGCCTTTGGCACCCAATAAATCCGAGGGCTAAGCCCGGACAAGGGGCATAGCCCCGCAATAATCCGGCTGCTGTCGGCGGGGCATAGCGACCGCCGCACATCGGGGGGCACAGCCGAACCCAACATGGCCCATGAGATTCGAGACAAAGCTATCGTGCAGATAAAGATTTGCGGCATTACGAATTTGGAGGACGCATTGGCGTGTGTCGATGCCGGCGCGGACCTGCTGGGCTTTAACTTCTATTCCGGCAGTCCGCGTTACGTCGAACTGGAAAAGGCACGCGACATTGTTGCGCAACTTCCTGCCGCGATTCTGACTGTTGGCGTATTTGTTAACGCTGGTGCCCCAGATGAAGTCGCGCGCCGGGCTGACACTGCCGGTGTTGCCGCACTCCAATTACATGGCGATGAGTCGCCGTCCTATTGTCGTGAACTGAGCGGCAGATTTGTAATCAAGGCGCTTCGTGTGGGCAAGGACTTTAAGCAAGAAAGCGCAGCGGAATACAAAACAGATGCGGTCTTGCTTGATGGTTTTGATGTTCATGTGCGGGGCGGTACGGGCAAAGTGTTTGACTGGTCGCTGGCGCGCCGAACCGGGGAACTAGTGCCAAAACTAATTCTGGCAGGCGGGCTGGGACCAGAAAACGTCGCCGAGGCCGTGGCAAGCGTTCAACCCTACGGAGTAGACGCATGCAGTAGTTTGGAAAGTTCGCCTGGACGCAAAGACATCGCACGAGTACGCGCTTTCATTGATGCGATACGCGCGCAAGATCGCGAAGCAGTCTCCCGGGAAGAAAACTGAACACGAAAATGAGAGATACATCTCTAATGAACAACAACGAACCTGATTCCGGCGGGCACTGGGGTCCATACGGTGGCCGCTTTGTCCCCGAGACACTCATGGCGCCGCTCGATGAATTGACAGCGGCCTACCGATCGGTTTGCGCTGACTCTGGCTTCAAAGCGGAATTCGAATCGCTGTTACGTGATTACTCAGGCCGCCCGACGCCATTGTTTTATGCTGCCCGTCTTACTGAAGTCGCCGGTGGTGCGCGCATCTATCTGAAGCGCGAAGATCTTTCGCACACCGGCTCGCACAAGATAAATAACGCGTTGGGCCAGGTGCTGTTGGCGCGACGCATGGGCAAGAAACGCATCATTGCCGAAACGGGCGCCGGCCAACACGGTGTCGCGGTCGCAACGGTCTGCGCGCTTTTCGGACTTGATTGCGTAATCTACATGGGCAGCGATGACATGCGGCGCCAGGAACTAAACGTTTTTCGCATGCGTCTGTTGGGCGCTGAAGTTCGTGAAGTGAACGCAGGTTCAAACACTCTGAAGGACGCTATAAACGAAGCAATACGCGATTGGGTAAGCACGCCGGCAGAGACGTACTACCTGCTTGGCAGTGCGCTTGGTCCACATCCTTATCCGCTGATGGTGCGCGATTTTCAAACCGTGATTGGCCGCGAGGCGCGTGCCCAAATTCTCGAAGTGGAAGGACGTTTGCCCGATGTTTTGCTCGCTTGTATTGGCGGCGGATCGAATTCCATTGGCCTGTTTTATCCATTTCTTGGCGACCAATCCGTGCGCATGATTGGTATTGAAGCTGGTGGAAGCGGGGATGAGTTAGGCAATCATGCGGCGCGATTTATCTCGGGCGGCGGTGGTCGCCCTGGGGTCTTGCAAGGAACGCTGAGCTATTTGCTGCAAGACGAGCGCGGACAGATTGCTGCTACGCATTCGATTTCGGCGGGACTCGACTACCCGGCAATCGGTCCGGAACACGCATACCTTCACGACGCGGGACGCGTGGAATACGTCACAGCTTCAGATGATGAAGCGCTCGCAGCCTTTCAAACGCTTTCGCAACTTGAGGGAATCATTCCCGCGCTTGAGTCGGCTCACGCGGTGGCACACGCAATACCTCTCGCGCGCGAACTCGGCCCCGACGGCTGCATGATTGTGAACTTGTCAGGACGTGGCGACAAGGATGTGCAAACCGTCGCTGAGATCTTGACCAAGGAGTCTGCTTGCGACGAATAGAAGAAACTTTTTTCCGACTCAAGAAAGAGGGGCGTGGCGGGTTGATTCCTTTCATCACCGCCGGTGATCCTAACCTCGATGTGACTCGCCAGTTGATTGTCGAGTTTGCCCAGGGCGGCGCAAGCATTATTGAGTTGGGCGTTCCGTTCAGCGATCCTATGGCTGACGGACCAGTGATTCAAAGATCGTCTGAGCGAGCTTTGCGGAACGCCGTCGGCATTGAAGAGATTTTGCAAATTGTTTCCGAGGCACGGGAACACACAGACGTTCCTATCGTGCTATTCAGTTACTACAATCCGCTCTTGCAGTTTGGTTTGGAAAGACTGGCCCAGGAAGCGGCGGGCGTGGGTGTCGACGGCGTATTAGTGACTGACCTGGCTCCTGAGGAAGCTGAAAACTTTCAAAATGCATTGTCGGCACAGGAGCTTGACATGATTTATTTAGTCGCCCCCACCTCAACCGAGGATCGTTTGCAAATGATTGCGAGGCGCGCGAGTGGTTTCATTTATGCGGTATCGCGCACCGGCGTAACCGGAACGAGGGAAGAATCAAGTAAAGCCGCGGCCACATTGGTGGCGCGCGTGCGTGCTGTGACCGATTTGCCCGTTGCCGTTGGCTTTGGAATCTCGAACAAAACCCAGGTTGACGAAGTGTTGGGCTATGCGGACGCGGCGGTGGTGGGTTCGGCGATCGTGGCCGAGATTGAGAAGCAAGCCGGAAATGGTGACTTGGTGAAACAAGTAGGAGGCTTCATGCGATCACTGATGGTGGGTGCTTGAGCAGAGGGGAGGGGAGTTTTTCGTTTCGAGAGGCACCGAAAAATGGAAACAACAACCGATAAGCAAAGCGACTTGCTGCGTGATCATGCTGACGCGCGGATGGTCACCGCGCAGCCCAATGAAATCGCGGCGGACCGAAACCAAATCGTTCAACTCGATCCGGATCATCCGGGTTTTCGCGACGCGAGTTACCGCGCGCGCCGCAACGAGATTGCGCGTCTGGCCATGGAGTATCAACCCGGCGCGCAAATCCCGGACGCTCCGTATGACGCAAAAGAGGATCAACTCTGGCAAAGCATTTTGCAGATAATCGAACCGCAGCATCAGCGGCACGCCTGCAAAGACTATCTCGATTGCATTGCGCAATTGGATTTGCCGCGAGACCGCATTCCCCAACTAAGTGAAGTCTCAGCCAAAGTTCAAGCCATTAGTGGCTTTCGTTTGGAGCCAGTCGCCGGACTAGTTCAGCCGCGTGTGTTTCTCGAGTCGCTGGCCAATGGCGTGTTCCTTTGCACGCAATACATTCGTCACCACTCGACGCCGCTTTACACGCCGGAGCCCGATGTCGTTCACGAGTTGTTAGGTCATGCGGTCACTTTGGCGAGCACGCGCCTGGCTGAACTCAATCGACTGGTTGGCAGGGCTGTGAAAGGCGCAACCAGCTCGGAAGCGTTGGAGAGGCTGTCGCGCGTTTACTGGTACACGCTCGAGTTTGGGGTATTGATTGAACAATGCGAAGTGAAGGCGTACGGCACCGGGATGCTTTCTTCGGCAGGCGAGCTCGAGGACATGCATAGGGCTGAATTACGGCCATTTGATTTAGAGGAAGCATCCCGGCTCGCTTATGACCCGACGCGCTTTCAGCCGGTGCTGTTCAGTGCCGAATCGTTTGAGTCGATGTACGATCAGTTGCAGGAATATCTCCGTGCTTTTAAGTGACTTTATTGGCGGTGGGTCAGGTTGAAAATCTCAAGAAGATGACTGTCGCCGCTTGTAGTGGAGCGCGGTGCTAATGAGATCGCTTCACGTTCCCCGCCCGCAGTTCCAATAAGAAGTCGGTTAACAACCCAAAATGAACCCACTACTATGCTGGCCGCGGATTTGACTTAAACAACAGCTTTGGCTAAATTCTAGAGCTTCAAGCAGAGGTTGATGCCGCAGGGCGTTGGCAGGTTCTAATTTTTGATAGGATGCTCCCGAAGACCTTCGTTATGAATCGAACAGCGATTCGATTCTTTAGTTTTTGATTACCGGCCTCTTATGGCGGGTTCGGCGAAGGCGCTCCTATCAGATCCGATCAGAGCAGTAAATAGTGAATCGTAAATCGTGAACAGGAAGCGCCAGAGCTAACGGCTTGGGGCTAGGTCTTTCGGTGTGAGCTGCCGGGAGATTTCTCGATCGGTGTCTTAATTTCAGCTTTCTCTGTGCGTCCTTTGTGCCCCTTTGTGCGTCTGTGGTGAGCAATCGCCACTAAAAATTCACCACCGAGGCACAAAGGGGCACAAAGGACGCACAAAAGAAGATTTGAAACTAAGACCTACCCAAAGCCGCGGACCTGAGTGTTCAAAGCGCGCGTTTCGATTTACGATTTACGAAAAATAGATGAGCGAGATAAACGTACAACTTGGCCATGGACCAGCAACGCAGATTGCTGCGCCGGTGACAGTCGGCGAGGCGCTGAAGAAGCTGGACCGCGAAGCCGCGAAGCAGGCCCTGGCGGCGCGCGTTAATGGCCGCGAAGTTGATCTTGCCTTCACCCTCGATCCGCAACAAAACGGTGAGCCGCTCGAAATTGAGCCGGTGCTGCCGCAGACGCTCGAAGGTCTGGACGTGCTGCGTCACTCGACTGCGCATCTGCTTGCCGCCGCAGTTCTCGATTTGTTTCCCGGCACCAAGCTGGGAATTGGACCGGCGCTGCTTGAAGATCCGCGTTACGGATTTTTCTACGACGTGATTGCGCCAGAGCCTTTAACCGAAGCTGATCTACCGCTTATCGAAAAGCGAATGCGGCAGATTGCCAGCCGCAACCTTGCTTACCGGCGCGAAGAAATTACCAAGGCAAAAGCGCTGGAGATTTTCAAAGAACGCGACGAGCCGTTGAAGTGCGAGCTGATTGATGAGAAGGCGGGGGATGTCGTCAGTGTTTACTACATCGACAGCTCACCGTTTATCGACTTTTGTCTTGGGCCGCACGTCCCGAACACGAACAAGTTGCGCGCGTTCAAGTTACTGTCCCTCGCCGGCGCTTACTGGAAGGGTGACGCTGCGAATACGCAGATGCAGCGCATCTACGGTACTGCTTTCTTTTCGCAGGAAGAATTGGACGCGTGGCTGAAACAACGCGAGGAAGCCGAGAAAAGAGACCATCGCCGGTTAGGCAGGGAACTCGATCTGTTCTCAATCCAGGAAGAGTATGGCCAGGGTTTGATTTTCTGGCATCCGAAGGGTGGGGCCATTCGCAAGGAGATGGAAGACTATCTCCGCGAACAGTTGTCGGCGCGCGGCTATGGATTGGTATTCACGCCGCATATCGCCAAGCGTCATTTGTGGTTCACCAGCGGCCACGAAGAGAACTACGCGGATTCAATGTTCTCGCCGATGGAGTTTGAAGAGCAGGAGTTTCGCCTCAAGCCGATGAACTGTCCGTTTCACATCGGCATTTACAAATCCGGTCAACGTTCTTATCGAGATTTGCCTATTCGCTATGCGGAGTTAGGCACTGTTTACCGCGCGGAATTGTCCGGGACACTGCACGGGCTGACGCGCGTGCGCGGGTTTACGCAGGACGATGCTCATATCTTTTGCACGCCTGAGACGGTTAGTGGCGAGATCACCGGTTGTATCGACTTTGCGTTTCATCTGTTCGAAGTCTTCGGCTTTAAGGATATTAAGGTCGAGCTCTCCGTTCGCGGAAGTGGCGCCGATGTTCATTACCTCGGTTCAGATGAAGATTGGAATCGCGCGGAAGCGGCGTTGACCACGGCGCTGAATGCGCGCGGCATAACCTATCAGCGCATTGAAGGTGAAGCAGTATTTTACGGTCCAAAGATCGATATTCGCGTTGGAGATGCGATCGGGCGCACTTGGCAGTTGACGACCATTCAGTTTGATTTCAATTTCCCGGAGCGCTTTCAACTTGAATATATTGGCGAGGACAACAAGCCACATCGGCCCATCATGATTCATCGCGCACTGTTTGGCTCGATGGAACGGTTTTTTGGCGTGTTGATTGAACACTATGCGGGCGCGTTTCCCACGTGGCTGGCGCCGGTGCAGGTTGCGGTGTTGCCAATTACGGATCGAGTCAACGAGTACGCTGAAAAAGTTTCAGCTGAATTGCGGGGCGCGGGGCTGCGGGTCGAGTCGAATCTGAAGAGTGAAAAGATTGGCGCAAAGATTCGTCACGCCCAAATGCAGAAGACCCCTTTTATGCTGGTGCTGGGCGATCGCGAGATGGAACAGGGAATGGTAGCGGTTCGCGAGCGGACCAAAGGCGACATCGGCGTGATGTCGATCACTGATTTTGTAGAGATGGCGCGCAAGCTTGTCGAGCTGCGTGCATTGACGAATACATAGTTTCGCGTTTCGCGTTTTGAGTTTCGAGTTTGGTTAAACTCGGAACTCGGAACTCTAAACTCGGAACTCCTAACATGAGGAGGTGCAGCAATAGCTACAGGCTTTCGAGGTCGCGGCTCGCGCCCGGACAACCGGCGCCTGCCCATTGCCCGCATTAATGAAAGAATTCGCGTGGCCCAGGTACGCGTTATCGGCGACGAAGGCGAACAGCTCGGCGTCATGGATATTCGAGACGCCATTCGTGCCGCCCGAGAAAAGGGTTTGGATTTGGTGGAAGTGGCGGCAACAGCAGATCCGCCGGTTTGCCGCATCATCGACTTCGGAAAGTTTCAGTACGAAGCGAAGAAGAAGGCAAATGAAGCCAAGAAAAAGCAGGTCACGATCACCGTTAAAGAAGTTAAGTTTCGACCAGGTACGGACGATCATGACTACAGCTATCGCATGAAACACGCGCGCGAGTGGCTGGAAGAAGGCGACAAAGTTAAAGCCACCATTTGGTTTCGCGGCCGGGAAATGACACACCGTGAGTTGGGCGCGCGCATCCTGGAGCGACTTGAAAAAGACCTGATTGACGTAGGTGAGGTCGAAGCCCGGCCACGCATGGAAGGCAACCAGATGTTCATTATCCTTGGCCCCAGGAAACACAAGGGAGCGGCCAAGCCTGAACAACACGCGCCAGCTCCGCCTGGTGGACCAACGCCGGCGAGCATTAAGCCGGCGCCCAAAGCAGATGCGCCGAAGGTGGAAAGCAAGTTGGAGCCGAAAGTAGAAAGTGACAAGCCCGTAGAAGCTGGCTGAGAACGATTTAAAGATTTAGATCTGAGATTTAAGAGAGAGGGGAATTATGCCAAAACTAAAAACACACAAGGGCGCGGCAAAGCGTTTTCGTTTGACTGCGAGCGGAAAAGTGAAACGCGGTCATTCGCACGCGCGCCATATCTTGACGAAGAAAACCAACAAGCGAAAGCGGCTGCTGGACATTGACGGGCTGGTTTCAAAATCCGACCTGGGGCGTGTAGCAGCAATGCTGCCCTATGGAAGAGACTAAGGCGAAAGGATGAGGGACGAAGGATGAGGGATGAAATGCAAGTGCGTTCATCCTTCATCCTTCCGCCCTCATCCCTTCTGAAAAGGAGAGGTTATGCCAAGAGCTAAACGTGGAAACAAGCGCCTCGAACGGCGCAAGAAAATTTTGAAGCTGGCGAAGGGTTATCGCGGCACCAAGTCAAAACTTTATCGTTCTGCAAAAGAGTCGGTTGAGCGGGGGCTAAACTTCGCGTATACCGGGCGCAAACTAAAGAAACGCGATTTTCGCAGTCTTTGGATCGTGCGTATCGGCGCGGCTGCGAGGATGAATGGATTGAACTATTCGCAGCTTATGCACGGCTTGAAACTGGCTGAGATTGAGTTGGATCGTAAGGTCCTCGCCGATCTCGCAGTCAATCAGCCCGAGGCTTTCACTGAAGTCGCGCTGCAAGCCAAGAATGCCATCGACAACAAGAAGGAAAAGGCCGCGGCTTAAGCGTGGTAAGTAGTTTGGTTCCCCTCCCCTTGGGAGGGGAATAAAAGGGGAGGGGATTAGCGGCATCAAACCCCTCTCCCCTACCCCTCTCCCAAAGGGAGAGGGGATCACGGTGGTTGGCCGGTAGGTTCGATGACTAATGACTGAGAACACAAGTCAGCAAGATCCCAAAACTCAAGTTGAAACAGCACGCAAAGCATTCGAGGAAGAATTTGAAGACTTCGTTCGCTTGGGAGACTACGCGGAAGTCTTAAAGTTGCCGCTTGTCGAGGCACTACTGAAGCGAAAAGAGTTCGAAGAGTTCTGTCGCCGCTACACCGGAAAAAAAGGCACCATTGCGTCACTCAAGAAGCTTATAGGTCAAAGCGGTCCCGATAAGCGGGCCATTTTGGGATCCCAAGTCCAGCAGCTTGAAAAGTGGATATCTGACCGGACCAACCAAGTTCACTATTCTCTAAGCGCTTATATCCAGCAATCGCAGCTCGAGCGCGACCGAATCGACGTAACCCTGCCCGGCCGTCGCCCGCGCCGCGGTCACATTCATCCGATAACAAGATTGCGAGAGCGCGTCGAAGATATTTTCGTCTCGCTGGGTTATGCAATTGAAGACGATCGGGAAATTGAAACCGACTTCTACAATTTCGACGCGCTGAATATTCCGGCAAATCATCCAGCTCGTGCGTCGCAAGACACTTTTTACACGACCGAGGGCTTTGCGCTTCGTTCGCAGACTTCGACAGTGCAGATTCATGCCATGCAACGACGTGGCGCGCCGCTGCGCATGATTGCGCCGGGCCGCGTCTTTCGCCGCGACACTCCGGACCCGACCCACAATCCAATGTTCTTTCAGGTTGAAGGTTTGTGCGTAGACCGCGGGATCACCATGGCCCACTTGAAAGGTACGGTTGCCGAGTTTCTGCGGCGCATGTTTGGCGCGCAAACGGTCACGCGTTTTCGGCCGTCTTATTTTCCGTTTACCGAGCCGAGCGCGGAGTTTGATTTCAGTTGTTTCAAATGTGGCGGGAGGGGCTGTCGCATTTGCAAACAATCAGGCTGGATCGAACTTGGTGGTTCAGGCATGGTCCATCCGAATGTCCTGCGGATTGCCGGCGTCGATCCGGAAATCTATTCCGGTTTCGCGTTCGGACTGGGAATCGATCGGATGTGCGCTTTGATGTATGGGCTGGACGACATTCGTCTGCTTTTCGAAAACGACGTTAGATTTCTGGAACAGTTTGATTGAAACAGCGTCAGTTGTCAGTTGTTCGTTGTCAGTTGTAAAGGACAACACGGCCCTCGCAAATGCAACTGACAACGGACAACTGACCACTGACGATGCTTATTAGTTACAACTGGCTGCGCGAGCTCACCGGCACAAAGCTGACCCCGCTGGAATTGCGGGAGCGGCTAACTATGGTCGGACTCGCCATCGACTCGGTTGATGAGAAAGACGGCGACTCGCTGCTGGATGTTGAGGTCCCTTCAAATCGTCCCGACTGTCTATCTCACGTTGGCATTGCGCGCGAAGTTGCAGTCATTGAAAAGTCCAAAGTCCAAAGTCCAAACTCCAAAGTCGCGAAAACCGAAGGAAAAGCAAGCGATTTCGCCGCCGTTGAGATCGAAGACACTGAACTTTGTCCGCGTTATGCCGCCCGCGTTGTGCGTGGCGTGAAGCTTGGGCCGTCACCGGACTGGCTTGAAAAACGACTTGACGAAATCGGCCAGCGGCCAATCAATAATGTTGCTGACATCACGAACTATGTGCTGCACGAGTTGGGCCAGCCGCTGCACGCTTTTGATCTAAAAAAGCTCGCGGAACAACGCATCATTGTCCGGCGCGCGAAGACAGGGGAGAAGCTGACGACACTCGACGGCGTGGAGCGCAAGCTCGATCCTGAGATGTTGGTGATCGCAGATGCCGCGCGGCCAGTCGCACTTGCGGGAATCATGGGCGGTTTGGATTCGGAGATTTCCCTGTCAACTGTCGACGTGCTTATTGAAAGCGCGTACTTCGATCCTGATTCAATCAGGCGCACTGCTCGCAAGCTGGGCATGGACACCGAGGCATCGAAACGCTTCGAACGTGGTGCGGACTGTGAGAACGTGGTGAACGCACAGACCAGATGCGTTGACCTCATCGGCGAAATTGCGGGCGGGCTGGCCACGGAAGATGCTATCGATGTGTATCCGCGTCCGCAGCCTGTGCGGTCAGTAACCTTTAGGCCCGAAAGGGTTGAAAGTTTGACATCGCTGCGAGTTGATGCGGCTGAGATGGATCGTATCCTGTCCGCTCTTGGCTTCGTCAGCGCTGCTGCGGCTAAAGACAAAGCAAAAACATTCGTGGTTCCCAGTTGGCGCGTCGACGTTGGTCTCGAAGAAGATCTGGTTGAAGAGATTGCGCGGCACGTTGGTTATGAGCGCATAGGTTCAGAGTTGCCGCCAGCTGCGATGGCTGGCGAGTATCAGCCCGCGGAAATAAAGCGCCGGAGTCTAAGACGCGCTTTAACTGCTCTTGGTTTTGACGAGGCAATAAATGTTAGTTTTATCGATGCTGCCCACGACGAGGTTTTTGCGTTAGCGGCAGTGCCGCAGCTCTCCAAGCACTCATCGCTCGTTAGCCTGAACAATCCCATCATTGAAGATGCCACTCGAATGCGGCCAAGCCTGCTGCCGGGGCTGTTACAGTCGCTGCGTCACAACTTCAACCAGGGCACGAAGGACGTCCGTCTATTCGAAATGGGGCGTGTTTTTGTGGGTTCCGAGGGGAATGAGCTTCCGCATGAGTCCGAATCGCTCGGCCTGATCGCCAGCGGCGGAGCCAGTGAGCAGGACCGCGCGCAAGCAACGCGCGAGCTGGATTTCTATGACCTCAAGGGCGCGCTTGAGGCCGCAATTGCTGCTGTGAATTTGCCGGCGCTGGTTTTCACCGGAGCAGAAGTAAAACATCTGCGGGCGGGCCAGGCGGCAAACATTTCACTCGCCGACGGAACGGTTATCGGGAGTGTGGGCGCCTTGTCGGAAACAATTTCCGCTGGTTACAAGTTTCGCCAGCGGGTTTACGTTGCCGAACTGAATCTGACGCCGTTATTTGAGATTGCGGAACATGAAATCAAATATGAACCGTTGCCACGCTACCCTTCGGTTGTGCGCGATGTGACGCTACTCGTCGGTCGCAATGTTGGTTTCACTGAATTGGTTGCCGGGATTGAGTCGGAAGAAATCGACGACTACCGGGGTGTGAAGCTGGTGGGCACTTATGAAGGGCAAAACATCCCCGGCGACAAACGATCCGTGACCTTGCGGGTCGAATATCGTTCGGACCAGCGGACACTGCGCGATGAAGAAGTGGAAGGGCGTCACCGGCGTTTGTTGGATTCGCTGCTGAAGAAATTTAATGCCGAGCTTCACTAAAAAATAAATCGCGTTTATCAGCGCACATGGTCTTGCGCTTGACAGCGTGAAGTCGCATAATCGCCTCGCCGACGCGGCTAGCACACACACTCAGAAAGAGTAGTTAGATGATCGCACTCTCAGGACTCGAAAAGTTTTCACATCTCGAAGACAAGATCTATCGGACCATCGAACTGACCAAGACGCTTCGTCTCGAGAAGGAGAGCCTCGAAAAGGAGCTTTCCAACATGCGTCGCAACCGCGGTAGCGTGCCGCGCGAACAAGAGCGGCTGGAAAAACAGGTAGAAGGATTATTGGCCGAACGCGACATCATCCGCATGAAGGTCGAGGCAATGCTTGATGCGGTGGCCGCGCTTGATCCTGAGCTGGCGGAGGAACTCAGATGACAACGGGAATTGCTGAAATGCCGAGCAAGAAAAGTACTGAAACTTCCGCGCCGCCGATTATCCGCGTTGAGATTTACAATCAAACTTACAATATCCGCTCCGACGGAGACTCGGAATACCTGACGAAACTGGCAGATTTTGTTGATAGCCGCATGCGCGAGATTTCATCGGGCACTTTAACGGTCGATTCGTTAAAGGTCGCCATTCTTGCGGCGCTGCACATTGCCGACGAACTTCACCGCTTGCAACAAACCCACGAACAGGCCGATGCCCAACTGGCCACGCGTAGTGCCGAATGTGCCGAAATGCTCGACAAGCTCTTGAAGGTGCGCAGCACCATCGCCCAGGAAAAGGGTGCGTCGGGAAATATTTCGCTGGGTTGAGTCCGAAAATTTCAGGTACAAATTAATCGTTCAAATTGCCAGGCATTCTCATTAGCACCGTGGCTTTAGCCCGGTGATCGCGATGAGGCTCGATAGCAAACCGTTAAAACGGTTTCTGATCTTGTGTCGGGCCGCAGGTCACCGCGCTGAAGCGACGGTGCTAATGAGATAAGATAGGCAAACCGCACCTGTAACCGCCAATTGCCAATTACCTGAATTTCGCCGGCTTGTGTTAGTATCCACCGCGGCGGAGGGAAATATTCTGTGGGGCCCGTCACCGAGTTACGATGATTGAGCCAACGCCGTTAAAATGGGAGACCGATGCCGCTTGCCAGTGCACTTCTTCAGCGTTAAGAATTGCCAGAGGCTGCGGCTCTTAAAGGTCACCCACCTGTACATGCAGGTTCAATTACGGCTCCGGAACGACCATCGCGGATGTCCCTCCTGCCAACAAAAACCGTAAATAGTAAATCGTGAATCGTAAATAGTGGTTGAGAGCTATTCTCGGTTGACGATTTTCTTTTGCGGGTTTTTTTGTTTGTCCTTTCGGTCATGGTTGAGTGCGGTCCGGAACCTTCAGTTTTCTATTTACGATTTACCATTTACTATTTACCACCTTATGAAAGTACTCATGATTGGAGACGTAGTTGCGAAGCCTGGTCGCCTGGCGGTGCTCGATCGCATTCAGGATCTGCGGGAACAGCACGCCATCGATTTGGCAATCATGAATGCTGAAAATCTGGCCGGCGGGTTTTCAGTTACACCGTCTCTTTGCGAACAGTTATTTGCGTCCGGCATCGACGTGATGACTTCAGGCAATCACATCTTCGATAAGAAGGAAGCGGCGCCATATATCGTCAAACAGCCTCGACTTCTCAGACCGGCGAACTATCCACCGAATACGCCGGGAAGCGGCATTTGGACTGGAGTTATCAATGGTGCGAAAGTAGCGGTAATGAACCTGATGGGCCGGGTTTTCATGCCGCCGTCCGACGATCCCTTTCGTGCTGTTGATCAACTGCTGGCGGACTTGTCCAGCGAGGTGCGGGTTCGCATTGTTGATATGCACGCTGAAGCTACTTCTGAAAAGGTTGCGATGGGTTGGTATCTTGACGGGCGGGTTTCCGCAGTTGTGGGCACGCACACTCACGTGCAGACCGCCGATGAGAGAATCTTTCCGAATGGGACCGGCTACTTAACGGACCTGGGAATGACTGGTAGCTATTCCGGCGTAATCGGAATGGAGAAGAAAGACGTCATCACACGCTTCACTTCAGCCACGGGCAGAAGAGCAGAGCATTCCACTGGAACTGTCAGGATTTGCGGCGCTGTATTGGATATAGACGAAGCGACAGGTCGGGCGCGAGAGATCACCAGACTCAATCTGGCGCATGATTAATGTTTTATGCTGGCCCTTCTTCGGTGGGCACAATCTCTCCGGCGTTGGCTGACTTTAGGATCGGGGGCGCCAGCAGCCGCTGAGCATAGCCTTCAGGAAATGAACGAACGCGACCGGTTGAATCGGTAATCACGTGGCCGGTTTCTCCTTCGGCTATGACTTGACCGTCGGAAGCGCGCACGATTTCGTAACCAAATCTCAGCGAACGCTTTCTTAGTTCGGTAATGTGAGTGCGAATCAGCAGTTCGTCGTCGGAGTAAGCGGGAGCCTTGTAGCGGCAATAGCTTTCAGCCACCACCAAAAAAGCGTCGTCGTTCTCTTCCATGTCGCGGTAGGAAAAGCCACGAGCACGGCAAAAGTCGGTGCGGCCAATCTCAAACCAGATCAGGTAATTGGCGTAGTAGACAATTCCCATCTTGTCGGTTTCGGCATAGCGCACGCGAACCAACGATTCGTGCCATTCGCCGAGAACATTTTCAGGTGCAGGACTTGTCATCTGAGCGTGATACCCTCAAACTTTGGTTTTTAAGGATTTGGTGAACTGCCAACCGCGATTGTCTTAACGTTTAGCGGACTATAAGAGCGAAAGCCTGAAGATGTCAAAGAATATTAGCAGACTCCTGGCGCTGTCAGCCGTCCTCGCGGTTCTGATAAGTAGCGCATTTAACAATTCCCGCAGTGTCACGCTGCGAGCCCAGCAGCGGCCGGCAATATCCAGTCACGCCGCGCGCGAGGCTGCGATTGTGACGGCTACAACCGCAGTGCTGGAGGAAACCAGCAAAATTCGCGAATTGCCAATCCTATTTCCGGTAAAAAGTGGAGCACAGTCGCGCGCTGAGATCGAGAACATGCTCGTTAAGAATCTTTACGAGCAGATGACAACTGCAGAAATGCACGCTACGGAGGTTGCATATCGCAAGTTTGGTTTGGCCCCGGCGACTTTTGAATACCGCCCATTTATCATCAAGTTGTTACTCGAGCAGATCGCTGGTTACTACGACCCGGTGACGCGCGAGTTTTATCTGGCCGATTGGCTCGAGTTGGAAACTCAAAAACCGGTGATGGCGCATGAACTAACGCACGCGCTTCAGGATCAGCACTTTAACCTGCGCCGATTTCAAAAATGGCCGCACGGCGATTCGGATGCACAACTCGCTGCCCATTCGCTGATTGAAGGAGATGCGACGCTTGCCATGATGGTTTACATGGCAAAAAATCCACTCGTCGCCTTGGCGTTTACCCGTTCGCTCAGCACCGGTGTATCCACCGAACAATTTAACCAGGCGCCGCGAGCTTTGCGTGAGTCGTTGATTTTTCCGTACCTACAGGGTAGCCAATGGGCCACCGCCGTCTATAAGCGCGACGGCTTTACCGGTTTGTCAAAAGCGTTTACAACCCTACCGTTATCGACCGAACAAATTTTACATCCGGAAAAATATTTTGCTTATGAGAAGCCGTTGAAGATGACTCTGCCGGATCTCAGCAGTTTGCTCAATAAAGCAGAGTCGTCGAATGAGGGCTCACCCGTGTTGCTGCACTCGTCGCTCCGTACTCAGTACTCAGCACTCAGCACTTCAGACTCATCACTGCCCACTGCTTCCTGGCGCCGCATCGATTCGGATGTGAACGGCGAGTGGGGCTACTACCTGTTACTGGATCAGTTTCTCAAGTCGCCGGCGGAATCGCGACGGGCGGCGGCCGGTTGGGCCGGCGATCGCTACGATGTTTACGAAGGCCCGGAACCGGGTCAGGCAATAATTGCCCAAGTCTCAGCCTGGGACGCTGAAGCGGACGCGCGCGAGTTTTTTGACGCTTACGTGAAGCGGATAGAATTGCGTTACCCCAACGCAAAACTCTTGACCGACAGCCAACACCCAACATCCCCCACCCTGAAAACGTGGCAAACGAATGAAGGCCAGGTAGTCATGGAACTGCGAGGGTTGCGCGTCACTATCGTTGAAGGTTTATCACCGCAGGTTGATGTAAACAATTTGTTCAAGGTTCTTAGGTCTTAGAAGCTGGTAGTTTGCGATCATAGGCCCGGCTCGGTCGATGAAAATAACTGAATCCAAACCCAAACAAACGGTTTCCCGCTTGATGGAACTTACCGCTGAGCTGCGTCAGCTTGAGGCCAAACTGCGCCTGGGCGGCGGGCCGGAAAAAATCGAGAAGCAGCACAAGCAAGGTAAGCTAACTGCGCGCGAACGTATCGATCTGCTGCTTGATAAGAACACTTATTCTCAGGAGATTGGGTTGCTGGTTGCTTACGATCAGTACCTTGAGAACAGGGGTCAGAAGTCAGAAGTCAGAGGTCAGAAGGCACCAGGCACTCAGAACTCAGAACTCAGCATTCAGAACTCAGATGAAGTCGGCGGTGCGCCGGCGGCCGGAGTGGTGACTGTCGTCGGATGCGTCGAGGGCAGAGAAGTTGTAGTAGTTGCTAATGACGCGACAGTAAAAGCGGGCTCCTGGTGGCCGGAAACAATCAAGAAAATTCTGCGTGCCCAAGAGATTGCGATGCGCTGCCACGTTCCCATCATTTACCTGGTTGATTCGGCGGGCGTCAATCTTCCTTACCAGGGGGGCGTTTTTCCCGGACAGTACGGCGCTTCGCGCATCTTCTATTACAACTCGATAATGCGGCGTTATTTGAAGGTGCCGCAGATTTCAGCGGTGATGGGGCCGTGCATTGCGGGTGGCGCGTACCTGCCGGCGCTTTCCGACGTCATCATCATGGTTGAAGGCACGTCCTTCATGGGATTGGGTGGCGCGAATCTGGTGAAAGGCGCTACCGGGCAAACGATCGATAACGAAACTCTTGGCGGGGCGCGCGCCCACAATGAACTGTCGGGTGTGGCTCATTACCGGGTGAAGAATGACGAAGCCTGCATCGCAAAAATTCGCGAGTTCGTTTCAGAGCTGCCGTTCAAAGCAGAGGGAGCGGTGCGTTTTGTGCCTTTTGGCAAAGCGAAAACACCCGCCGAAAAAATCTACGAAATAATTCCGGAAGATCATCGCCAACCCTACAACATGCGCGAGCTGTTGGATTGTTTGCTCGACGATGGACTGCTGGATGAATTCCAGGCGGACTACGCGAAGGAGATCATCACTGGTCACGCGCGCATTCGCGGCATCCAGGTCGGGGTCATAGCCAATCACCGCGGAATGGTGAAGTCGCCCGCTGGTGGCCCACCAAGATTTGGCGGCATCATCTACACTGAATCTGCCGAAAAGGTGGCTTACTTCATCGAGACTTGCAATCGTCATCAAACACCACTGCTTTTTGTTCAGGACGTTTCGGGTTTCATGGTCGGACCTGAGGCGGAACACTCGGGAATTATTCGCGCGGGCGCACAATTCGTCGAAGCGATGGCCACGGCCTTAGTTCCCAAAATTGTCTTGACTGTCAATCACGCTTCAGGCGCTGGTTACTATGCGATGGCCGGACAGGGATTCGATCCGGACTTCATCTTCAGTTGGCCCACCGGTCGCATGGGAGTGATGGAAGGCGACTCCGCGGTGCAGGCGGTTTTCGGGAGCCAACTCGAGAAGCTAAGAGCGAAAGGTGAAGAGCCAGACACCGACCTCGAACAGCAGATGAACAATGTGCGCGAAACCTACGAGCGAGATCTCGATGCAAAATATGCGGCCGCGCGCGGTTTTGTGGACGCCGTGATCACGCCTGAACAGACACGCGATGCAATCGAATTAAGCCTGCGCACCAGTCTCAACAATGATGGACCACACATTGGTCAGTTTGTGCTGCCGCCGTCACTGGTCTAAGGATAGTTTGAACTCTTAATGAAGCAACAAATTCGCATTGCCGCCGGACAGGGATTTTGGGGTGACTTGCCGGACGCCCCGGTGCACCAGGTTGAAGGTGGTCCAATCGATTACCTGATGCTCGACTACCTGGCGGAAGTCACCATGTCGATCATGCAAAAGCAGCGCTCACGCGATCCGTCTGCCGGTTACGCGAAGGACTTTGTGCCGTTGATGAAGCAGATACTCCCTGCCTGTGTCGAGCGTGACATTCGCGTCACTGCGAACGCGGGCGGGGTAAACGTTGAAGGTTGCGCCACTGCTGTTAAAGAAGTGGCGCGCGAACTGGGTCTCAGCGGAAAACTTAAGATCGGTATTGTGACCGGCGACGACATCATGCCACGCCTTGACGAGCTGCTCGGCCGCGGCGTTGCCATGCGCAATATGGATACAGGCGCGGCGCTCGACACGGTTCGCGATCGAATCCAAAGCGCCAATGTCTACCTCGGCGCGGCGCCGATGGTTGAAGCGCTGAACGCTGGCGCGCGCATCGTAATCACCGGCCGCGCCACCGATACGGGGCTTACACTCGCGCCGCTGATTCATGAGTTTGGTTGGGCGATCGACGACTGGAACAAGCTGGCTGCGGGTACAATCGCCGGGCACATCATCGAGTGCGGCGCACAATGCTCGGGGGGGAACTGCCAGTACGAGTGGCGCAGCATTCCTAACCTCGCTGCGGTAGGTTTTCCCATTGTTGAAGCGTCGCCAGATGGCAGCTTTGTGATTACGAAACATGAACGCACCGGCGGATGGGTGATTATTCCTTCCGTTAAAGAGCAACTGGTTTATGAAATGGGCGACCCCAGGGATTACATCACGCCGGATTGTGTGGCCGACTTCACGACTGTGCAGCTGGAATATGAAGGCCGTGACCGCGTACGAGTGTTTGGAATCAAAGGCCGGCCAGCCACCGATACTTTTAAAGTTTCAATCAGCTACTCCGCCGGATACAAAGCCGTAGGAACACTGGTCTACTCCTGGCCTGACGCGTACGACAAGGCACAAGCTGCCGACCGAATCTTAAGAGGGCGCCTCGATCGACTCGGGTTAAAGTTTGAGGAGATACTCACCGAATTTGTCGGCGCGAACGCGACGCATGGACCACTCGCAGGAAAGCCATCGACAGATCTCCCGGAGGTTCAGTTGCGCGTCGGCGTCCGCAGTCAGAACCGGGCGGACGTCGAGAGATTTACGAAGGAGATTGCGCCGCTCGTCTTGACTGGACCACCAGGTGTAACCGGCTTTGCCGGCGGCCGTCCGAAAGTGGAAGAGATTGTTGCTTACTGGCCGGCGCTTCTTCCGAAAACGGAGATTCAACCTAAGGTAGAACTAATAGAGGTGTAGGAATCATGCCTTATTAGATGGTCGCCGTTAGAAAAATGCTCAATTCAACCGGGAGTGGACCGGGGTCCCCGCGCGGGCAGCCCGCGTGGGGTGGTGGTAGCGACTGGGATGCTAGCACTCCATGTTGGAGGCGCCCGAACTCTTTATGTTTCGTCGACCAAAGCATCCCGTCGCTACGGCTTGCGGTTCTGCACCGAAGTGATTGATTGCCGGCATCAACCTTAATGGCAAATGAAAAATTTCAAATGAAAGAGAAATGTATTTTTAAGGTTCGCTGATGAAGATCCAACTCGTTAAACTTGCGCACGCGCGCTCCGGCGATAAAGGCGACACAGCAAATGTCGGCTTGATTGCTTTCAGCGATGAAATCTATCCGGTGCTCGTGCGCGAAGTGACCGCGGCGCGGGTTAAGGAGCACTTCAAAGGTATTTGCAAAGGTGACGTAGAAAGATTTGAGCTGCCCAACCTGGGCGCGTTGAATTTTCTGCTCCATCACAGCCTGGGCGGCGGCGGCACGCTGTCCTTGATGACCGATGCGCAGGGCAAAACATTTTCCACCGCACTGTTGCGAATGATGATCGACATTTCGGAGGAAGAAGCTCAATCGCTCGATTTGGCCTAGGTGAATTCAACTTTCAAGTGCAAGAGTTGAATTCGTTTTCGCTCCAGAGGAGCGAGATGTTTATAGCTACGAGCGCACGCCCAAGGATCTTCGCTCCGCTGGGAGCGAGACCCGGCAGCGGAACCTTCGCCGAACAAGGCACAAGCGATTGCGCTCCTCCGGAGCTTCGGAGTAAAGATAAGGACAGCCAAGGCTATAAACATCTCGCCCCGCTGGGGCGAAGCGACAATCAATGTTCTGTTGCTCTTCCAGTTTGAATTCGCGCTAAACAATTCGCTCCCGTCTCGATGACTAACCAAACCCAACCTGTCATATACGCCGTCCAAGGTTCAATCGCCACACTCACGCTTAACCGTCCGGAAAAACGTAACGCGCTCAACGATGCAATGATCGAACAGTTGAAGAGTTCGTTGCGAAAAGCCAACGACGCTGCAGCTATCAAGGCAATCATTATCACGGGCGCCGGCAGCGATTTCTGCTCGGGAGCGGATCTGTCAGCTCTGCAAAAGATTTCGGATAGTTCAGTAGATGAAAATGTGGAAGACGCGCGTTCGTTGCTGGAGTTGTTCACTTTGATTAGAGCGGTAACAGTACCGGTGATTGCCGCGGTTCGAGGAAGAGCACTCGCCGGTGGCTGTGGACTCGCCAGCGCCTGCGATCTTGTACTCGCGTCGGCTAATGCGCGGTTCGGTTATCCGGAAGTAAAGATTGGTTTCGTGCCGGCAATGGTAACGGCAATCCTGCGTCGCAACATTTCCGAGAAGCGCGCCTTCGAGTTATTAACACATAGGTCCGAAATCGACGCTCAGAGTGCACAGGAATTTGGTCTCGTCAATCAAGTTTTTAGAGAAGAGGACTTTGAGACTGAAGTCAGCGCTTACGCCGGCAAGTTTGAAACACTTAGCCGCTCAGCCGTAAGCCTGACGAAGACTCTTTTGTACCAGATCGACGGCTTGGCCTTCGGTGATGCGCTAGCATTGGGTTTGGATGTAAACGTTATTGCGCGACTAACTGAAGATTGCCAAAAAGGTGTTGCTAGGTTCCTAAAGAAGGAGTAGCATGCCGTCAAGAAAAACGCCTGGTGGTCCAAATAATTGGCGAATAGTTCAATAATTGGTTCGCTTCAAGTATCACGATTGCTGGCCCACTTTAAGGCCACTCTAACTTGAACTCGACTCTGAATTGGGAACCACGGGGGCATTTACTTTTAGTAAAACCTTTGTCGTACTCGTGGCTCGCGTTACGCTGAAAATTGAGTCCCAATCAGGGTTTTTTGGGAGGCATGGTTTTGGACCATTCTCATCAAGAATTCTCTTTCCTTGCTCCTCTACTCCCCGTCGCGACTATACGCTGCCTGGTCAGTCCAAAGGAGACGTTATGATCAAAAGCATTCTGTACACGGTTGGTCTGCTCACCGCTTTGTTCCTGTCATCGTTTGTTGCCAACGCGCAATCAACAGCGACGATCATTGGTACCGTCGGCGATCCCAAAGGCGCCGTAGTCAAGGATGCCACTGTTGTCGCGAGAAATGTCGACACAGGGATCGAGCGCACTACGACGACGACGTCTGACGGGTTATATCGCTTCGATAACTTGCCGCCGGGCAACTACGATGTACGCGTCGACTCAGCAGGCTTCGCTCCCGCCAAGGCAGAAAACGTAAAACTGCAGGTCGGGGAAAAAAGAGATATCAACTTTAATCTCCAGGTCGGCTCCGCCACGGGCCAGGTAACAATCACTTCAGAGCTTCCCTTAGTAGAAACAACCAAGACCGACGTTTCAACTGTGGTCACCGACAGGCAGGTCGCTACCTTACCAACTACTACCAGTTTCAACGGCATTGGCGGCGTTTCAAACGACTATGCCGGTCTCGCGTTAACTGCACCCGGAGTGAAGTACGACACGACCGGTGTTTCGAGCGATCTGGTTGGACCAGGCTCGGTCAATAATCGCGGCGTTCTGGTAAACGTGGATGGCGGCGATATTTCTGACCAGGTCGTTTCTACGCGTGACGCGCTCGGCGCCTCGGTGGAAGAAGTCAAAGAATTCCAGGTGCTGACCAATAACTACAACGCTGAGTATGGCCAGGCAGGAGGCGTCATTCTCAATGTCATCACCAAGTCAGGGACCAACGGGTTCCATGGTGATGCTCACTATTACACGCGTGGACGTAATCTGGCGGCCAATAGCTACTTCTACAACCAAAGCTTTGATGCGAACTTCCGGCGGGCGCCTTTCCACAAGTATGAAGGAGGGCTAACAGCGGGAGGACCAATCGTCAAGAATCGCACCTTCTGGTTTGTGAGCTATGAGCAGGTCCGTCAGGGAGTGCCACTCACTTTGACACCTCCTTCCGGCGTGATAACAATTTCACAGCCGACCAAAGAATTGCTGTATTCCGGAAAGATTGATCATCAAATCACCAAAAACAATTTTTTCACCGCGCGCTACAACGTGCAGCGTGATATATCTGACAACCTGGTGGTCCAAATTGCGCCGATACTTACGCCCGAGTCCCTGGTGGCATCGGTCATTCATGACAACATGCTGAACCTTTCAGACACGTGGACCATAAACCAGACCACCGTTAACGAGTTCCGCTTCTTTTGGCATCGGTTTTTGACGCAAACTCCTACAAAAAGCCTAAATCCAGGCCTGGAAGGCCCGAACTTCTACCACGGCGCCGCTTTCTGCTGCCCACAGGGGGGTCTACAGAAACGGTATCAGTTCATGGACAACTTATCGATAACCAGCGGTTCGCATACCTTCAAGGTGGGGGCAAGCATTAGCCACTTCCCCTACTTCTCCTTGTTTACGCAAATCAATAGGGGTCTCTACGACTTCGACAATCCTGAGCCGCGGGTTGCGCCGCCGGGCTTCTTTACCTTTCCCAATGCGAGCTTCTTCAGCATTGGCCTTGGTCCGGCGCAGGTCAATGCAACTGACAACATCTACGGTTTCTATGGTCAGGATACGTGGAAAGTCAGACCAAACGTTACGGTCAACCTGGGCCTTCGTTACGATCTCGAGAGCGGAGCTTTTACAGGCGGGCCTATAAAAAGTGGCGGCGGCTGCCTGCAGGCTAACGGGATTATTCCTGCGTGCTCAAAGGATCATAACAACTTCCAGCCAAGAATTGGCATAGCCTGGAGTCCACGCTTTAGCAGCGGTTTCATGCATACGATTTTTGGTGATGCAGACAGAAGCGTCCTTCGATTCTCATTCGCTGAGATCACCCAGTTAGCTTATCTGAATATCTCGCTTGACTCGTTAAACTTCGATGGCGTGAACTTGCTAACGGTGGGCACAGACGATCCGGCAGTGCTGGCCTTTGCCCCTAATCGGCCGCCTGACGCGGTACTCGCTACCCTTCGCCCAGCCGGTTTCTTTGGGCGCGTGAGACCGATATCACCAAACCTGAAGAATGCTGAGTCTCGCAACTTCAACTTCACTTTCAGCCGGCAATTAGGTAAGGACTTTGTCCTCGACCTCGGCTATCTCGGCGTTTTTGGACACGGACTCTATGGTGAACGGGACTTAAACTATCCGGTTATCAGACCGGATCCCGCGCATCCGGGATTCTTCTACATGGGCCCTCGACCAGATCCTCGTTTTACAGCCGTTCGAACTAACGAGAATTCTCGCCGCTCGACCTACAACGCTCTAGTCGTAAGCCTGCAAAAGCGTTACTCGAACCACCTACAATTCCAGGCGGGATATGTCTTCTCCAAACTCCTTACAAATGGCGAAGACTTCTTCGGCATTTCTGAGCCGGCAGACCCGCGCAATGTGAACCTCGATTTCTCTCGAGCCTCTAATGACACGCCTCATCAATTTAGCTTCGGGCTGGTCTATGACACTGAGAACCTGACACACGGTTTTGTGAGACACATCGTTAACAATTGGACGATCGGAATGGTAGGCAGGTTGGAATCCGGTAGGCCGTATCCAATCTCGAGTGGAGATGGTCCATTTTCCGGTTCAACCTTCTTTGGCGCGGGTAACGAGACCGTGCAGCGGCCAAACATCCTGGCAAATGGCGTTCTGAGTACTACAAACATCGCTGGTCGTGGCGGCAACTTGCTGATCGGCACTGGGGGCCATGCCGCCTGCCCGGCGTGTCCTCAAACCACGTTCCTCGCGCCGGCAGGTGCGTCGGGTTCGGGTCCTCGGGATAGTCTGACTGGCGACATCGTTGACTTTCAGTTCCTTACTGGAGACCTGGAACGTAACGCCGGCCGAACCAATCCGTTTTACCGATTTGACCTTTCATTCATCAAGGCGTTTCCCATTCGAGAGCAGATGCGCTTTGAGTTTAAGGTGGACGTCTTCAATGTTCTGAACCATGCAAACTTCTTGCTTTTCAACGGTAACCCCAACCTTAACCAGGTACCCATTTCGACCGATCCGAACTGTCGTGTCTGCCTCAATGCGACCAACGGCAGATACATCGGCGCAGACGGCCACGTCTTAACGGTCAGTGATCTACAGAAGGGTTACACGGCGCCGCTGAAAGCGGGCGAATTCGGGGCGCTGGGAAATCCATCCACTACCGACCTGCCCCGCACAATTCAATTGTCCGGCAGATTCAGGTGGTAGCGAAAAACGCGTAGTCTTGTGCGCTTAATTCTAGGAGCTGGACTCTTCGGAGTCCGGCTCTTTTTTTGTTTAGTCCGGTTTCCCATCCATTGTTTCGGCGAGTCGGATAGCCGCGTCAAGAGGGGTCGCTACCAGGTCAGTAATGAGCCCGACTTTGAGCGCCTCCTGGCTATTCATCAGACGCGCTGAAAGCAAAAGGTCGAGGGCGCGCGTGCGGCCGATTAGTCGCGGCAGTCTTTGGGTGCCGCCCCAGCCGGTGATGATTCCCAATCTCGCTCCAGGGTGGCGGAAGACAGCCTGCGGCGACGCAATACGAAGGTCGCAGGCCAGCGCTAAATCCAGTCCGCCGCCCATGCAGTAGCCGTTGATTGCCGCAATCGTCACTTGCGTCGCGTCCGCAATGGTTTGAAAAAGCTTCTGGCCAAACCCTGCAAACTCAAACGCTCGCTCGGCGTCGAGTTGGGCCAACTCCCGAATGTCGGCGCCCGAAGCAAACACGTCGTCAGCGCCGGTGAAGATGATTACCTTTAGATCCTTCCGAGCCGTTAGCAATGAGACTGCGTTCGTAAGTTCGTTGAGAGTGGTGCTGGAAAGAGGATTGCGTGCGGCAGGTTGGTTGAAACGAATGGTGGCGGTACCGTCGCTAACGTCGGTAAGGATTGCAGACGTCCGTGCCATTTGTTATTCGCGTGGCTTTACGTTTTCGCGCAGAAACTTGACGATGTTTTCGGTGGATGTACCGGGCAGGAAAATTTCCGCGACCCCTTGCTGTTTGAGTTTAGCGATATCGTCCTGTGGAACGATGCCACCCAGTAGAACCAGGCAGTCGTCCATGCCCTGATCGTGCAGCAGTTGAACAATACGCGGGCAAAGCGTGTTGTGTGCGCCGCTAAGAATTGAAACGCCGACGGCATCGACATCTTCCTGCAACGCCGCTGCCGCGATCATTTCAGGAGTTTGGCGCAGACCGGTGTAGATAACTTCCATGCCTGCGTCGCGCAGCGCGCGAGCAATGACTTTCGCTCCACGGTCGTGACCATCGAGACCTGGCTTTGCAACCAGCACGCGGATTTTTCTTTCATTCATGAACTTTATTGTAGCCTTACTGTAAGAAGTAGTTTGCAGAAGTCGCGAAAACTAGAAAGCAGGTTCTTCATAGATGCCGTAGACATCCCGCAGCGCTGAACAAATCTCGCCAAGAGTGGCATAAGCGCGCACCGCCTCAATAGTCGCCGGCATCGTGTTCTCGTTGTTCTGAGCAGCGCGGCGGAGTTTCTCCAGCGCGTTGCCTGCGGCGCCGGCATCGCGGCTACCGCGCGTTTGCTGCAAGCGGTTGACTTGATGCTCGCGAACGGATTCGTCGATTATGAGTGTGGGAACCTCGGAAGCCTCGTCCTCCATCGCGTACTTATTAACACCCACAATCACTTGCTCACCGCGCTCGACCGCCTTCTGGTACTGATAAGCCGAGTCCTGAAGTTCGCGCTGCGGAAAACCCTTCTCGATTGCTTCAACCATGCCGCCCATCGCATCGATGCGGCGGAAATAATCTCGCGCTCCTTCTTCCATTTTTTGCGTAAGCGATTCCAGGTAGTAAGACCCGCCAAGCGGATCCACCGTGTTCGCCACGCCCGTCTCCTCGGCGATGATCTGTTGCGTCCGCAGAGCGATCAGCGCGGCGCGATCTGTAGGAAGAGCGAGCGCTTCGTCATAGGCGTCAGTGTGTAGGCTTTGCGTGCCGCCCAGCACACCGGCGAGCGCCTGGATGGCGACACGTACAATGTTGTTCAGCGGTTGTTGGACCGTTAGTGAGACGCCGGCGGTCTGAGTGTGAAACCGGAGTTTCAGCGTTCGCTCGTTGGTTGAGCCAAAGCGATCGCGCATCTCACGTGCCCAAATGCGACGCGCCGCCCGATACTTCGCCACTTCTTCAAAGAAATCATTATGGGCGTTAAAAAAGAAAGAAATCCGAGGCACAAACTCATCCAACTGAAGTCCGGCGCGAAGACCCCATTCTACGTATTCAAGACCATCGCGCAGAGTAAAGGCGAGTTCCTGCACGGCCGTCGCACCGGCTTCGCGGATGTGATAACCGCTGACAGAAACCGGATTGTAGCGGGGTACATGCTTCGTACAGAATTCAAAGGTATCAATGACCAGCTTCATCGCCGGACGGATCGGATAGATCCATTCCTTCTGCGCGATGTATTCCTTAAGGATGTCGTTTTGCAGCGTGCCGGAAATTTTTTTCCAATCAGCACCTTGTTTCTCCGCTACGACCAGATACATCGCTAAAAGCACCGAAGCCGGAGCATTAATTGTTTGCGATACGGTGACGTGCTCGAGTGGTATTTCGCCGAAGAGCACTTCCATGTCAGCCAAGGACGAAACCGCGACGCCGCATTTGCCGACCTCGCCTTCCGATAGCGGGGAATCAGCGTCGTAACCCATTAAAGTCGGCAAGTCGTACGCTACCGAAAGCCCGTTCTGCCCTTGCGCCAACAAATATTTGAAACGCGCATTCGTTTCTTCGGGCGTGCTAAAGCCGGCAAACTGGCGCATGGTCCAAAGCTTGCCGCGATAGCCGGTAGGATGTATTCCGCGTGTGTACGGGAAATTGCCGGGGAACGAAATGTCGCGCTCGAAATCGAGCGGCTCAACGTCCGCAGGCGAATAAAGTCTGTTGGTCTCCTCAAGCGAGACAGTCTGGAAATTGGATTTTCGTTCGGGATGTTTTTCGAGAAGTGGTCGAAGCGTCTCGCGTTCCCATTCTTCGAACGCTTCCTGTGCTGGAGAAGTGACCTTGGTTTCAGACATAGAACTTTGATAGATCGTTCCTAAATGGAGTTCGATATTAGTTTACAGGTATAGACGTGTCAACACGACTATACACTCGAGTTTTTACTACTGATTCTTTAAGAGGGGAGCGCGGCTGTGATGGCAGTCACAACCGCGCGTTCTCGGCAGGAACTCGCGATACGTGGCGTTCAAGAAGGGGAACTAGCGGGCAACCGGCAGGTAAAATCAAATCCAATGCTGTCCGTTGCGAAGGAGCTTCCCCAATTGCTCATTCGACGGGCACTACAATCTCGTTTGGCCGTACCATGTTTAGCCGGCTGCGAGCAGCGACTTCTATGGTGCGCGGGTCGGTACGCAACTTTTCAATTTCCAATCGCAGCGAGTGGTTAGTGTTACGCAATCCCTCAACGTCCGTTTGCATGCGAACATATTGATCAGAAGCCAAAGACATCCTGGTACGTGTCCGCATCGTCACGCCGACACAGATAGCAAACGTTCCCAGGATAATCATTCCAAAGATTACCCATGCTGGTATTAATCCACCACGACGTCGAACTTCGGCGCGAGTGCCAATAATATCCAGAGAAATCTCTTTGACTGATGCCAACGGAGAAGCTACTCGAGGCGCAACGCGCTGCGCCCGAATCCGTTCATCCACCCAATAAGTATCTATGACCCTGCTCAAGCAGCACCTCCACGTCTTTTGCTGATTCTGATTCTGCGTAAATACGAACCACCGGTTCGGTCCCTGACGGACGCATCAAAAGCCAGGAGCCGTCCGCAAAAATGAACTTCACCCCATCAAGGCGATTGGTTCGGTCAACCCGCCGGCCGCCAATCTCTTTTGGATACTGTTTAAGTTTATCGGGCAGCGCTTTCATTATTTCCGGCGTGAGACGAATTCCGGTGCGACCGGATTCAAGCTTGCCCACCCGCGCGTACAACTCATTTAACTGCTCAGTCAAACTCGTGCCGCGCGCCGCAACTGCCTCCGCTGCGAGCAGACACGCAAGGATGCCATCTTTCTCCGGATAGTGACCTTTGATTGAGAGTCCCGCCGACTCTTCACCGCCGATGACAATCTTGTTTTCATTGATCAATTCTCCGATGTATTTGAAACCAACGGGCGTTTCGTAGACCGGCAAACCACGCGCTTCTGCGACGCGGTCGACCAGGTGGGAAGTTGCAACTGAGCGGGCAGCGCCTCCACTCCATTGTCTTGACTCCACCAAATAATCGAAGAGAAGAGCAATCAATTGATTGGGGGAGATGAAAGAACCGTTTGCATCGATGACGCCAAAACGATCGGCATCGCCGTCTGTTGCCAGACCGAGCACGCACTTCTTAGACAACACCAGTTCACGCAGCTCGCTTAAGTGACTTTCTTCTGGCTCTGGCGCTCTCCCTCCAAAAAGGACATCGCGCCAATCATGGATCGTTTCAACTTCCAGACCGTGCATCCGTAACGCTTCATCAAGATAACCGCGGCCGGTCCCCCAGATCGGGTCGTACGCATACCGCCCGCCCGCGCGTTTGATCACGTCAAACTTGATCTTTGTACTCAGATCCGCCAGATAGTCCGGGCGTGCGGAAAAGGTTTGCAGCGACGGCTTCGCTGATTGGGTTTTGCTTTGACCTCGTTCCACGTCCTTGATGAGTTGCTCGACGTTGCGAGTGATTTCCGGCAGCGCCGGAGCACCGTCGCCGGTGGACAGCTTCATGCCGTTGTACTCAGGTGGATTGTGCGAAGCCGTGAAATTGATTCCGCAGACGGCTTTGCGCGTGCGAATAGCGTGCGAAAGAGTGGGCGTCGGCACCGGGCTATCACAAAGCAGCACTTGAAAATCGTTTGCGGTCACAATGTCGGCGCATTCGCGGGCAAACTGTTCTCCAAGAAAACGCGTGTCATAGCCAACTACCATCACATCATTTGCCGCTTTTTTGGAACCGAAGTGGGAGCAAATCGCCCCCGTGACGGACCGCACACCGGCGAATGTGAATTCGTCGGCAATTACGGCACGCCATCCGGAGGTTCCAAACTGAATAGTCATCTTCTTTTTAAGAGTCTGCTTAACTGGGTCGAATCGTCGATGCACAAGATAGCGGGTGTTTTCGCTACGTTTACCACAACAGGCTGCGCTAAAACTCTGTTCAATCCGTTGCCAGTCAACGGTTTAGGGTCAAGGTTGGCGGAATGTAGCACCGGTGCTTAAGGGTGTAAAGCAATTTCTTTGCAACGGTTTCGTAACGTAAGTTCAACGGTTACATGAAGTAAGAGCGCTTAATGGACCAAAAGGGCGAACGGCTGGCGAACACAATTCAGGCCTTGTCGGATGCAGCCTGTGCTCCAGTTTAAAATTGTTGACACTCCTCCCTTGGCGCGACTAGACTCCAAGACGAAACCCGTCCCAGCTTGACCCACGGGTAATCGGACAGCGCTTCGCGATACCTTGCCCTCAAAATTGATTCCGCTCAGCTCCATTTGAAATTAATCGATGCAATTTTGCCGAAGCATCGTGTGCTTGAGTTCTCCACCAGGATCGCGCCAAGACTTTGACCCACAGCAATCAATTACCGATGAGTTCAATCCTGCGGGCTTTGTGCCAGGCGGCCGAATCCGGGCCGGAGCTTCTCTACGAAGTAATGCTCAAGCTCAGTCTGGTGGTGGAAGCGACCGCACCTATGTACGGTCTTTCGATCTGGAGTTTCGGACCCGGCTCGACGCCACACCTTCAATGGGTCGAAGGCTTGCAAGAGACGGAAATCTCCCTGGCCGAGACGGATCTGATCAAAGTGTTAACCGGGGATGCCGACTGGCCCAAGGTCAAAGCAGGCGACACGTGCGTGTGGTTTGTGTTGAGTAGTTCGCAAGCGCAGCGCGAGGGCGCGGCTTTGTATGGTCAGTGTGTGCGCCCAATCTCCGATGGCCAGGCAAGGGATCTTGGCGGCATTATCGATGCGACACGCCTGGCCCATTCTCACGTGGCGCTGCATCGGACGAGTCGCTCGTTGAAGACGTCGGAGGAAAAAGACGGCAAAGCAATCCTCCCGGGAATGATTTTCTCCAGCCGGGCGATGGACGAGGTCGCGCGAGTCGTGGCGCGGATCAAGAATTCAAATTCGACAGTTCTAATCACGGGTGAGTCAGGTACCGGCAAAGAACTCGTGGCCCACGCGATTCACCGGCTAAGCAAGCGCGCGGAGAAAGCGTTTATTCCATTCAATTGTTCGGCAGCGCCGCCTGACTTGATCGAGAGCATGCTATTCGGGCATCGCCGCGGAAGTTTTACCGGCGCCCTTCGGGATAGCGAAGGACTGGTCCGCGCGGCAGAGAACGGAACACTATTCCTGGATGAAATTGGCGATCTGCCACTTGCGTTGCAGCCAAAACTGCTGCGATTTTTGCAGGAAGGAGAGATCCATCCCCTCGGCGAGCAATCTCCACGAAAGGTTAATGTGCGCGTCATCGCGGCCACGCACAAAGATCTGGAACAGTTGGTACGCGAGCGGCTCTTCCGAGAAGATCTTTATTACCGCATTGCCGCGTTGACCGTGAAGGTTCCGCCGCTCAGGGAACGTCCTGAAGATGTATCTGCTCTCATTTCGCATTACCTCTCTCATTTCGCCCGCCGAAACGATCGCGCGGTTGCAGGCATTACCTGGGACGCTGTTAGGATTCTGGAAGCGTATCCCTGGCCAGGAAACGTTCGAGAATTAGCGGGCGAGATTGAAAGACTGGTCCTGTACGCTGAAGAAGATGAATACATAAAGCCGAATAATCTTAGTCAGCATATTTGGCCGGCTCAGTTTCATGAGAAAGACGAAAAGCAATCTCCGGAACGGCTTGAGGAATTATTGGAGGAATACGAGAGGCGCGTCATAACTGAAACACTGAAGCGTAACCACTGCAACGTGGCCCGCACCAGTGAAGCGTTGGGTCTGGGCTCGCGGCAAACGCTTTACAAGAAGTTAAAGCGACTCGCTATCGACGTCACAGATTTTCTTCAGGAAGATACCGAGCCTGGCCTGCAGTTTCGCGCCGAACGAAATTAGCTGAATGGTCGTTCGAAGTTGAAGAAGCACTCGAGAGCAATCTCGGGTGCTTTTCTTTTTTTCCGGAGCGTCTCAAGGCTGTAGCCCGCGCGGATGATCGCGGCTGTTGGCTTGTAAACCGATGGCGACTTTTCAAAAAGCTTAGGCAAAAACTTCTAAAGTCCTCCTTCGAACAGCGACAGCCAACCTAACAGCGCCGCGGTTTTGTTAACCGCAGGCTACAAACTTGCTCGCACAACGCATTGAAACGTCGCAACTGCGGGCATTCCTGGTGCTCGACCTCATGGCACGTCGCTTGTTAAGTGCAAGAACGTCGCGAGCAACATTGTGTCGCGAAAGGAAAGCCCAACAGGCTATGGAATCTCATGAAGTCTATAACCACTAAAGAGTTCATCTCGCTGGTAGCGATCGCGATCGCTGCACCCGTCTTAACGCTGGCAGTACTTAATGTCAGCGTGATGCTCGCGCGCGGCAACAGCCTCCTGCTCCTGGCGCTAACTCTCTGTGGCGCTGTAGTGAGCGGAATTAACGGCTTTGGCCGCCGCACGGTCAACGCCCCTTCCGCATCGCGCAGCAGCCGCGAGGGGCCACATTCAACAGTGGCCCTTCCGTCATGAGTCTTTTCAGGGGGGCACACACCAAACATTTCTTCCCAAGGGGAAGGAACGATCGAGCAACAACCTAAACTTAAAGGAGCAAACACAAATGATTAGCAAATTCTTTCGCGATGAAACCGGTCTTGAGTTGTCGGAATACGCAGTTGCCGCAGCCTTGGTTGCGATCGCAGTGGTCGGTGCTTTCACTGCCCTCGGCACCGCCATCAGCGGAAAAATCACTACGCTTGGAACCACCATTTCCAAGTAGTTGTGACGAAGAAATGGACCAACGCGCTCTTATCGAATCATGAGGTTCGTAAGAGCGCGCCGGCCCAGTCAATTCAAAATTTGAAACCATTTCTACGATAGAGGTGAAGACGATGAAAAAGTTCCTGCTTGATGAAACCGGTCTTGAACTTTCGGAGTACGCGGTAGCGGCGGCACTGGTGGCTATCGCGGTTGTGGGCGCTTTTACAGCGCTGGGCACTGCCATCGGTGACAAGATCACTTCGCTTGGCACGACCATCTCCAAATAGGCTTGAGTAAAGGCCGCACGACATGAAGAAATTTCTCCTAAATGAAAGTGGTCTTGAACTTTCCGAGTACGCGGTAGCCGCAGCCCTGGTAGCCATCGCGGTCGCGGGTGCATTTTCAGCGCTGGGCAATGCGATTGGGGTCAGGCTCAACGACCTTGTGACGCGGGTCGGCGGCTAGTCCGCGCGTTAACACTTTCCCATTTTAACCGTCTGCAATAACCGAAATGTCTCAAGCACTCGTAAACATTGGACTGCTCGTTCCGCTGGCAATCGTCATCGGTTATTACGACGTTCGCTATCGTCGTATTCCCAATGCGTTTGTCCTGGCCGCACTGGCCGGGGGTCTGGCGCTAAACGGAATCTTTGGCGGACTACCGGGCGTCGCTGCGAGCCTTGCCGGTTGCGGGCTGGCATTCGTTCTCATGTTCATACTTCACATCTTCGGTGCGATGGGCGCAGGCGATGTGAAACTGTTTGCAGCAATTGGCGCGGTAACGGGGGCACAACTTGTAGTTCCAACTTTCCTGGTCGTTGTTCTTACCGGAGGTCTGTTGGCAGTGGTTTCGATCATACGCGCGGGTACCGTATTGACCACGCTGCATCGCGTCTTGCAAATATTAGTTGGCTTGTTACCCGGCTGGCAGATGCCCAAGTTCGCGGTGCCGGCTGATCGCACTCATACCATTCCCTACGGCGTCGCTATCACCATGGGCAGCATCATCTCCATCGCTATCTTTCGAGCTTGAAAATCCAGGGTCGCACCTTGCGACCAACTGAACCACACGGAGAGTCAACTATGCGCAACAAACGCTTCTTCATCGTTTTAGTCGGAGCACTGCTGTTCGGATTACTGGCGGCCTTTTCGGTGAGCCGTTATTTGTCCAGTGCTCAGGCCTATACAAAGAATCTGAATCGTGTGGCAGTAGCCAAGGTGGCGATTCCACTCGGCACCAAGATCATCCCTGAACAGGTGATGGTGGTCCAATTCCCGAAAGAGTCGACCCCTGACGGCGTGTTTGAGTCAGCCGACAAATTGACGGGCCGCGTTGCGGTGACCAACATCGCTCCGCGCGAACCAATCACCGAAGCGCGTCTCGCGCCTGAAGGAACAGCGGGCGGACTTTCCGCGGTGATTCCGGAGGGCTATCGCGCGATGACGGTCAAGGTCGACGACGTTGTCGGAATTTCCGGTTTCATCATGCCCGGCACGCTGGTCGACGTGGTCGTCGTTATCGACCCGGCCGAAAAAGCCGGCATGCAGGATCCAATTTCAAAAATTGTACTGCAGAACATCAAGGTGCTTGCCAACGGCCAGAACATCGACAAGCCCGAGGACCAGCGCGAAGCAAACAGTGTTAAGGCTGTGACGCTTCTCGTACTTCCCGAACAGGCGGAGAAACTGGCACTGGCGGCGAGCGAAGGTCACCTGCAACTCGTCATGCGCAATTCAGTGGACCAGGGCGACGAGCAAACAACCGGAATTAATAAACGCGCACTGTTGGGTGGTGACCGAGCTACGCCGGCGCCCGATCCGGGATCGCTAAAGAGTGAACAGGTTAAGCCCGCGCCCAAACCCACAGTGCATCACGTTCGTGCCGAGGTGAAACCCGCCGCGACAACGCCCAGCCCTGCGCCCCCGCGCGCGTCGGTCGAGATGATCGAGGGTGCAAAGAAACGGAATGTAGATTTTCCTTAAACAGATTCGCGCGCGCTTTGAACAACCCGCGACCCAACGAGTATCGAAACCAAAGGAGCAAGAGACATGTACAGCCGTTCCCCAATCACACGCCGACCACATTTGCTGCTGGCGTCATTGATCATCGTAGTGACCAGCTCGTTCGCTTTTGCGGATGAGAACTCCTACAAAGCATCTTTCAAACAGAACAAAGAAGCCGTGGCCGTCAACGTGCTGGTGGGCCAGTCGCGCGTGATCAATTTCGACAAGCCGGTCGGTCGTTTCTCGGTTTCGAATCCGGAGATAGCCGAAGCAGTGTTGGTTACGCCGGATCAGGTTGTCGTTAACGGCAAAGCGTTTGGACAGGTCAACTTCATTGCCTGGGAACAGTCCGGCAACGAGTACCTGGTGTTCGACGTTTACGTCCGTGCCAATCTTTCGCTGATCGATTCGCAGATTCGCGCGTTGTTTCCGAAAGATGACATTCGCTTGAGCCAGGCCAATGGCTCGGTCGTGCTGTCGGGCAGCGTTGCGGATGCAAAAACCGCCGGCCAGGTACAAAGCGTCGTTGAGGCCGCAGGCTTCAAGACCGTTAACATGCTGGCCTCGCCGGTGAAAAGCGCGACACAGATCCAACTTTCAGTGCGCGTTGCGGAAGTGTCGCGTAATCGCATGAAAGACCTCGGCACTTCATTCACCTATCAAGGCGCGCCGAGCCACGGCGGATATCTAAATAGCGGACTTGGCCCAAGTGGTCTATCCAATCCGCCATCACAACCACGTCCGCTTTGTACTGGCTGCGGCGTAATCGAAGGCGCCTTGTCGTCGCCTGCGCTGAACTTGCTGCTGATGGGCGGAAACTCGCTGGCGATGCTGCGCGCTCTGACCACTGAAGGCGCAGTCCGTGAACTAGCCGAGCCAAACATCATTGCCATGGATGGACAGGAAGCGAGCTTTCTCGCAGGCGGTGAATTCCCGATTCCAGTAGTTCAAAGCGACGGCTCACGCACCAGCGTGACGATCGTGTTCAAAGAATACGGCGTGCGCTTGAAATTCAAGCCGACAATCATCGATGAAGACCACATCCGGCTCGAGCTGATGCCTGAAGTTTCGACGATAGATTTTTCCAACGGCGTGAAGTTTGGCGGTTTTGTAATACCTGGTCTTAGCACGCGTCGCGCGAGCACCGGAGTAGAACTGCGCGATGGACAAAGTTTTGCGCTTGCCGGCTTGCTCGACAATCGCGAAATCAAAACGATGTCAGAAGTGCCCCTGCTTAGCCAGATTCCCATCCTGGGCAATCTCTTCAAGTCCAAGTCGTTCCAGAAAAATGAGACGGAGTTAATGTTCATCATCACCGCCCAGGTGGTTAAACCACTTAACCGCGATGACGTTCCACAGTTTCGCGGCATCGATGGTCTGAAGAAGGGCTCGCCTTTGGGTGTGGAACCTAAAGGGGAAGGCATCCAGGGACCAACAGGTTTCTCAATAACCGGCGAAAAATCGCAAGTTGCGCCGACCGCCACTCCGAAGGCGCCAGTTGCCCCCGCGAATGCCGACCCGAAGTCGAAGAGCACGACTGATTCAAGCACCAGTGGTGTAACCGTTATTTCTGGAAATACAAAACCCGCGGCCGATCAACCAGCGCCAGTTGCGCAAGCGGCGGTTACAACTACTCACACCGAACCGCTGAAACCATAAACGACTGGCCAAACAGAAACCGTTGGACAGGAGGGAAAGATGAAAACCCTGGCGATAAACAGACGAAAAGGCGAACGCGGTTCAATTCTAGCGGTGTCCGCCATTGGAATGCTCTCGTTACTTCTGGCGGTTGGTCTGGGAGTGGATATTAGCCACTTGTATCTCGCCAAGAATGAACTGCAAAACGCCGCTGACGCAGCGGCCCTGGCAGGCGCCTCCGGTTTGAACTTCGACGCTTCAGGTATCACGATCGCGGCGAACCGCGCTGTTCAGGAAATGAACAAATACGACTTTAACCAACAAGCCGTTTCGTTCCCGCGTGCCAATGTTTTGTTTGCGAAGAACCTTGATGGTCCATATATGAGCGAGGCGTCTGCGATGGCTACCGCAAGCGGCATTCGCTTCGTTCAGGTAAGTACGCCCCAGTCGCCGGTAAACATCGCCTTTGTCGCAACGGTGCTGGGAAAAACTATGAACCTCAAGGCGGACGCGGTGGCTGGAGTATCTGTACCTTTGAACAGCTTTGCGGGGTACTTGCCCGTCTCGGTTGTTGACGATGACGCGCTTTCAACAATCAAACCAGGACAACTCTACACATTTCGTGGCGCGCCCCAGGGCTCCGTTTCGCCAGGTAACTATCAGATTTTAGCCATTGATGGTTCAGGAGCGAGTGATGACCGAATCGGTTTGGCCAGCGGCGTCAGAAATGTGGTCGGGCCAGGCGAGTATGTTGATACAAAGCCGGGTGTATCGTCGGGCGCTGTGCGGCAGGGAATTAATACTCGTTTCGATGATTACGCCAGCCAGCTCGATCCAGCCACTTATCCGCCCGACACTAACATAAAAGAGGGCATCACCTATCAGCAATACCTCGATGGCTCACCAACTCAATCGCCTTCGCATCCTGGAGTTGCCGGCCGTCGGGTTGTGCTCATTCCAATAATCAAAAAGAGCCAATTCGATGGTGGTCGTACTAACGTTCAGATCGATCATTTCGGAGCGTTCTTCCTGCAAAGCAAAGTTCCGGGCGGCAACGGCGGGGACATCCAGGCTGAATATATTGGAGTCGGCGTGGTCGTCGGCAATGGCGAATACGATCCCAGTGGCGTTGTAAATCCTGGTCCTCCGATCACAAAACCCGTGCTCTATCGGTAAGGGCAATGCATATGTGGCAAACGCTGCTTAGAAAAATAACGGGCTTTAGGCGGGACGACCGCGGTCTCCAACTAGTCGAGCTGGCTATCGCGTTACCAGTCTTGATTGTGCTGTTCGCAGGTGTTGCTGAATTTGGCCGCTACTTTCAGACGTACACCACGTTGGCCAAAGGCTCACGCGTAGCTGCCCGGTATCTGGCGACCGCAAGAACAAATGGTATGGATGATGCGGCTGCAAAAAATCTGGTCGTCTATGGGAACCTGGCGGGCACGGGAAACCCGATAGTTAACGGTCTGACCGTCAATAATGTGGTTGTCACACGTCGGAATACCGCCGGCGCAGTCACCAGCGGTTTTCCAGCCACAGTGACTATCGAAATTTCAAACTTCAAACACACGCCTGTTTTCGATCTCGGCAAGCTAATGAATTCTTCTCTATCACTCAATGTCGACGTAAAACCCAGCGTTACGATGCGCTACCTGTTAACACAGTCGCCGATCTGAAAGGCCACGGGCAAACATGTTTCGCGACATAACTACAAAGTCGAGAGAGCGCGGCACCACACTGGTCGAATTTGCTATTGGCGCCACCGTTTTCTTGACGGTCATGTTTGGTGTTATCGAATTTGGCCGCGCTCTTTGGACGCATAACGCTCTGGCTGATGCGGCGCGACGCGCAGCTCGGTACGCAGTTAATCAGCCTGCCAGTAGTCCCGCAGGCACGAAGACCACGGGAACAAATGTTGGTCCCAGTATCACAGCAATAAGGAATGTTGCGGTGTATGGCGATCCGGCAGGCGGATCGCAACCGCTGGTTACCGATCTAACTCCGGCAAATTTGAATGTTCAGTACACGGGGTTCGGGGTGGGCCAGGGAACCGTTTCGGTGACAATCACGAACTACCAATTCAAATTCGTGATGCCAATTGTCGGCACGAGCATTCAAATGCCGGACTACAACACCACGCTAACCGGCGAAAGTGCCGGCGCCATTCCTTAAACCGTTTCCGGACGATAACCTGAATCAAGAATCAATCGAATCCTTAAAACAGACAATGACACAGCCACTAACAATCGTAGTTCTAAGCACTGGCCTCGATAACTTCAAAGCAATTCGCGCCGCGCTGTCGGTCGACGGTCGTGTGCAATTGTTGGCCGGCGGAAATGATGCCGAGCAACTTCATGAAGAAATCATTCGGCTGAAACCTGCGGCTGCGCTTATCAGTCTGGGCGCGAACGCAGACCAGGCAATCAAAGTCATTGAGCGTCTGGTTACGGAAGCGCCACGAACTGCATTAATAACTGCGGCGCAGGACGCTTCACCTGATCTAATCCTGCGGAGTTTGCGGGCCGGCGCGCGCGAATTTCTGCGTCTGCCAATTAGTCAGGACGAACTGAAAACAGTCCTGGATCGCGTTCAGGAATACTGTTCGGGCCAGGTCGAAGCGCCGAAAAAGAAGGGCCGGATGATTGCGGTGTTTTCAAGCAAAGGCGGCTGCGGCACCTCTTTTGTAGCCACGAATCTGGCGGCTGCAACAGCGGCACGCACAGTTCTCGTTGATCTCAATCTTCAGGCCGGCGACCTGCCGTTATTTCTTGGCCTCGATCCCAAATATTCCTTTGCCGACATGTCCGAGCATCGCAATCGACTCGACGATGCGCTCATCGGCAGTTTCGTCACGCCGCATTCTTCGAACCTGTCGTTGCTGGCCGCACCGAAAGAGGCGGATTCGGCCGATGAAATCGAACCAGAACATGTTTTCGAAGTTCTGCAGCGCTTGCGTGAATCTTACGATTACGTCGTGCTCGATCCGCAGCACACTTTCGACTCGATCACTTTGGCTGCGTTGGACCAGGCGGATGAGATTGTATTGGTGTTGACGCTCGACATTCCGGCGATCCGGAGCACGCAGCGCGCGCTGGAGATTTTCGACCGGCTTGGCTATCCCCGCCAGAAAGTGCGGATCGTCGTCAATCGCTGGAGCAAACAGATCGATTTGGATCTGCGGCAAGTGGAAAAGTTTTTGGGTGAACCGGTTATTGGTTTCATTCCCAGCGACTATCAAACGGCAGTCACCTCAATCAATCTGGGCCAACCGCTGGTCCAGTCAGATGCGGGATCGAAAATAGCAATCGAGATCAAGCGCATAGCGCAAACAATCGCCAGCGGGGCCGTGCCAATTCAAGAAAACCAGACTCCACGCCCGGCTTTCTGGAAGTCACTCTTCAAACGACATGCGGCGCCCAACGCGCTGGAACTGCAGATAAGTAGCACAGACTTTAGTCTGTGATTTTGAACGAATGCCACAGACTAAAGTCTGTGCCACAAAAACAACATGGCACTTCGAGAAAGATTAATAAGAGAGTCCGCGGGCTTTCCCCCAAACAGTAATAGCAACGGCAACGGCGCCGATGCCGGTGGCGCGCAATCGTTCCAGGAGATGAAGTCGCGGCTTCATCGCGCCCTTATCAATCGCATGGACCTGACGAAGCTGTCGGCGCTCAGTCCGGAGCAGGTACACGCCGAAGTTTCGCGGCTCGCCGAAAGCGTGTTGGCCCAGGAGGCGATGCCACTTTCGACCGCTGAGCGGGACCGACTCGTTAATGACGTTCAGCACGAACTGTTCGGTTTAGGACCGCTTGAGCCGTTACTTGCAGACAGCACCATTTCCGACATCCTGGTCAACTCTCACGGCACAATTTATGTCGAGCGCCGCGGCAAACTTGAAATTACTAACGTCGCCTTTAAGGATGATGAGCATTTGATGCGGGTTATCGAGCGGATTGTGTCGTCGGTTGGGCGCCGCATTGATGAATCGTCGCCGATGGTCGATGCGCGACTGCGCGACGGCTCGCGTGTTAACGCGATCATTCCGCCGCTCTCAATCGATGGGCCTGTGTTGTCGATTCGTCGCTTTGGCGCCGAGCCTTTGCGCATGAACGCCCTCATCGAAAACAAGGCGTTGACGAAAGACATCGCCGATATGCTGCAGATGTGCGTGAGCGCGCGCTTGAACGTGTTGATTTCCGGAGGCACCGGCGCCGGCAAGACGACATTGCTGAATGCGCTGTCCGCTTACATCCCGGAAGATGAGCGCATCGTCACCATTGAGGATTCCGCGGAGCTGCAACTGCAGCAACCGCATGTGGTGCGACTTGAAACCCGTCCGCCCAATATTGAAAGCCGCGGTGAAGTGACGCAACGCGACCTGGTTCGCAACGCCCTGCGCATGCGTCCCGATCGCATCGTGATCGGCGAAGTCCGTGGCGGTGAAGCAATCGACATGTTGCAAGCGATGAACACCGGCCACGACGGCAGCTTGACGACCGTTCACGCCAACACGCCGCGCGATGCCCTGACACGCCTGGAAACAATGATTCAAATGACCGGAATGCGCTTGTCCGATCGCGCAATGCGCCAGCAGATCGCAGCCGCCATCAACCTCGTGGTCCAAGTGGCTCGGTTATCGGACGGCACCCGTCGGGTTACCTCCATTTCTGAAATTACAGGAATGGAAGGCGAAACGATCACGATGCAGGAAATTTTCCAATACGAACGCACCGGCGTGGATTCGAGCGGAATGGTTATCGGCCGCTTTCGTCCCACCGGAATTCGCCCGCGCTTTGCCGAGCGACTCAAGACCAGCGGGTTCACGTTGCCGCGCATCTTTTTTGAGGAAGTGTAGAACACATGTTCATCTCCTTCTTGGTTTTCCTGTTTGGACTCTTTCTCGTGCTGGGCGCGTACCTGCTGGCTACGCACGGCACTAACGCTAAACGTGCGCGCCTGCAAAAACGGCTGTCAGAAGCGCTGCTCCATTCGGCGCATACCGAAGACACGGAAGTGGTGCTCGCGCGCGCTGAGTTGATGAGCGAGATCCCATGGCTGAATCGTTCGCTGGTACGCATGCAGGCGGCTTTGCAGTTGAAAAGGATGTTGGACCAGGCGGACCTGCATATCACGCCGTCGCGTCTGGTGATGTTTTCCGGGATGGCCGGCATGCTGGCGGCGCTGGCCGCATCGATGATCACCGCCTCCATTCTGGTGATGTTCGTCGCCGGGATTGCCGCAGCCTCGCTACCATTCGTTCACGTATGGTGGAAACGGAAAAAGCGCTTCGAGCATTTTCTCGAGCATCTACCCGACGCGTTGGATTTGATGAGCCGCGCACTAAGTGCCGGCCACGCATTTTCGGAAGCGATGCATATGGTGTCAGCCGAAATGCCAGAGCCGATCGCTACTGAGTTTCGCAAAACTTACGAAGAACAAAACCTTGGTCTGTCGCTGAAGCTCGCGCTGGAGAATCTGATAGACCGCATTCCGCTGCTGGATTTACGGATGTGCGTGACTGCGGTGCTGATTCAACGCGAAACCGGCGGCAACCTCGCCGAGATTCTGGAAAAAGTCGCCTACACGATTCGCGAGCGCTTTCGCATCATGGGCGATCTGAAAACGTTAACGACCAGTTCGCGCATGTCGGCGTGGCTTTTGTGCGGTCTGCCGATATTCGTAACCATCGCCATCACGGCGATGAATCCCGATTACATGACGGTGCTGTGGAAAGATCCGCGCGGCCATTACCTGATCGCCACCGCGCTGTTTTTACAGGTCACCGGCATGTTGATTGTGCGAAAAATCCTGAGGATAAAAATTTGAGGCCTGGTCAGTAGTCAGTGGTCCATGGTCAGTTGCAAAAACCGACCTGACACGCATCCCCTAACCACCAGCCACTAACACCAATAGCTGACCACCAACGACAAACCGCAGATGATAAATGCAACTGACCACTGACGACTGACTACTGGCTTAAAACCAAGATGCTAATACTTATCACCATCTCCACTTTCGTTTGTATCTCGCTCGCGATGCTGGGCGCTTACTGGCTTTTGTATCGTCCGCAAAGCGCTGCGACTGAACGGCTGAAGCGCCTGGGTGAAAAAACTGCAGGTCCGGTCGCCAGCGCGGTCAATTTGGACGAGCGTCGTCCTAATACCGATTTGACCCAGCGTCTTGCTTCACCCGTTAGTCGTCTGCTGCCACCCTCGGCAGCCGAGGCAAAGAAACTGCAACAGCAGTTGATGCAGGCGGGATTTAGATCGCCGGGCGCTTCCGTCACGTATCGCGCCATTCAGGTTTGCACCCTTGCAGGTTTGCCGGCGCTGGTCGCACTCGCTTGCGCGTTAATGGCGCGGCCGCTGCAAAGCGCGGTGCTCTACATTTTGTTCGCTTTTGTGATTGGGTTTTTCCTGCCGCGTTACGCGTTGCACCGCATGATTCGTTCCCGGCAACAATTGGTGCGCTGGGGCTTGGCTGATGCGCTCGATTTGATGGTGATTTCAATCGAAGCGGGCCTGGGCCTGAACGCAGCGATGGTGAAGGTGAGCACCGAGCTGAAGGAAGTTCATCCGGACATCAGTGACGAGTTTGAACTGGCAAACCTGGAGATTCGCGTGGGCCGCGATCGCGATGAGGCATTGCGCAATCTCGCTGACCGGACCGGCGTTGAAGACTTGCGCAGTCTGGTAGCAATGTTGATTCAGACTGACAAGTTTGGTACTTCCATCGCCAAAGCAATTCGCGCTTTTTCAGATTCACTGCGCACTAAGCGGCGGCAACGCGCGGAACAGGCCGCGCAAAAGGCCGCAGTTAAGTTGCTGTTCCCGCTCGCTTGTTTCCTATTTCCCACTTTGTTCATTGCGATTCTTGGTCCAGCCGCACTGCAACTGATGGATACGCTTGGCAAGATGTAAAGGAGTCTAGTTATGAATAAGCGCACACTGCTCGCCATTCTAATTGCATTCGTCTTAGCCATTGGCGCCACCGCGATGTGGAGCGCCACCACCACCGAACGCGAAGGCGACCCGGACGTGAATGCCATTGAAGACTCGGGCTCAGTCGCCGGCAATGTTAAGGAACAAAAGAAGGGCGGCAACAAAGTCGTGAAGGTTCTGGCCGCTCCCTTCAAAGCACTTGGCAGACTATTTGGACACGGCGACGATCATAAGCTGCGGCGGATGACCGAGAAGGACGCCGCGAGGTTTGAGAGTGTGGGCGTCGAACGCGTCGAAGATGTGCGCAATCCATCTCCGGCAAAAGTAAATGCGACAGCTTCCGCCAAAGAACACCTCGCGAGCGGACGATCATATTTATTGAACGGTCGCATTAACGAGGCGATTGCTGAACTTTCAACCGCCGCTTCGCTGGATCCGAAATTAAGTGAAGCGCACAACCTGCTTGGCGTTGCTTACGACCAGAAAGGGCTTGCCGAACGCGCTCGCGATTCTTATGAGCGCGCGGTGAAAGTTGAACCTGAAGACGCAGAGACGCTGAACAATCTCGGCTTCTCGCTATATCAAAACGGAAATTATCGGGCTGCCGTCGATCGTTTGAAGCGCGCGGTGAAGTTGGAACCCACAAACGAGCGCATTCTCAACAATCTCGGTTTGGCACTCTGCCGCCTCGGCAAGTTCCAGGAGGCTTTCAGGCATTTCGCGCGCGCCGCCGGTCCCTTGACGGGGAATTTGAACACCGCGCGCATGCTGGAAAGATTTGGTCGCGAGGAAGATGCGATCAGGTACTACGAAGACGCGCGCCGCATCGATCCGAATTCGAGTTTTGCGCTTAGGCGGCTCGCCGATCTTTACACGCGAGTTGGCAAACTGGAACAAGCGGAAGCGGCCAAGAATGCATTGGCTGGAATTCCAACAACCGTCGCTGCGGCCGGACAATAGTTTGCTTTAGGAAGGTGAACAATGATGATGTCGCCTACAACGATGCTATCTCGCGCGGAAGTTGAAGCAATGGGCCCGCCCGTGCCGGAAGAATTAGCAGATCTGGGAGTTGGTGAAGGGTTTCTTTGCGAACTGGCGTTGAAGCACATTGCGATGCTTCCCGAGCCGACCACAACCGCTGTCGCCGACCGGCTGCATTTGCCGCGCGCTCTGACCGAAGAGATTCTGCAAAAACTTTATCGCGAGAAATTGATCGAAGTGCGTCTGCAAACGACGGTGGGTTCGACGCGCTATGCGATGTTGGACCATGGCTGGGACCGTTTGATTCGACTCCTGGCTGTTTGCGGTTACAGCGGCGCCGCACCCGTTTCACTCAACGATTACGCGCACATGATGCGTTTGCAATCTATTCCGTCGCACGCGGCTTCGATGGACACCGTGCGCCAGGCGTTTCACGATTTGATTTTGCCGGACTCGCTCTTGCAAACGCTTGGCTGTGTCATCAATTCCAGACGATCACTGTTCCTAACTGGCTTACCCGGCACCGGAAAAACTGCTGTAGCCGAACGCATCAACGGCGCGTTGCCCGGCGCTATCTGGATCCCCTACGCCGTGGAGATCGATGGCCAGATCATTCGCGTGTTTGATTCGCATTGCCACCGGGTTGCCTCAACGGAAGTGACGCCGGTTGAATATGACCGGCGGTGGGTACTGATTGATCGGCCGCTCGTTGTCGTTGGCGGTGAACTGACTTTGGAGAATGCCGATCTCACCTGGAGCGATTCGGCAAAATTCTATGAAGCGCCGTTTCAGATGAAGTCCAACGGCGGCACGCTTGTAATTGACGACTTTGGCCGGCAGCGCGTCGCGCCTCAGGACCTGCTCAATCGCTGGATTGTTCCGCTTGAGCGTCGCGTCGACTATCTCGCGTTGCACACAGGGAAAAAGATCGAAGTTCCTTTTGAACAACTTGTAGTCTTCTCAACAAACCTTGATGAAAAGGATCTTGCGGATCAGGCATTCTTAAGACGCATGGGCTATCGCGCGCGCGTTGAACCGCCGACGCCGCGTGCCTACATCGAAATCTTCAAGCGCCAGGCTTACAACCGCGGAATTCAATGCGACGACGCGGCGCTCGATCATGTCCTGAATAAGTACCGCATAGAACATCGCCAAATGAAGGGCTGCGAACCGCGAGATCTGCTCGACCGTATAACCGACCTCTGCTTATTCGATGGACATTCGCTGGCGCTGAGTCCCGACGTCATCGACGTGGCTTGGCGTAACTACTTCGGCGCGTCGCACTCCTTCGCGCCAATGGCCACGCAGGAAACAATGATTGAAAGGACATTGGCCGATCCGCTGGAACTGTAAAACCTCCAGTTTTTACCGATGAGATTTCAATACCGCACAGTTCAAGTTCTTGCTTCGTGCGCATTGATTGCGTGTTGCTTCCGCGTGGCCGACGCCAAAAAAACAAAGCCACGGCACCACAAGTTTCAGGCAGCTGCAGTTGAACAACCCGCACCGGGCATCCATCTTAAGTTGATCGATGGAAGTAGTTTTCCCGTTGACGAAGCGTGGGAGAGCGCGCAAGGAATCTGGTATCAGCGCGGTGGGATAAGTCACTTGATCGCTCGTGAACGCGTGAAAGTAATCGAGCGCGGTCTGAAAGCGAAGCCCGATGTCGAAGACCTCGTGATTAAAGTTCCTGCGCCTGAAAAAGTGGATGCTGAGCCCAACGATGGTCCAGCGTGGGTTTATCTGATCGGCGGCGCACGCGTCGAGGCGGATAACGCTACCGAAACAACAGCGGGTGTTTGGTATCGACGCGGCTCACTCTCGATTTTTGTCGAGCGCGGCCGGGTCGACCACATTGAACGCGAGGGGCTGGAAAGTCTGGCTGAATCCGACTCTTCTATTAAGAAAGAGCGTGGCTGGACTACTGGAAAGCTAAGCATCGATAGCTTGATTAGACAGAGTGGTGCGCGGTTCGGCGTCGATCCTTATTTGATTTTTTGCGTGATGGAACAGGAATCACATTTCAATACTCGGGCCCTGTCGCCAAAGGGTGCGCGCGGCCTGATGCAGCTGATGCCTGGTACCAGCGCGCGTCTCGGGGTCAGGCGCCCATCAGATCCGGCGCAAAACATTGCCGGTGGCACGCGTTATTTGCGCCAACTGTTGGATCAGTTTAACGGGCGCATCGATCTGGTATTGGCCAGCTACAACGCGGGCGAAGGCGCGGTCATGAAGTTTGGCGGCCGAGTTCCACCGTATCGAGAGACTCGTGACTATGTTAAGCGAATCAGCTATCGCTACCGGCGTACAAAGGCTGTTGCTGTCGTTACGACTTCAGCCATCACCTCGCCAAATGGCGGAAATTGAGATTTGCTTGTGGTCACGAAACGGATCGCAATGAAACCTTTTCTTAGGCTTGCAGCCATTGCGCTCATTCTTTCGCTGGCGTCCGTGGCCATGGCCCAGTCGCCCTCGACTCCGATGACCAACAGCGCGGTCATCAAGTTAGTGCGTGCCGGCTTCAAAGATAAAACCGTCATCGCAATCATTCACAGCCGTCCGAATCGTTTTGATCTCGAGCCTGATCGCTTGATTGAACTTAAACGCAACGGCGTTAGTGAAAATATTATTCTCGCGATGCTGTCGCAGGGTGACGCTCTCTCCGTTGACGACGATTTGAGTTTTGCAGACAGCAATCCCATGAGCAAAAAAACAACTGGGGATTCTGGCGGTGACGACATTTTTGGCGACCGCGCCGGAACAAGTGGCGAGACTCGGGGAAGGGGTACAAGCGGCTCAAACCAGGGCGCGCGGACCACGACGGGCAACGCAACAGTGCGCATCCTCAGGCCACCGCCCGACGAGAATGGCGCCGGCCTGAAATTGGAAAAGACACCGACGCTAACCAACGAATCGATCATCAGCCTGGTCGATGCCGGTTTTTCCGAGGGCACCATCATCAAGCGCATCGAAGGTTCGCCGGTTGATTTTGATCTTTCCGATCCGAGGATCGCTGAGCTGCGCCGCCACCGAGTCACGGAACCGGTGATCGTCGCTATGAAAACTGCGATACGAGACGAGTCGGATTCGACCCAGCCGAAAACCAGGTCCAACTAGCATCAATGTGGCCGAGGAAAACATCCTTTTGGTTGCGTATATTGGTGCTGTTATCCGTTCTCACCGGTGCCGCGCCCGCCGCGCCGGCACAATCGCAAAATCCGCCGCCGCCTAAACCGGCTCCTCAAAAAGACGAACAAGAAATCGATCCAGATGACGTTATTTCGGTTAGCACGACCGAAGTGTTGCTACCGGTGACTGTGCGGGATCGCTCAGGCCGGTTGGTGCCTGATCTGACTCGGAAAGACTTTCGCGTGTTTGAAAACGGAATCGAACAGTCGCTCAGCGATCTCAGTTTGCGCCAGGTGCCAGTGGACGTCGTACTGATGATCGATGCTTCTTCATCCGTGGCAAAAAATCTCGACGACTTTCGCGTTGCTGCTGAAGGCTTCGCCGCGCACCTGGACGCAGCCGATCGCATTAGCTTGATTCAGTTTGATGACCGGGTGGCGCTGCTCCAGGATTGGACCCGAAGCCAGATGCAGTTGCATCGTGCCTTGAAGAGAATAGCGCCAGGCATGTTCACGCGTTTTCACGATGCGGTGCTGTTGGCTGCTCGCGATCAGTTGGCGCGCCCGACGGCGCGTCACGCAGTCATTGTGCTAACCGATGGCATCGATAGTGGTCGCGGCTCAACCTTTGAGGCGGCCCTGCGAGCTGCTCTTCAATCTCAAACCGCAATTTATGTAGTTAGCAATACGCAAATTGAGCGTTCAGCTAAACAGGATGAGCTTTCGCTTTTGCTGGCGGCGAGCGATTCGGACCGGCGGTTCAACCAACTTCGCATTGATGACTTACGACTCGGTCTGGCTGCGCTTGATGCGAGCGAACAAAATCTGGAACAGTTGACCGCTGCAACTGGTGGCAGACTTTACAAGCCACTGAGCTTTCGAGATTTGGAAAAAACCTATGCCGAAGTCGCTGACGAGCTGAGACACCAGTACGCCCTTTACTATGCGCCGTTGAATGCAAAGAAGGACGGTCAGTTCAGACGTGTCCGCGTCGAAACCTCGAATCCCACCCACCAGGTAACCGCACGCATTGGTTACTTCTCCGGCAGGCTTTAAAAACCCTCGCCAAGTTTCCCCTGAAAACTCAAAAATTGGCGCTTGGCGAATGGCGGCCAAAATGCTACGCTGTGCGTTCGTCGGACCAATGCGCGTCGCCGTGATACACATTAGGAGGGAAGGTTCACCACCTGATTCCAGCTTTTTCGTTGGTAAGTCTAATTATTTTACCAGTTGGCAGACCGAGGTTGATGGCGGCATGGTCATTGCCAAGAATTTCTGGAAGTTTGCGAGCGGACCTGTGATTCCCCTCTATTCGCAAACATGCAATTTTAATCAAATAGTAGAGTGTTCCGAGGAGAAAAGATGCGACTAATCAAGCGCGCCGAAAAGGGATTGACCCTGGCAGCCGGCGGCATTCACGACGTTATTCAATCGGTTAACAAGTACAAGCCGAACCCGTCATTTACCCCTAAATGGTCAGACAAACCGCTGCTGAAATCGTGGCAGAAGAGCAAGCCGACCCTTGGCTGGCCGCGTACGACCGATTCGCTTTGTCCTAATTGCGTGATCGAAGCCAGGGAGTCGATTCTCAGCGGCAAGCAGGATGTCAGCGTTCTTATTAATGAGAAGGTTGGCGAAATCAAGGCCCAGATTATTGAACGCAACGGCGAGGTTTGGATGGTTAAGGATTGTCCGATCCATGGGCACTTCGAAGACATGATGGCCATCGACGTCAAGTTTCTGACGCACATCGAAAAGATGTTTCCGGGGCGCGACATCGACGCGCACAACGACGAAAAATTGCACAACCATGGCACCAGCACCATCAAGTATGGTCGCGGCGCTGTCTTGACAGTTGACCTTACCAATCGCTGCAACATGATGTGCGACCCTTGCTTCATGGACGCGAATCAGGTGGGCTTCGTCCACGAGTTGAGCATGGATGAGATCAAGGAAATTCTCGACAATGCGATTTCGATCAAACCGCGCCGTCAAATGTCGGTTCAGTTTTCAGGTGGTGAGCCATCAATTTCCCCGCACTTTCTCGAGTCGATCAAGTATTCACGCAAGGTTGGTTATAACAGCGTGCAAGCGGCGACAAACGGAATCGAATTTGCAAAGAGCAAAGAGTTCTGTCGCGAGGCCGCTGCCGCCGGTTTGCGTTATGTCTACCTCCAGTTTGATGGCATTGGCAACGACGCCAACAGTCACCGTCAGGTCGGCAACCTGTTTGACGTGAAGATGCGCGCCATCAACAACCTGCATGAAGCAGGTGTTGAGATTGTGCTCGTTACCACACTAGTCAACGGAATTAACAATGACCAGGTTGGTTCGATTGTGCGTTTTGCGTTAGATAATCCCAAGAAGATTGCGTTTCTTTCGTTTCAGCCGGTTTCGTTTACTGGTCGCGACGAAGAAATCACGCCGCAGCGGCGCTTGCAACAGCGCTATACGCTTTCGCATCTGGCGCACGACGTTAAGGATCAAGTTGGAATCACCGAGCCCACGCGCGATTGGTTTCCGCTGTCATTGATGGGCGCGTTTGCTGACTTCGCGGATTTGGTCCACGGACCGCAAGCCGAATGGGGCCAGGTTTCCTGCGGTTGCCACCCAAATTGTGGTGTTGGCACAGCGGTGATGGTTGACAAGGAAACGCGCGAGATGCGGCCCGTACCGGAGTTCCTGAATATTCCGGGGCTGGTGAAAGATATGCAGAAGATCACTGACGCCGCGCGCGGCAAGTGGATGTCGAATTTGATGATGGGCCTGGCGCTTCTCAAGCACTACAACCCGTACAAATCGCCGTCGCAGTTCACGCTGTACGAGCTCTTCAAAAAGTTTGATAAGTCGTTTGGTCTGACCGGCAAAGACTATGGCAAGGTTGGCGGCGATCGCTCGGAAGACGACATCAAGATGCGTCGCGCGGATCGTTGGAACTTTCTGTTCATCGCGGGAATGTGGTTCCAGGATCTGTTCAACTACGATTTCCGCCGCACAGAGATGTGCATCATTCCTTACGGAACGCAGGAAGGTGAGATTTCATTCTGTGCCTACAACACTGGCATTGGCTGGAGAAACATCATCGAGAACATGCACCAGAATGCGACCGTCGCAAAATGGTATGAAGAGAACGGCCGTCACGAAATCTTTGCTCGCGGCAAAGAGGTCGAACTCGCCGATAAGGCGCACAATATGGTCTTGAACCCGATCGACCTGACGCGGCCCAACAAGCCCGAGATGGAAGGTCCCAAGACCGCCCATGAGGAAGCGGTGATGATGCGCAAGCTTTATCAGGAGATGGTCTTGAAGAAGCAGCTTGACGTTAAGGAAGCTGATAAGCCGGTCCAGATTCAAAGTCTGAGCCGCAAAAAACAGGAAGCACCCGAAGCGGTTCTCGCTTAGGTTCTGCTTTTCCGGGTAGAAAAGGAGCCCCGCGAATAGGAATGTTCGCGGGGTTCACTGCGTGATCGTGAATGGTGAATTGTAAATCGCGAATCGGAGCAGAAACAATCGGGGCTAGCAGTGCTTTGCCCAGGTATCATTCTTTCTATTTACGATTCACGATTTGGTCCTGCGAACTTGACCGCAACCGTTTTGGGCGTGTTAAATAGCCAGGTTGCAAATAGGAGACGAAATTCTTTCAGAAAGACGAGAAGTGAATGGCAATAGTTACTGTTAATCAGGGCGAATCGATTGAAAGCGCATTGCGCCGTTTCAAACGTAAAGTAATGACGGAAGAGATCATCAAGGATGCGAAAAAGCACGCGTTCTTTATCCCTCCAGGTCAGAAGGCAAAACTGAAGTCAGCATTGGCGCGCAAACGCAATAAGAAAAAAGGCCGCATGCGCACCACCCCTCGCGACTAGTTTGATCCAGCCGATACCCACGCGCATTATCGAAAACTCATCAATGTAGAGCGCGCGGCGAAAGCTGCGTTGCGATCATACAGCGAAGAGAAAAGGATCAGCGCGCCAGGTGGGTTTGCTATGACAAGAATTCTACTTACGAACGACGACGGCATACAATCGAACGGCCTCATCAAGCTGGAAGAGGCGCTTAGTCAGATTGGCGATGTGTTCGTGGTTGCTCCGGCCTCGGAGATGAGCGGCGCGTCGCACAGTCTAACTCTCGCGCGACCGTTGCGAATCCGTCAAATCGATGCGAGACATTGGACGGTGGACGGCACGCCGACTGACTGCGTTACGCTCGCGCTTAACAAGATTCTTTCAGCGGACGAGATGCCGGATATTTGCGCTTCCGGAATCAATCATGGCGGCAACCTGGGTGACGATGCCACATATTCCGGCACAGTCGCAGGAGCGCTCGAGGCCACGATCCTCGGCGTACCGGGTCTCGCCTTCAGCCTGGTTGCGCGCGAGAATTTTGATTTCCGCGAAGCAGCGCGCTTTGCTAAGACTGCAGTGCAAAAAGTTTTGACCGAAGGATTGCCCGAAGGAACTTTGCTGAACATCAACTTTCCGGCCCGCGAGATTAAGGGCGTCAAAGTTACGCGGCAGGGAATTAAGAATGCGCGGCCGGTGATTAGCGAGCACATCGATCCGCGCGGCAAACCTTATTTTTGGATTGGCGAAGAGTACTTCAACACTAACGCAGCTGATGGCACCGACTACAATGCCATCGAGCAGGGCTACATCTCCGTTACGCCCTTGAAGAGCGACATGACGGACCATAATGCCCTGACCGCGATTGAAACCTGGAATTATTTGAACGACGCCGAACTGATTCAGAAGAGCTAAGGCGCGTTCTTCAAGCTAGTAGAGTTCGGAAAGCTTTGTGCAAACAACCGGTCAACAGCCTTCCCATCGAAGTCAGGATTTCGCCATCCCTCGCGAGCGTATGGCCGAAAGACTTCGCGACCACTACCACATCAAAGATCTGAAAGTGCTGGAAGCCATGCGAGCAGTGCCGCGCCACGCATTCGTGCCGGAAGCTTTGCAATCGCGCGCTTATGGCGACCATGCATTGCCGATTAGCGGTAGCCAGACAATTTCGCAACCATACATTGTGGCCCGAATGACGGAACTGCTCGAGTTAAAGCAGGAAAGCCGGGTGCTGGAAATTGGCGCGGGATCGGGCTACCAAACTGCAGTGCTTGCGAAAATTGCCGGCCAGGTTTACTCGATTGAGCGCATCGCAGATCTTGCACGCCAGGCACAAGGCCGCATTCGGCAGTTGGGAATCTATAATGCGACCGTGAAATGTTTTGATGGCACCCTGGGATGGGCCACCCACGCGCCTTACGATGGAATACTGGTGGCAGCCGGTGGTCCCAGCGTTCCTGAGCCATTAGTTGCTCAATTGAGGATCGGTGGCCGATTAGTCGTTCCCATTGGCGCCACGCGCGAGTCACAAAGATTGATTCGAGTCATTAAAACAGCGACCGGTTCGACACAAGAGGATCACGGCGCTTGCGCCTTCGTTCCACTAATCGGGCAGCATGGCTGGACTTCGTGAAGTTTCGCGTTTCGAGTTTCGCGTTTCGAGTTTGAATTTCCAGCGCGAACTCTGTGTCCTATCAATTGCCATCTTTCAGGCGAGCCTTTTCCTTTTGTAATCTCGAAACTCGAAACTCGGAACGCGAAACTTATTATCAATGATTGCACGCCTACTCGAATTTCTTTCCGCCATAATAGTCGCCGTCATATCGACGCTTGGTTATTCTGGAATCGTCTTGCTGATGGCTATCGAGTCAGCGTGCATTCCATTGCCTTCTGAAATCATCATGCCGTTTTCGGGCTACCTTGTTTCAACGGGGCAAATGAATTTGTGGTTGGTCGCTCTCGCCGGTGCCGTTGGCTGTGTGCTAGGTTCACTTGTTGCGTATTGGGTGGGCATGAAGGGCGGGCGTCCTTTGATCGAGAAATATGGGCGCTACCTTTTAGTCTCCAAGCACGACCTGGATCTTGCCGACCGCTGGTTTGAAAAACGCGGTGAGATCATTGTCTTTGTCAGCCGCATGCTTCCGGCGATCAGAACTTTCATTGCGTTTCCCGCCGGCGTCGCTCGCATGAATCTAAAGCGATTTGTGATCTACACGTTCGCGGGATCGTTCCCCTGGTGCCTCGGTCTGGCTTATGCCGGGCAAAAACTCGGCGAGAAGTGGAACAAAGACGACACCTTAAAGACGTGGTTCCATCGCCTTGATTTTCTCATCGGCATTGCGGCCGTGATCCTGGTTGCCTGGTGGATCTGGCGGCACGTCGGTCACCTGCGTAAAGAGAACGCAAAAGTCTAGTTTTGAACTGCCCAGTCTTCGCATCGCGCACGCTTGCTCTCACTATCCCGGCTTAAAAAGCTTGACAGCCCCGACCGGCAGGCATAGAGTTCGGCTGCAATCGAATTGCTAAACTTTTCTTAGAGATTGAATGGGCGGAACATCCTCGGTAACCGCTCGTTCTTGAGAAACACTCACGACGAATCCCGGTAAGGCCTCAGACTCCGATGCTCAAAATATTTTGACGCCCTTCGCACCTTAGAGGTCATTAGCCATCTTCCTTTTTCGGAAGCGGAATTCTCGTTAGCCTCAAACCTTCGCTTGAGATTTCATGCGCCTATTGGGTATGGACCTGACTCATTTCCCAAGGAGAACTCACCATGCCAATGAACTTTGATGCCATCATTATCGGGACAGGCTTTGGCGGGACGATTGCCACCACCAAACTCGCTGCCAAAGGTAAGAAAGTAATGATGCTCGAGCGCGGCACGTTTTGGGTAACCCCAGAGAAGTTGGGCCAACCTCCCGCCGGCGCAAAAAAACCAATTCCGGTCTGGGCCAAGGAACAGAATCCGCCCATGCCGGTGCAATATTGGCCGCGCCCGAACCATCGTGAAGGACTACTCGATTTTTTTGCCAGCATTCGCGGCCCGCTCAATAACGACGGCCTGTATCAATATTCTATGTTCAAGCAGGCCGATATTCTGACAGCCAGCGGGGTGGGTGGCGGCTCACTGATTTATTCAAACGTCACGCTGCGGCCTCAAGCCGAAGTGTTACTAGGCATCGGCCTCAATCTTGGTGATGCTGAGTATCAAACGGCTTACAAGTGGATGGAAGACTTTCGCGGCAAACTCAATCGAGTCGTCACAAAGATTCCGCTGCCGGGCCGCGACGTATCAAACCTGACTGATGACGACTATCTGTATCTCGATCGGGCGCGCGCACTGCGCGATGCCGCGAAAATATCTTCGCAAAAGCTCGGCATCCAGATGCCCTGGGAGCCTTTGGATCTGTCGCTGGTTGAGTATGATCCCGACCGCGGCGCAGCCAGTGATGCAGCCAAGAACCATACGTTTTGTGAGCGACAGGGCCGCTGTATCCTGGGCTGTCTTCCAGCAGCGCGACACACGCTCAACAAGACGCTCTACGGAAAGTTACTTTCCGATCCCACCAAGGGCGTATCGCTTTCGCCGCTTTCCGAGGTGCGTGATATCAAGCAGATCGCGGGTGGCTACGAAGTGCGCTACCGCGATCATCGCGATGGCAATACGAAGACTCTAAGCGCGCCAATGGTTTTTCTTGCCGGCGGCACACTCGGCACCACGGAAATATTGTTGCGCTCGCGCGATCGCGGCGGGCTAAAACTTACAGCCAAACTTGGCACTCACTTCTCGACGAATGGAGACTTCGGCGCCTTCTGTGTGGGCACCACCAAGCCGGTCTACACCACCCGCGGTCCGATCAATACGTCCGGAGTTCACGCGAAATTTGATGGCCTGCATATACACGTCGAAGACGCAGGCATTCCCGAGATGCTCGCCGCTGTTACCAGCACAACGATCGGCGTGCTCGACAATTTTGCTCAGCGCGAGGCGCTCAAGGCTAAAATGAAGTTTGCGTTTCTATCGATGGCGCTGCCTGATCTGCGCGCCTTCCTCCCGTCTCTTCCGGACACCTACGATCCGACAAGTTTCCAGACTGAAGCCGAGATGATGGCCAATATCTTCTTCTTCAACGCTATGGGCCAGGATGATGCCAGCGGGAAATTCACGCTGGACAACGATAACTTAAAGCTCGACTGGGATAAGAAGATCGGCGAGACGCCCATCTTTGGAAAAATCGAGACGCTGCTCCAGTCTCTTTCTGAATCGATGGGTGGTCGTTATGTGCCATTCCCGTTCTGGAAGGGTCTCGGTAACAAGAAACTAACGGTGACACATCCGCTGGGCGGTTGTCCGATAGCGCCGACGAGCTTTGACGGCGTGGTTGACGAACTCGGTCGAGTATTCGATGGCAACAAACCGGCAGGCTCCACCGATGTGTATCCCGGCCTGTATGTTGTGGATGGTTCGGCAATACCCGGAGCCTTAGCCATCAACCCGACACTGACGATTGCGGCGCAGGCACTGAAGTCGATTAACGCCGCGCTGCCGTAACATCCTTTGAACTTGCTCCTCAATTATTTCCCACCAACACAGGAGGATTAAGATGGCTCAAAACGGCAAACTAAAACTCGAACTGGTTGATGTTTATGGCAAGCGCTTGCAGGAAAATGTAGATATCTCGCTTCGCAATCTGCATTTGTCTGACAGTCCTAGTTTCAAAAAGCAGGACGCCTCAAAGTTCATTAGCATTCCAAATCTCTTTACGGGGGCTCAGGGCATCTATCAACTCACCATCAACCCGCGCTCGTATAATCCGGTCAGCTACTTCGTAAATATTGCGAGCGGAGCGCCAACGGAACTCAGCATACCCTTTGCCGTCGATATAGCTAGAATTGTCAGTGTTACTTTTCCCTCGTTCCTGCCCAATGTGCCGAAAGCGTTGCGCGCCCTTTTGACCAACAGTCCCAACGTGTTGGGTTTTGAGAACAAGACTGGGCAAACACTCTACGACAGTCTGGACGATATTCGGCGAGCTGGAGTGCTGAATATTGCGCGTAAGACTCTGGCAACCAGGTTCGATAACGGCGAGTCGGTGTTGTCAGAAATCAAAGAAATTAGAGAGCTTCGAGGCGATCGTTTTTTCGCGTTTGTGAATAAGGAACTGCGCGAAGAAGTGAAGCACAACGTTAACTCGGGGCTGTTCCATTCTGTCGACGGCAGCCTGCACCACCTTCCGGGGGAGTTTGAGAACTTCGAACCGGCAGGCAGTTTCAAGACCGACGACCACTTCGGCAACTTGCAGCTTACATTTTTTATGAAGGGGAATGATTGTGTTGCCGATATCGACATCGATGATGCGGGTGGATTGGACCATATCTTCCAGGTGCTGAAGAACCATTTCACAGGTCAACCAACGCACCCCTACAACATTCATGAGATTCTGATGCAGCATCAGCACCTGGATGCCGGCTACCGCTTCAACCTTACGTAACGGACGGGGTTGGCCACACAGAAGAAATACGGCCGCCAACATTGGCAGCCGTAAGTTCTTAATATGATTTTGGTCGGGGCGAGAGGATTCGAACCTCCGACGTCTCGGTCCCGAACCATAGGCTAGGCAAAGATGCAAGTCTTTGTCTTTTCAAAAGTTGCAGCCACCAAAGATTCTCGAGCATTTTACATTCTTTACCATTCGTTACAATCCGCTATGCGTCTTGTGCTGCGAATTCTGTCCACAAATTGGCCACTACACCATCCCCCCACCACTTGGACCGAACCCGTGTCGCCGCCGTGAAAGAGACGCAAGTCACAGTAATTTATTGAAACTTAGCGGCATGGATAGCACTTCACCCCATTTGAAGGACTCACAGGAACTGATATTGGACGCTTAATGGACGCTCGTTGGGATCTTGCTAATGTGCAACAACGCGAGCTCGCGAGTGGCCTCCACCCTTATGAGTTCCGAGGCAGTGGTTCTTAGACCGCCCTTCCGATTCAATCCTGGGATTCGGCTTGACGCTTCAAACTATCGAGCCCGACTACAGCACTAGTCTTTCAACGAGAAAGTGAGTGTCATTCGAGTGGACGATCTTTCGTCCGAGATCTTAAGACTCAGATTCTGCTCATCGTCCCGGCGTTATCCGGTTGGGAACTCAGTTCTTGGGCTAATTCTCCGTTCGCCGGATTGGCTTCGCAACTTCGCTTGCTAAACACCACCCCAAATACCATTACCGTATTAAGTTTGGTGGACTCCTCAAGTCGTCCAACCTTTTTTCCTCATCTGCTCACGCAGTGTGCTTCGCCATTCGTCCGGTAGCGCTACGCGCTTCGCGAACGGCAGCGACGTAGCTGCGCGCGGCGGCCGCAAGGGATTCATGCTCACCTGGCTGAACGCCTTTGTTGGGTATGAGATCAGCACCTACGCCTAGAGCCCATGCACCCGCAGCAATAAACTCTTGCGCAGTTAAGAGCGAAACACCGCCGGTGGGAATCATCTTGATCGCCGGCAAAGGTGCTTTTAGAGCGCGGAGATATTTTGGCCCACCCACAGCGCTGCAAGGAAAAATCTTGACGGCATCCGCGCCGGCCTGCCATGCGTTAATGACTTCAGTAGGGGTCAACGCGCCGGGAAAAACAGCGATCCCTTGTTGCTTACAGAAATCGAGGGTCTGAAAGTTAAGCGACGGACTAACTACGAATTGCGCACCCACTTCAATGCACCGGCGCGCTGTTTCTGGATCGAGTACGGTGCCTGCCCCCACCAGTACTTTGTCGCCATAACATTTTACTAGTTGTGCGATGACCCCCACGGCTCCGGGCACAGTCATGGTGATTTCCAGAATAGGAATGCCGCCCTCTCGGATAACTTCTGCAACAGAAACCGCGTCCCCGCCAGAAGAGGCGCGCACAACGGGTATGATCCCAACCTCTTCTATGCGTTTAAGGACGTCTATTTTGGCCATTGGCTTCTAACGCTTAATGCGCGCGGTGCCGCTTTTCATAACGCGTTCAACTTCTGCGAGCGTAGCCATTGTTGTATCACCTGGAGTTGTCATAGCCAGGGCACCGTGTGCAGCGCCGCATTCCACCGCCCATTGCGGTCCCTTGTTTTCCAGCAAACCGTAGATCAAGCCTGAAGCAAAAGAATCACCACCGCCCACACGGTCGTAGATCTCCAAATCTTCTCGTGACGTCGCTTCATAAAGCTCGCCTTCTGAATAACACAGCGCCCCCCAATCATTGCGCGTTGCGGTTTTAGCATTGCGAAGAGTTGTAGCGACAACTTTCAAACCGGGAAAGTCTTTCACAACCCGCTCGATCATCGGGCGAAAGTTTTCAACAGCGAAGTTGGAATGATGCTCGTCTAATCCTGCAACCTCAAATCCGAGCGCGGCAGTGAAGTCCTCTTCATTGCCAATCATTACATCAACCAGCGGTGCAAGTTCGCGATTGACCTCCTGTGCGCGTTCTTGTCCACCAATTGATTGCCAGAGTGACGGACGATAATTCAAGTCATAAGAGACCACTGTGCCGTGTCGCCTCGCGCTTGCCATTGCTTCCTTTGCTACTTCCGCTGCAGTCTCTGATAAAGCGCAGAAGATGCCACCCGTATGAAACCAGCGCGTGCGTTCGGTCCCAAAGATAGATTCCCAATCAATCTCGCCTGGACGGAGTTTTGAGATCGCCGTGTGGCCGCGATCGGAGCAACCTAGAGCCGCGCGCAGACCAAAGCCTCGCTCGGTAAAGTTCAAGCCATTACGTACTACTTTTCCGAGACCATCATACTTGACCCAGCGCACAAGAGAGACATCAACGCCGCCCTGCAACATCAAATCTTCAACGAGCCGGCCCACGGGATTGTCCGCGAAAGCAGTTACAATTGCAGTATTCAAGCCGAAGCACCTTCGTAGTCCGCGCGCCACGTTGTACTCGCCGCCGCCTTCCCAAACGCGGAAGCTACGCGTGGTATGAATCCGCGAATCGCCGGGATCGAGACGCAACATCACCTCGCCGAGACTCACAAGATCCCAATGGCAAGGTTCCTTTGGTTTGATATTTAGTCCAGCCATAGCAGAGAGCAGAAAGTTTCACCTGCGGCGTTTGATGAATCACACGTCGGCGTCAGGTTCGCGCGAGTTGCCATGCACCACCAGCGACGGTGACCGCGATGGCCGCGGCCGAGTGGTCCCGTGAGAGCGACACTTTACCATCTAATCTTTTCTTGTCGAGCGCCATTTTGATTATGCCTCTGGGATTAGTCACCTGTATCCCAGACGCTCTGCGCAGTCGCGCAGGATATCAGGTTCCCAGACGGGGCGTACCGGGTTTCGCGGGTGCGCCCGACCCGAGGGAATCCTTCCCGTCAGTTCTAGAAAGACCGCAGCGGAGTGCTTATAGGCAGTGATCGGTGTGCGAAACGCAACGTTGCCGAGATGCTGCAGGGCGTCAGAAAGTGCGTAATAAGCGGGGTCGCGGCTCTCCCAGAGGCGGTCACGCTCGGCGAACTTTTCCGGAGCAAATGTTGCCAGACCGAGAAGGTAATCGGACCCGTATTCGATCATGTCGATGCCGAGATCGTTGCCGGTGTAGATGCGAAAGTCCGGTCTCAGCGCGTCGCGCAATGCTAACCTCTGCAACTCCTTGAGCCGATCCAACGACGAGTGTTTCAGTCCTTTTAGCTCCGGGATGTCGATGAGTCCGCACACCGTTGCTTCGTCGAATATTTCGCCATTCGGCGCGAACCTCGGACTTAGTTCAAAAGCGAGGACCTCCGGATAGCCCTGACACACCGACTGGTACACGGCGATCTTCTCGCGCGATGCTCGACCGTGAAGGCGCGCGGTTTGAAATATGATAGGAGAACCGCCGTAGGCGACTATGCGATCCATCTGACGACGGTAAAGAGAGACAATGTCACCGTCGAGACCCTCGATGTACGCGCCGGCGATGAAGGTGATGTTAGGGTCCAGAGCCGAGCGCGTCCAACGCAATATCTGTAACTGCTCCTGCTCGGTGAGATAATTTACGTACCCTGTGTCCATGTTTACCGCGTTCGTCAATCCGGCCTCATGTGTAGCGCGCAGGTGTTGCTGAAAGGCTTCGACGGCAATGCGCCCGTCCGTCTCGAAGGGGAGTAGGGCAGCGGCTATGCCGTGAATCTTGCGACCGGGACGGAACCGTCCGATCATCTCTTCAACCCTCATCAACAACTCCTCGCGCCGCGCTCAATCCTAGCCAACAAAACTCAGGCGCTGCTTTTGCCTGTTTGGCGGCCTTTTAGGTGCTTGAGCCGCACGGCTGCTGCTGACTCCCTGTAATGCGCGTCGAGGGGATAGCAGCCAGAAGGCAGCCCGTTGCGAGGCGCAGTCGTGCAGTCGCTGAAGGTGCGGCATACTTGCTTTCGCTGCATACCCTCGCCGCTGATCACATCGAGCGGCAGCGTTGGATAAGCTAGCACCATGCGCCCAAGGCCCACACAGTCCACCCATCCTTCGCGCACCGCCGCTTGCGCGACGTAAGGCAGAAAGTCTTGCAGGTAAGTGTAAGCCGAGCCGACCACGATCAGATGCGGGAATTCTCGCTTCAGTGTTCGTGTTACTTGCATTTGGTGAGCGACACCGAGCAACGGTTCTTCGGGCGGTTCGTAACCGTCCGAGGGCGGATAGAGCGCGGGACGCTGGAGGTGCGGGTTGTAGTAGGGGCTGCCCGCCGAAAGGTTCACTAGCTTGATGCCCAAGTCGCCAAGCAGCGAGAGGAATTGCATCGGCTCGGTGAGATCAGGTTCGAGAGGGTTGGCAGCGTTGACGCCGAAACCCCAACGGTAAGGAAGTAGCTTACTAAAATCTTCCGGGATGCCAGGGCCGGACTTTCCAAACGCTGCACACTTCGGGTCGGGACGAAAGGGCACGGTGTCAAAGGCGGAGAGTCGCACGCCTACGAGCAATCCGGGCGCACGTCCCCGCACGCCCTCCACGATCTCGCGCAAAAACCGCGTGCGATTCTCGAAACTGCCGCCGTAGTCACCGGCGCGTGTATGCGCACTCAAGAGTTCGTGCGCGAGATAGCCGTGACAGTGTTTTATGTCGACGAAATCAAACCCTGCTTGATGGGCCACCTGCGCAGCACGCTGAAAGTCCTCAATGATCTCCCTGATCTCCCCGTCGGCAACCAGCGGATAGTCGTCGGGAATGCCTAATCTATTGTCCAATATTGGGTGGTGGTAGAGGATCCGTGGCTCAGGACGATCTTGACTGTTGGGCCGACTGTAGCGGCCTGAGTGCGTCAGTTGCAAACCGATCAGCAGACCGACGACGGATCCGGTCGATCGCCGGTGTTCCTGAACCAGCGCATCACGAAGTCTTGCCAGATCAGTTGAAGCGTGTTGGTTGATGACAAGTTGATTTGGGTTCGCGCGCCCTTCGTGGCGCACGGCGACCGCCTCGCCGCCCCAAATAAGCTTTGCGCCGCTTGCGCCGAAGCGTCGCCAACGACGAAAGGTCAACTCAGTAGGCCGCCCCTCTGCCGTTCCGTCCCAGCCCTCCATAGGATGGATGGCGAAACGATTGCCAAGATGAATATCATCAGAGCGCAGGGGGCGCGCGAGCGGTGAAGCGTCGCCGGCGACCAGCTGCGAATCACACGGGATCGAGATTCGAAGTTTTCGTAAGTGGCTGCGAAATGTTTCGACGCCTCTTATTCCGCCGATGTGTAAATAAGGCATTGACTCAAGACTTTCGCTGGCGGGGCCGAGGCTAGGCTAAATCGCGAGCGCGCGGCGGAGTTGTTCTAGCGTGACATTGCCGCCGCTTAGCACTACGGCGACGGTTTGCCCTGACAATTGCGCACGCATTTTTGACGCGGCCGCGAGCGCAGCCGAGCCCGCTCCTTCAGCCAGCGAGTGCGCCTTCTCAATATAGAATACGAGCGCCTGCTGAATCTCCTCTTCAGTAACCAGGACGAAATCATCAAGCATCTCCCACAGCATGCGCTGCGTTAGCTCGAAGCCGACGCGTGTGGCAAGCCCCTCCGCCTCCGTCGCCATCCTGTCCTCCAGCAGTTCTTTAACCAGCCACGATTTGTAGGCGGCGGGAGCACGCTCCGCCTGCACCCCAACGATTCTGACCTTAGGATTGATCTCTTTTGCAACGAGGCAAACGCCAGCCGCACCGCTGCCGCCACCCACGGGCACGAAAATAGTGTCCACCTGAGGTTCGTCCTCGAAAATCTCCAGTGCCATAGTGCCTACGCCGGCGATAAGCGATGGCTCGTTGGCAGAGTGGACATAGCGCATGTTTTTCTCCCGAGCCAATATTTCACAGTGTCCGCGCGCCTCGTCGAAATCGTGGCCATGGAATAATACTTCGGCTCCATAATTTCGCATCGCGGCAACCTTGAGGGGATTGGCCCCTTCGGGGACGACGATTGTGGCGCGGACTCCGAACAGTTGCGCGGCGTAGGCCATCGACTGCCCGTGGTTGCCGGTCGAGGCGGCCATTACGCCCCGCGAACTTTCTTCAGCGGACAGTTGCGAGACAAGGTTAACGCCGCCGCGCACCTTAAAGGCCCCGGTCGGCTGATGGTTCTCGTGCTTAACGAACACACGGGCGCCGATTAGTTGATCGAGCGCGGGGTAATGAGCGAGAGGCGTGCGCGACAGATAAGGGGCGACCGCTCGCCGAGCTCGAAGTACATCCGTGAAGGAGGGGGGTTGCATCAGTCGAAGGTGCTCGTCGCAGGTTACCCGAATTCTAACCGCATGCAGGCTATGCGAATTGGGTCTGGCTGATAGCCCTCTGGAGTCGCGATTTATTGGTTAACCCCGCTCGCGAGGAAACCGCCGTCGACTACGAGCACTTCGCCGGTGATGAAGCTCGCGGCCTCTGAGGCGAGAAACACTGCCGCCCCTGCCAGTTCCTCAACGCGCCCGAAGCGTTTCATAGGAGTGCGCAGTATGAACTCACGCCCTCGTTCCGTCTCGTCCAGCAGCTTTTGATTTAGCGCTGTGCGGAAAACGCCAGGCGCAATCGCGTTGACATTTACGCCGTGCGCCGCCCACTCGACGGCCAGCGATTTTGTGAGCGATGCGACGGCCGCCTTAGTCGCCGAATAGGCTGCCACTTCATACAGCGCGACGAATGTAGAGAGCGACGCGATGTTTACGATGCGTCCGTACCGCCGCTCTATCATGTGTCGACCAAAGATCTGGCAAGAGCGCAACGTGCCGGTGAGGTTCGTATCGAGAATCGCGGCCCAGTCTTCTTCGGCGAAATCGATCGTCGGCGCGCGCTTCGTGCGCCCGGCTGAGTTGACGAGGATGTCAACCTTATCGAACGAGGTGAGGCACCGATCGAGCACCCCTTGCAGTGACGCGCGGTCGGACACATCCGACGCGACGCACAGCGTACGGCGGCCACGCTCCTCGATCTCGCGCGCGGCTGCTTCGACGTGTTCCATGGAGCGCGAGGTGGGCACAACGTCGGCGCCAGCCTCGGCCAAACCGTGCGCAATAGCTCGACCTATGCCGGAGGTTCCACCAATTACGACGGCAACCCTACCTGTTAAATCTAAAGGTGCGTAGATCATTATTGATGTCCAATTATTTCCATTGCCGGAAAGGATTCTAAGCTGACTTTCTTCACCGAAGGATTCAAAGCGTCACGCCGGTCTTGAAGATCGCAATCTCGCGAAACCCATTCACCTCGTTCTTTGCCATGATCTCGCCGGAGGCAACCTGCAGAATAAAATCCAGGAGATCGTCAGTCACTTGTTCAAAACTCGTCTCGCCGTTGACAAGGACACCGGCATCGAAGTCTATCCACTTGGGTTTCCTGTGGGCTAACTCTGTGTTCGTGGAGATTTTTATCGTCGGCACGGGAACACCGAGGGGTGTGCCGCGCCCCGTCGTAAAGAGAATCATATTGGCGCCGGCGACGGCTTCCGCGGTTGACGAGACGCCATCATTACCTGGCGCTGCCAGCAGGACGAGTCCCGGTTCGGTCACCCGCCCCCCGTAATCGAGCACCTGCCTGACGGTGGTCTGCCCCCCTTTCTGGATCGCTCCGAGCGACTTCTCTTCCAGCGTCGTGATACCGCCCTCTTTGTTTCCCGGCGAAGGGTTTTCGTAGATTGGCTGGTCGTGCTGGCGGTAATAATCCTTGAAACCGTTGATCATCTCGACAATGCGGTGGAACACCGTCTCGTCGCGGGCGCGGTTCATCAATATCTGTTCCGCCCCGAACATCTCAGGCACTTCGGAGATAATGGTCGTGCCCCCGCAGTCGGTGAGACACTCGCTGATACGTCCGACAAGCGGGTTGGCCGTAATGCCGGAAAGACCGTCAGAGCCTCCGCACTTCATCCCGAGCACCAACTCGGAGAGCGGACGCGGCTCGCGTCGGAACGTGCCGGCGTAATCAACTAACTCATCGATGAGTTTGAGACCCTCTTCGATCTCATCTTCCACATCCTGTGCGTTCAAGAATTTCACCCGCGCCGGATCGAAGCCGCCGATTTCGTCCACGAAATATTTGATGGCATTGTTCTCACAGCCAAGCCCAAGGACGAGCACGGCCCCAGCGTTCGGATGGTTGAGCAAACCGGCGAGCACTTTCTGCGTTGCCTTCAGATCATCACCGAGCTGGCTGCAACCATAGGGATGAGGGAAGGCATAAACACCATCCACATTCCCCCCAGCATGCTTCTCGTGCGCCGCCCGAGCAATTCTCTCCGCCGAGTTGTTAACGCAGGCAACAGTATTGAGGATCCAAATCTCGTTGCGCGTACCCGTTCTCCCCCCGCCTCTTGGATATCCAAGGAATTCCTTTGGTGTCTGCGCGCCATGATGCGGAGAGTTCTCGCCGGAAGGTGCGCTTGCCCCAGCGCGCACGGCTTCGTTTGCTTCCTCGGGGCTGTAATGATATTCGACGTTCTGACCGAGTGCCGTTTCCAGGTTGTGGGAGTGAACCCAATCACCGGCAATGATTCTCCGAGTGGCGCGCCCGATGGGGAAGCCGTATTTGACAATTGGCTGATCGGAATCAATGTCTTTGAGACTGACCTTGTGACCGCGCGGAACGTCTGACACGACAACGACTTCTGCGCGACCTTCCTCAAGGCGCGCGCCGGCGGTGAGTGGCACTAGCGCGACGGCCACATTATCGCTCGGGTGAATTTTGATCGTCTTCCGCATCCTCTTTTAGTTTGCCGTGGGCTGGTTCCCAAATAATATCATGCGCGTTACCTCAGTTATTGAGCGCGCGAGAGTGACAGGACACCGCTGCAGGGCACGCGCATTAAATGGCCGACAAATGTGTTGTCCCGCGTGGCGACTTTAACAGCGCGGCCGATTCGCTATCAAGATAAACGGTCGCGCGAGGATGCTCCTGGAGGATGGAGGCAGGGCGCAACGGGCTCACTCCTAACTCCAAACAGTCTCTGACAGCCTGCGCTTTCCTTCGATCCGGAACAATACAGATTATTTGTCGAGCTTTGAGAATCTGCTGAATCGACATTGAAATGGCTTGGCGCGGGACGTCATCGAGATCCCTGAACCATCCCTCGCCGACTTGTTGACTGCGGCACGCCTCGTCAAGGTTGACGACGAGATACGGTACCTGGGTTTCAAAGTCCGCTGGCGGATCGTTGAAAGCCAAATGACCATTCTCGCCAATGCCAACAAACGCAGCATCAATCGTTTGTTGCGAGATCAATTCGCCAACACGACGACATTCCTCTGCGAGGTTTTCAGCCTCTCCATTAATAAAATGGAAGGCACCGGGTCGAACACGATCGACGATCCGCTCCTTGAGATACCGTCGGAAACTGGCTGGGTGCGATGCGGGCAACCCGACATACTCGTCCAAGTGAAAGAAAGTAGTTTGCGTCCAATCCACACTCTGACACATTAGGACGTCGAGGAACTCAAACTGAGACGCTCCGGTCGCCGCAATCAAATAGGCTTTACCGCGCTGAGAGATAGCACGCCGGATAATCCCAGCGGCGTTGTCAGCCGCCGTTTGTCCAATCTGAACTTTAGAGTCAAATACTGCTACATTCATTCTGACTTCAACCTTTCGAATAGCCTCTAATTAATAAATGTTGACTAAACACTCTCCCACCTCTGCGACTGCGCTGAGCGTTCAACGGCGTCGAGGACCCTTTGATTTTTTACTCCATCTTCGAAATTGGGTGTGGGAAGTCGCTGCTCATCAACTGCCTTCAGCAGATCGAGCACCGTGTGTGTAAACGTGTGTTCGTATCCGATGATGTGCCCCGGCGGCCACCAACCCTTAATATATGGATGCGCTTTGTTGGTTACCTGAATGGTTTTGAAGCCGCTCTCCGGCCCTTCATTAATGTAAAGCTCAAGCTCATTCATGCGCTCCAGATTGAAGGCAACGCTCCCGCGGCTACCGTTAATCTCGAAGCGGTTGTAATTCTTGCGCCCGGTGGCATATCTCGTCGCCTCAATGGTGCCAATGGCCCCATTCTCAAATTTCACGATAGACAACGCGGCGTCGTCCACGTCGACCTTGGCCACACCTTGACCGCCGGGCATTGGACGTTCCGTTATAAACGTCTTAAGTAGGGCGCTGACCTCAGTGATTTCGCCAACGAGGTATCTCGCCAGATCAGTCGAGTGCGAGAAGAGATCGCCGAGCGCGCCTGAACCGGCTTTCGCCTTGTCGAGGCGCCACACCGCGGCGAAGTTTGGATCAACAAGCCAATCCTGCAGGTAAGTTCCGCGGTAATGATAGATATCGCCGATATGACCGCCGCTGATTAATTCGCGCGCTAACGAGACGGCGGGAGCGCGTCGGTAGTTATGACAGATCATGTGCAGGCAATTGTTAGCACGTGCCGCGGCAAGCATCTCCTCGGCCTCGCCCAGGGTATTGGCTAGAGGTTTTTCACAGAAGATGATCTTTTTGGCCTGGGCAGCGGCTACCGCGATTGGCGCGTGCGTGTGGCCTGGTGAACAGATATCAATGAGGTCAACGTCACGTCGCGCGACGACCTCCTCCCAGGAGGTGGAATATTCTTGCCAGCCGAACTTAACCGCGACCTTACTCACTGCCGTTTCATCGCGACCGCAAATGATCTTGAGCACCGGTTCAAAGGGCACATCAAAAAAACTGCGCACCTGCCGCCAGGCGTTACTGTGCGCTCTGCCCATAAACCCGTAACCGATTAACGCGATGTTCAGTTTTCGCATGCCGTGTCAGTTTGAGAACTCTGGGTGATGGGCTTTCCTTACAAATGTTGCAGCCCGCTGCCTTCCGCTAGAGAGCATGGGCGATGTGTTCAGCTGATCGAAATGCCAGCGCCATAATCGTCAGAACGGGATTGAAGCCGCCATTTGTGACGTGAAGCGAGCCATCCACAACGAACAGATTATCGTGATTGTGAATGCGGCCCCACTCGTCCGTTACGGAGACCTGGGCGTCATGACCCATGCGGCACGTGCCTGCCTGGTGTTGCCTGCCGCTGAGCATCAACTCCGGCCGGGTACTCCAAATTTTGTCGCAACCGCTTGCGCGTAACCATTCGACGCCGCGCTCGCGCATGAATTCGGCCGCCGTAATCGTCGCCGGGTGCGTCGTCCCGCTCAGACGCGCAACTGGAATACCCCAGTGGTCGCGAACCGCAGTGTCGATGGTGACGCGCCCTTCGGAGTTCGGAATGTCCTGAACTGGCCCGCGCACGTGTAGTACTCGCGTGTAGTTGTCGCGCATGAACCGCTTGTTCGCAAGACCCCAGCGTGGGAGATCGGGCGGCAACGAGTCGTACCAGAAATCAATTGGGGGTTTAATAAAATCATCAGCCAACATACCACCTCCAACCACGCCATCATTGCCGTGATTGAACTGGGTTGTCGCCACTGTCACGCCCGGTCCTACGCCAGTGAAAATCCTCTCAGCCATCAGGCCGTAGGCGCGCGGATAGAGATGACCCTGCAAATTGCGTCCGACCTGATCGTGCTCGTTGCCAAGTCCCTGAGGGTGATGCCCCGAGTGTGAGTTAAGCAGAAGCCGTGCTGACTCAACCGCACCTGCCGATACTATCACCACTTTCGCGCGCGCTGACCGCTGTTCCGTTCGGCCATTCGTCTGAACGAAGTAAGAAACCCCGTTCACATTGCCGCGCGCATCTACCTCGAGGCGTTCGGCGACTGCGCCGGTTAAGAGTTCACAGAGACCGGTTGTCAACGCGCGCGGAATCACCGTGTTGTGCGCTCCGTTTTTGGCATCAGTCGGGCAGGCAAAGCCTACGCAGTACTTACAGGAAATACAGGCCTCCCGCCCACCGTAAGGCACGGTGTTGATGAGTAACGGTACGGGGCTGGTTATCCAGCCGAGTTTCTGCGCGCCACGCTTGAGCGCTGCGGTTTGCGGACTCGGGGACACAGGCGGCAGCGGGTAACCGCGGCGTCGTGGTACCTGGTCTTGAATAGCCTGACCGTCACCGGCAACACCTAATTCCCATTCGGCGCGATCGTAAAAAGGCTCAAGCTCTTCGTAGCTGAGCGGCCAATCGGCGAGCGAACTTCCCTTGGGCACCCCGTACTTACTAGCCATGCGGAAATCGTCCGGACAAAAGCGCCACGCCTGTGCACCATAGACACGGGTTCCGCCCCCAACACAGGCCGCATTGTTGTGGTAGTCAAGCTCGTGCGGTCTTACGAGGCGGGCGCGCCCTTCGGGATCTACAAAGACGCGCGGATTTCCTTCCAGCTCTGGACCTGCGTTGTGACCGTAGAGTGAGAGGCGTTGATTCCGCAGGTGGTCGCGTCCTACGTCGGTGAAACTCAACGCAGGTCCGCGCTCCAGCAGCAGCACCTGTTTCCCCGCCTCTGCCAGAACACAGGCGACAATCCCGCCCGCGGCGCCGGTGCCGATGATAATGGCGTCGTAGTGCTTCATGATTGCACGTGCTCGTCAAAGCCGGTCATGGCCCATGCGATGGCGGCACGGTTTCCGCCTTGTTCGGGTTCGCTGTAGTAGCCTTCGGCCGTTGTATTGACCAAGAGTTCGAAAAAGCGCGCTGGCGGTATCGGCCATGACGTTAATAGCTCTCCAGCCTCGATGTGAACAAGCGTTGCATCCTGCTCAGCAATGGTAAGACGAGCGAAGCTGGACTGAAACCGAGTCAGGGATTCTGCCTCGACCGCGTCAAGACCAGCGCAATAGAGTTCTAGCTGCGGCGCCAAGTCGGCTTCAAACTGGCGCGTGAGATAGTCGCCGACGCCTGCATCCCACGCTCCGGGATAATCGTCCGGCGGGATAATACGATTAACCACGGCGCGCAAAGTTTGTTGCTGTAGGTCGGTCAATTTAGCGCCTTATTTAAAGTTGATCTTCGTTTCGGCAGTTGCACCGGTCACGACGTCAGTCGCTCGGATAGTGTATGCGCCCGAGGGATCGTTGAGCGCCGTAGGCAGAATGAAGGTTGATGTTCCGTTGTCCATCAGCACGTTGTTAGCGTAGACAGGCAGCAGGGATCCGTCGGGTGCGAACACCTGGCAGCGAATGAGCCGGCGTCCCGGCGTAGATGAGACGAGGGAGAACAACACGTGTTCGCCGCGCGATGCCGTGCCAGGACCTCGCAAGGTGATCTTGTTTTGAACCGGACTTAAACCCAGCACGACGGCGTCGCCTATGAGCACTGAGGAATGAATGACATCGGTGTAGCCGAGTTGTTTCCCCGAGCGCACGTCCGCGACATAAAGTTTACGCGGGAGCTTGATAGTGATCTGCTGCCTGGCAACCTTTCCCAAATTGGCGTCGTTATAGACGGTTACTCCGTCCTGCCCTATGACACCGGCAACAGCTACGTTGTCTTTGACGATCGTTAGAATCTCCACGTCGGCAAAGTGGTAGCGGGCAATCTGGGCTTGGGTAATGGGGTGGCCGTCGGACGAGAGCACTTCGATTGAGGGTTGCACTTCGGCCCGGGCGAGCAGCGCGTTAACGAGAGCGCGATAATTAGCGCCTCCGAATTTTGCTGCGCGCTGCTTTGGATATTGATCGAGGACGGTGTTGAGGTAGATTGTCCAGCCTTTGCCCACGCGCCGGACAATTACCGCGTCTGCTTTGCCAATATGAAGCAGAGCTGTGCCGTCAGCTGCCCTAATATCAGGTTCGGCCACCATTAGCCCACTTAGGTCTTTCGCTACCAGGCCCCAACGCGTGCCCTCATCCGTGACGGCAATTTCACCGGGAGCAATCCTAATATCGCGTTTGTCCGCAGCGGCAGCAGTGATTCCAAACAATCTATTTAATGAATCACTCTGTTGCCACGCGCAATGCTCATCCATTAAGCCTGGCGCTGCGTCAGCGACAACAACCCCGCCGGTCGCAACAAAAGCCTCGATATTCTTCGCTTCTTCCGGCGACAGTGCCAGCGACAGCGGCAGGATCAAAACCTTGTACTTTCCTGTTGCGAGCCGATCCTGCTCTATTTGCTCAGAGGCGACGAAATCAAACTGCAGCCCGACGTCTTTGATGGTGCGCACCCAGCCGTCTCGGTTTGCAGTGAAGCTGAGACGTGATTTGTCCTTTACTTCGTCATCGTCATCGCTGCTGCGCTGGTGGTAGCCAAGAATGCTCGCGCCGTGAATAGACGGCATCGAGTAGTGAAGGGCGATGCCATCCTGCTGGCGTGTCGATTCCATCAAGAGTTTACCGATACCCTCAAACCTGAGTGACTTGAACGCCATTCCCATGTCGCGGGCAGACTCGGAGTACGTCATGTCAGGGTCAAGAAATGAGTACATCCAAAAAATGTTTGGGTGCAGCACGTTGTGAGTTGCCGCGGTCCAGATAGCGTTCTGTACTGCGAGTCCATGCGAGCCATAGCCGGTCCAAAAGCCGATCATGGCGTCGGGCTTGGCGAACGAGCGGTGCATGTCCCACTGGTTGCCGCCGTCGTAAGAAAGGAAATCGTCGATGACGCGATCGAGACGCGACCAATCCGCGCCGTCGTAGGCATTGGTGGCCTGAGTGCCGGAGACAGCGATGTGCGCGTCTCTGTCTCCCTGTATCACAGCGTCACGGGCCGTCTGGTAGGTCTGCGCGAAAGTGATCTCCATGAACGTGCGGTGATCCGCCCAGGGAGCAAAGCTGCGGCTCTCGCGCGCTTCGTCAGTGGTGTAAGGAACGACAGCGCTCCAGTCTTTGAAACTCGTCCGCCACTCCTTATTGAGGGCCGGAAGTGTTTTGTACTCCTGTCTTAACCAGACGCGGAAGTCAGCCAGAGTTTGCGGACTCCAGTCGAAGTCCACGGGGTCACCGTATGAAGTGAGCGAGCCTTCGTCACCGACGAAGTAGTAGTCCATGTTGTAACGCGCCTTGTTGCGAGCCGACGCGCGCACGATGTCGGAGAGTGTCCTCATGAACCCCGGGTCATTGAAGGAGGGCGTGCGCCGCAGAAACTTTTTGTCCCCGGTGCGTTTGAAGAGTTCCTTTTTCGTCAGGTAACCGAGCGCCTCGAAGTCTCCTGTGCGTTGATACTCGGCAATAGCCCGCTCCATTGCTTCCGGTGTCGTCGGCCCGCGATCGTACCAGTAAACACCGAACGTGCCGCGCGGAATGTTGAGCGAGTTGTCTACATCCCCACTCCAGGTGAAGCCTGTATCGGCACCTGCGCCGCGAACCATCCTCATCTGCGCGTCTTGCAAATAGTGCTTCGTCCCTCCAAACGAGACGAGGGCCGTGTACTCCTTCGGCCGGCGAACATCCTGCACAACCATGACCGGCTTAGCGCGTAGTTGATCGACGATGGCGCCGCGTTCGTCAACTAGTTCGGCCGTGACCAGCGCAGACTTACCGAGGAAGTCGGCCAACGTGTAAGTGAGGGTCCGCTCGCCGCGGGCGGGCGTCGATATTGTAGCCAGCAACCGCCCCAGATCGTCTGACACGTTCATTCGCATTTGCAGTCCAGACAGATCTCCCGTTGCGCGCAAGACGGCGCTCAAAGTCTCGCCGCGCTTATAAACATCGACGGCGGGTTTCGCCCCGGTCATCATTGCGCGCTTGGGAGTCTGGAAAGTTGCAGCACCCCAGTTGAGAGTTGTGCCGCCCTGCAAATCGCGAATGATCACATTGAAAATTTGACGACCCCCGGGAAACTCGCGCCAGCCACTCTCAGCGCGCAGCTTAGCGACTGGTATCTCTATTAAGTTATCACCGGGCCCGAGAGCCTGCGACACACGAGTTGATCCGAGCATTTGGCCGAACTCGTTTTTGCCTGAGACTTGGATCTCGACAAGTTGTCGCGTGTTGGATGAAAGAGACAGGTTAACCGCGGTGTCGCTTGCTGTCAGCGCCTTGATCCGCACGGCAGTCTCACGTCCGGCAGCCCACAGGATTGAGCGGGCAAGGAGTGAGTACTGATACTCCCAGTAGTCCCAGTAAGTTTTCGTATCCGTCGGATTAACACTCTGAGGTGTGAAACCCTCTTCGGTATATGCGAGCGCAACGACGCGTCCCTTACCGTAGTTTTTCACTGCGACGATGGGGTTGGTTCCTGATTTGATCAGCACGTCGCCGTTCGCCCGGTACTTGTAGAATGAACCTCCCGCATTTCCTTCAGGCAATAACTCAAGCGGCAATCCTTCGTTGATGAAATGTGTTTGCGCCAGCTCCCATTTTCCTTTAGTCACCGCATCCTGATTGGTCTCCGGATAACCGCGTTCGTTAACGGTGTCGTCAGCGACGCCCACTAGCGGCGAGATGTCCCAGATGCGTTCATCACCCACTGGTTCGTCACCCTTGAACGGATGGCCCTTCACGTCGCCGACGAACGGGTGGATGAGTACCAGACCTGCGCCCTGTTGCACGCGGCGCAGAATGGCATCGCGGGTTGCACGCGTCAGGCGCGACCATCCGTTAAGGCCCGGAATCACCATTACTTCGAACTGCGCATTGCCTGTCAGATCTTTTTCGACATAACCGTAAACGGTTTGGAAGTCGTCACGGTCGCCGCGATACTCATGGCCATAGTAGTCGCCGATACCCCAGCAGCTGATGTCCCAGCTGCGATCTATCGAGACAGTGGTCGGCTCCAATTGCAGGCGTTCCATCAGTTCGACCATGTCCCTGCCGTACTGAACTGACGGTATGAAGAAAGACCTGATCGGGCCCTTCGCAAGTTTGGTCGCCCAGTCAACGTGCGGTGTCACGACCTCCGTCGAGTAAGTAATGTCGTTTTTATGAAAGGCGCTGCCCCCAACTGCCCCTTGATCCTGTCCATACCCGCACGCGGTCCGCAACGCGAACACAATGAGTGCGAGCGAGATGGATAAAAATCTGTTCATAAGTTCTCCACCGATGATTGCAAACCCGCCCCAGCTTCCGCCCGGGTACGCTTAATACGCTCCAAGCCTTATTAGACCAGCGCTATCACTTGTTGAGCGACTGAGTCGGCGATTGCAAAGCAGATGCGCGCTGAGGGCAAGATGTCTTCAATCCCAGGCCGCGGCCTCGTACCAGTTCTAAGCGCTCGCACGAACTCTACGACTTCCTGGTACGCACCGTTGCGAAGGTCCTCGGGTTCGTCGTCTGAAGTTTTTGCCTCCACCACCATTTGACCTTCCTGCCAGCATTCCAATGAACGCTGTGTACCAGAGCCCGCCGTTATGCGCGCGCGGAAGCCCTCGCCAAATAGCTCGTAAGACTCTTCAACCATGCCGGCTGTCGGCAGAACTTCTATTCGTCCATTCGCCCCGCTTTCAAAGCGAAGCGAGATGACATACCAAAGTGCAGAGAGCCCCGGTCGACGTTGAACTTCCGCGTCAAAGTCTGTGATCTCGCCGGCAATATGACGCAGCGCATCGAGCACGTGAATGGCCGTTGACCAGATGAAGTCGGGCTCGCTGCGCGCGTGTCGCACCTGAGTGGCCCGTACATACTGCAGCGGTCCCATCTCGTTGATCCATAAACGGGCGCTATTAAGGTAGGGCAGGAAGCGCCGGTTGACGGACACCATGTGGGGCGTATCAGTTTCGCGCGCCACACGTGCCAACTTCTCGGCTTCCGCGAGCGACGTGCCTAACGGCTTTTCGATGACGCACGGAATGTGGCGCTCAAGCAATCGTATTGCCCCTTCAACGATGTGCTCCATGGGCATGACGCACACGCATCCGTCAATACTCTCAGTGGCCAACATTCTTTCCAAATCGGAATAGGCCCGGCCAAACCCAAACGCCTGGCAGAACTCCGCCGCGCGATCCCGATTGAGATCGCATGCTGCGACGAGCTCAATTTCGCCGGGTTGCTGCGCGGCGTACCTGGCGAGAGGCGCGGCATGGCTGCTTCTGGAATGTTCTCCACAACCTACTATTGCAAGCCGAACCATCCCGAGCCTCCATTTTTTAGCCCGTCTGACATTCTGAGTGTAAGCGTTGTACCAAAACCTGCCGCGCGATCCGTTCGACCTCGCGAGGATCGATCTGACCTGGCGCCTTTGCCAAACAGTTGGCCGTACCGCACGCGACCGCTAGACTGATCGTCTCTTCGTCGCAAAGTCCGCGCTCGTGGGCCACTGCCAAACCAGCCAGTGCTGCATCGCCGCACCCGACGGAGGAGCACTCGGCGACTGGCGGCAGCCGCGAGATTAAGGGGGCACACTCTGCGGAGCTCTGCCAAAGCATGCCTTCAGGACCTAGTGAGATGGCGACACTTCGCGCGCTGGCCTTGAAGAGTTCCTGCGCGACCTCCATCGCTGCGCCGGCATCGCAGACCGGATGGCCGGCAAACCATGCCGCTTCGTCGCGATTCGGTTTCACCAGATCTGGAGCGGCCTCCAGTCCTCGACGGAGAGCCTCGCCGCTGGTATCAAGAAGCGCGCGACAACCGTATACCTGGGCCAGGCGAATCAGCTCGGCATACAAGTCGGTCGGAGCACCGGGCGGCAGGCTTCCAGAGAGTGCGACCTGTGTAGCCTCGCCGCCTTCAGCAAAAATGTCTCGGCAGGTAGACAGAAGCCGTTCAACTTCTCCGTCGGTAACGGCCCCGCCCGGCTCCAGGATTTCAGTCACAATACCGTCCGAAGAAATAATCTCAAGGTTGGCGCGCGTCTCGGCTTGGGTACGGACAATGGTTAAGGGAACGCCCAGCGCCGACAGGCCGGTTTCGCATTCCTCTCCGGCAGCGCCGCCGAGAAATCCGACCCACATCACTTCCGCGCCAAGCGCTCGCGCGACCAATGCGACGTGAGCGGCCTTACCGCCTGGAAAGGGTTCCGCCGAGACCGCACGATTCACCTCACCGACCGCCATGCTTTTCAGTCGCAGTCGACGATCAATCGCAGGATTGGCACTAACGCAGACGAGCATACAACTAGCCTTCGCCAAGCAGATCCGAATCTCAGCCTTCCCTATCCAAGGCTTCTTCTCGCTCCCTCGTGGCGTCGAGGCGCTTGAGCATGTTCTTAATGTCTGCGGCGCCCTTGATTGAGACATAAACCGTGATGGTCGAGTACCAAACCACACAGGTCGCTGTCAGGATCCACCAGAACCAGTGATGAGGCATTATGCAAACTCCTTCCGCGAATCAATTCCCGACTGCGGTTTGAGTAATGACCCAACCACCATCGCGGCGCCGGAAAGGACGTAAGTCGCAATGCCGGAGTAGTATGGCCCAATGGTCTTCGCGATATCGGCGGTGGCGGGTAACTGTTCCATCACCAGGTAGGTGATGGGGATAACCGCGCTGATAAATATTGAAGCGGCAGCGCCCCAGCTGTTAGCGCGTTTCCAGTAGCAGCAGCCGATCAGCAGCATTGAGATGCTAGCCAGATAAATCGTGCCTGTCACGCCCAGGTACGTCCAGAGATCCCCCTTGAGTGGGTACCAAAGACCATAGAGCAGCAGGAATATTCCTATCAGCGCGATGATGGTCCGATTCCAAAACAGGCCCTTCTTTTCTGACCATGGCTTCTTACGGAAGGGCGCCATGATGTCGTTGTAGATCACGCTGCACCACGTCAACATGTAAGAGGAGTCGGTGGACATGTCAGCCGCCAGCATCGCGGCAACAAGAATCCCCATTAATCCTGCCGGCACTGCCGTACTCAGGTAACGTGGCATCGCTTCGAGTGTATTCGCGACCGGACCGAGGGTCGCGAGCGCGGCGATACCCCATATCCCTGGAATCAAGAATCGGCACACGAAGAAAAAACTAGTTCGCGTGTAAACCTTGCGCGCCGTTTTAGTGTCCTTCGCTACCAGCACGCGCGCTACGATCGTTTGCCATGTAAGCACGGCAGCCGTGTTCAGCATCAGGTTGAACAGCACGTACTGCCAGCCCATTGTTGGGTTAATGAAAGGGTTGAAGCCGCCCGCACCGTAACGCATCTCGACAGTGTTGACCATGTTCTCCCATCCTACGTTCATGAGAATAAGAATGGTGACCAAAATCAATCCGGCGCTCATAACCACGAATTGCAGGAAGTCCGTCACTAACACGGACAACATTCCTCCGAGGATGGTGTAAACGGCCACTCCGACGAGCAGCGCTGTCATCATGATCTCGAGGTACTTCACGTCCAACCCTGCAACCAGCACCAGGAATTGCCCACCGGTGCGAAGAAAGACGCCCATGTTAAGCAGACCGCCAAGCACGATGACGACGCCGGCCGCCCAGCGAATGCGCGGGCCGAACTTTTTCTCAAATAGTTCGGGGATCGTCATCACACCGGAATCGCGCAGCGGCTTAATAACAAATCCAGTCAGACCAACGATAAGCATAGCCGCCGCCATCAGGATCCCGGGCGTCGCGCCCGCAAATCCCTTCTCGTAACCATTCTGTGCGGTATACATGCAGGTAACGATGCCGAACTCTGTGGCGGCCAGCGAGGCGATTCCAAGGTAGACATCCATCTCGCGCCCAGCGACGAGAAAGTGTTCCACCTTGCCAACATATTTCCGAACCATCAGGCCGGCGACCATCGTCATCAGCAAGTACAACCCGACAATGCTACCGTCCAATAACCAGTTGAAATTTGTCATGCGCTCGGCGTCCGCCTTTCGTTTTGGCTACTGCCGTTCCGAACAGATTCGAATCTTCGCCTGCGAGATCTCCTGCACGGCGGCAATGGCCGGAGCGAAGGTTCGTCGCAAATCAATATCGTCGCTTGTCGAAAACGATGTCTTCACTGCGCGAGTGAAAGCATCTTTCAACTCAGTGCCGAAGTTGATCTTCGAAATGCCGCACTGGATGGCGCGCCGCAGCAGGTGTTCGGGGACGCCCGAACCGCCGTGAAGCACAAGCGCCGTTTCGCCGACCGATGTTCTGATCTGCTTTAGCCGATCAAAGTCCAACCGCACTTCACCTTTATAGAAACCGTGCGCAGTTCCGATAGCCACTGCCAGGGCGTCTACGTCGGTTTCGGCGACAAACTGCGCGGCGTCCTCGGGACGCGTGTAGAAGCGTGCAATGTCGTCCCCTACGGATTCGTCGTTATGCGTAACGTGTCCCAACTCGCCCTCGACAGAAACACCATGCGCGTGCGCGAGTTCACTAACACGACGCGTCAACGCACAGTTCTCCGAAAATGATAATTTCGAACCATCGATCATTACCGAGGTGTAACCGCGGTCGATGCAACGCGCCGCCAACTCGTAACTTCCTCCGTGATCCAGGTGTAGCGAGACTGCCTGCTCGATCTCTTCCGCTGCAGCGTTGGCCATTCCAACAATCATTGGCAGTCCCAGGTAATTAATGGTCGATTCAGTGGTCTGTAAAATGATCGAGGCGTTAAGCGCCCGCGCCGCTCTTACATGCGCAATCAAGGTCTCCGCGTTATAGAAATTGAGCGCTGCTACAGCCAGTCCAGAGCGCCGGGCGGTTTCAAGTAACGGACGACTGGACGACAGTTTCGGCATGCGCACGGATAATGCCTCAGTTCCCATCTTTGCCCTCTTTACGAGTGGCCCTACCTGCTTTCTGCACGCAGAAACTTTCTTAAGTGTTTTTCGTCGGGTTGTCCGGCCGTTCCGCCAGGCTTGACTGCAGATAAGGCACCGCAGGCGTTGCCGGCGCGCAAGCATTCGGCCACAGACGAACCATGTAGATAAGCCGAAACGAAACCAGCAGCGAAAGAATCACCGGCGCCGGTCGTATCCAGCACTTTGACCTTGAAGCCGGGCGCCGAAGTTATCTCACCATCTTTGACGGCCATAGAGCCTCGCGGGCCTTGCTTGATGACAACGCAGGGAACGAACCGTCCCAGAGTTCTCAGCGCACTGCGGACGCCTTGAGCACGCGACAGCTGCAGGGCTTCAGTTTCGTTCACGAAGAGCACATCAGTATGGGCCAGGACTTCGCGGATCTTTACGCTCCAGGCGCCTGTGAGATCAGAGTTAGGATCGAATGAAGTGGTAAGTCCCATCCTTCGAGCCTCCCGGAAAATCCGGGGGAACGCTGGACGTAGCCCCGTCTGCAGGAAGTAAGAAGTCATGTGTAGATGGCGGTGTCCTTTGAGCGGCGACAACTCCAACTGCGCGTATGTTAAAGAGGCAATCGCCCCCTGATAGGTAACGAGGGCGCGATCACGGACCGAACTCAGTGCGATCGTTACCCCGGTCCTGACGTTCCGGTTGCGCGAGACGTGTTTGGTTGGTACGCCTGCCGCTTTGAGCGCCGCAAGGCAAAAATCGCCAAAATTGTCTTTACCCACTTGGCTAATAAAAGTTACGGGGTGGCCGAGTTTCGCCATGCCTGTCGCGAAAATCGCGGAAGCGCTGCCGAGAGTCATCTCGAAGTCCCGGGCAAGAATTTCACTCCCCATTTGAGGCAACCCTGTTAGTCCGCTCGCTAACATGTCGACGTTTAGCTCGCCAATTACCGCCACGCGGCGCATCGCTAAACTACTCATCTTGATACTGACGAGGCCCTTTCAAATATTATGACCCTAACTTTTGATTGCTTTCGATTGCTTTTGGATTTTAATATAATGTGAAAGCCAATTGCAAAAAGAATTTTGCGAGTTTCGCATTGAAGCGCGCGCTGTAAAGATCCAGCGAGCAAAAAAAGGAGCACCTATTACATGGATGCGTTGGCCAGGCTGTTGGCCCTATCGGCGGCTGAAAAAGAGATGCGAGGCTTGGTCCATACACCGCGCGAAATCTTACAGCAATCGGCAACCTGGCGACGGACCTACCAAAAGTTTTTGCAACTTGCTCCTTCCATTAAGGAGTTTCTTATCCAAGCCGGTTTGAATGGTAGTGCCCAGACATCGCCGCAGCTGACTGTCCTTCTGGTTGGGGCCGGAACTTCGGACTACATCGGAAAGTCTCTATGCGCGCTGTTACAAAAGCAGTGGCGTTGCGAAGTGCAGGCTGTTCCCAGTACGGATCTGCTGACCAACATTGAAGAGCATGTCCTTCCGGAACGATCTTACCTTTGGATATCGTTCTCCCGATCCGGGGATAGCGCTGAAGGCGTGGCGGTGCTGAAAGCCGCTCTGGAACGCTACCCGGAGGTCCGTCATCTTATAGTCACATGTAATGATCATGGAAAAATGGCGTGCTCATTTAACGACCGGCGAAACGTTTTCAGCATTGTGCTTGATGATGAGGTGAATGATCGCGGCCTGGCAATGACCAGTTCGTTTTCCAACATGGTTATCGTTGGCCAGGCGCTGGCACACCTGCGAGATCTGGAAACATATGGAACGTTACTTGACGATTTGGCTAGTACTGCATCGCAGGTTCTTCTTGCGGCGGCGGACGTGTGCGAACGCCTCGTGCATGAAGGATTCTCCAAGGTCTGTTTTTTAGGCACTGGGCCGCTCAAGGGAGCAGCCACCGAGTCGGCTTTGAAGGTGCTGGAACTAACGGACGGACGGGTAATGAGCTTCTCCGAATCATTTCTTGGGCTCAGGCACGGCCCACTTTCAGCGATTGATCGCGATACACTCGTCGTCAGTTTTCTCTCGGGGGACGAAAGGCGAAGAGCTTATGAACTGGACCTGGTGAAAGAGATTTTTGACAAACGACTTACCGCAAAACGCGTGGCGGTATTGCCCACCAGGATGCGCGACAGCGCCGTGTTTGGATTAGAAGGAGATACTATTGTTCTGGGATTCCAACATCCAATTGCGGATCTCTATCGCCCACCGGTGGACGTCCTGGTCGGGCAACTGCTCGGTCTTTTTGCTTCTTTGCGAGAAGGATTGAAACCCGATGCTCCCAGCCCGCAAGGTGTCATTAACCGGGTGGTCTCGCACGTGACCATTCATTAAGTGGGGCCCATTAGATCGGCGAGCCGTATTTAAAAAAGACTCAAGCTAGACGAGGATGAGTTCGACGTCGCGTGAGCGCAGTTCCGTTTGGGTTTCCAAGGGCAGCGCGCGATCAGTAATAATCGTGTCAATCTCCGTGAGGGGCACGATGCGCGATAAACTGCGCTTCCCAAACTTGCTCGAGTCAGCCACGAGAATTTTCTCGCTCGCAATCCGTGCCATCGCCTGATTGACTTGCGACTCCTCGACGTTTGGTGTGCTTAAGCCGAACTCAACATCACAAGCGTCAACCGCAAGAAAAAGTTTGTCGGCGGAAAGTTGTCCGAGCATGTCTTCAGCGAAGTGACCGACGGCGGATAAAGAGTTTTGGCGTACCACACCCCCCAGCAGTATCAGTTGAATGTCTTTAACGCCAAATAACTCCATTGCGATATTCAGTCCATTGGTGATGACCTTCAAATCTTTTTTGTGTTTTATTTGACGCGCGATTTGCTGCGTTGTTGTCCCCGAGTCAAGGATGATCGATTCTCCGTCGTTGATGAGAGCGGCGGCAGCGGCGCCGATCCGCCTCTTCTCATCGGCGTGCAGCTCAGCCTTGATTTTTAGTGACGGGTCAATGCTGACTGTCGCGACCTTGACCGCCCCTCCGTGGGCCCTCCGTACCAATCCATGCTGGTGTAGATCCTTCAGGTCGTTGCGAATAGTGACTTCGGAAGTCTTGAAGCGTCGACTCAGATCCATAACTGCAACTTGCCCGTGTCTCTCGAGAAGTTCCAGGATTTTTGTTCGGCGTTCCAGGTTCAACATAGGGTCGTCACTTTGCCAGCGGGGCACCGCTCTCTATCAGGAAGCTTGAGCAAGGATGGAGTTGCGACCATACACAAATGCCAGCCACTCCGGATCCCGTCCGGCCGCATTATTCGGGCGAGGTCTGCCTGTTGTCAAGATTGAAGCGAAGGAGAAACAGTAACAAACGAAACTAATCGAAAGTTACAGCGAACTTCAGAGGAAGGTCTCCTCGTTCCCGCGAAACGCATGATATACCGCGCCGAGAGCTCCAGCCTGATCGCTTAAGGCCGCCGGGATGATGGGCACTCGGTGTCCCAATGGTCGCCATTCTACTTGTTCCATAAAACGCGAAAGTTGTCCGAAGAGTGCTGAACCGGCGCGAGCGATTCCTCCGCCAAGAATGATCACTTCCGGATCAAACGCATTAATGATGGAAGTGATGCCGACCGCCAGATGGTAGACAGACCGTAACCAGATATCTGTAGCCTGTGAATCACCGGCAAGATGTGCCTCGACCAGTTGGCGCGTAGAGGTGAATCGCCCTCCCGAACGAGCTATCAACGTGCAGTTGCCGATCATCTCCTCAAGACTGCCGGGGGTACCAACAATATCCGGCGGGCCATCTGGGTTCAGGCAAATATGCCCGAGATGTCCTGCTCTTCCAATATGGCCTTTGACTAGACGACCGTCAGCGAGGATCGCGCCGCCGACGCCCGTGCCGAGCGTCAGCAGCACCACATTACTAAACCCGGCCGCTGCACCTTTCCAGACTTCACCGAGGAGCGCCGCATGAGCGTCGTTGAGCACAAGCACAGCGCGTGGCGTGCGCAAAAAATCTGTCCAGACGAGTCCTTCAAGTCCCTGGAGTCGGCCCTGCATGTTGGCTATTGAAAGGCCGTCTCGCGCAGCCAGGCCGGGAGCGGCAAGACCTATATGACTCGCTGGTTCACCGCGTTGATTCTGAACCCCACCGATCTTTTGTTTAATCATTTCAGCCCAGGAGCCCGTTGCGTCGTCCGCAGTTTCGCAGGTTGAATACTCCAACACTTCGCCATCGTGAGAGACGACTGCGATCTTAATGTTCGTTCCCCCGAGATCCACACCGATTGCATAGCTCATTGAGTTCTACTCACGTTAAGTTAAAAGACCTATTTTCGATTCAAACGCCTTTTCTCCATACATATTTAGTCCCTTTCCGAGAGTGACTACTGGAAAGCAAACCCTGGAGAACACTAATCATTTTTGGTTGATTAGCTGTCGTGTCAATCCGAATACCGAGTCGCTTATCAACCGGACCTGTTCTGGTGTGTCGGCTTCAGCCGAGAGGCGGATGATTGGTTCCGTGTTCGAGCCGCGGACGTGTAACCATCCGTGCGGGAGAATAACTTTCACTCCGTCGGTCAAATCCACCGGAGAGTCTGCATAGACTTGACGGACCATCTTCAGGACCTCGCCTATTTTGTGGGAAGGGCAGGGCAGCTTCTCCTTGATCATGTAAAGGCGTGGCAGCTCCCGGAGAATTTCAGAAACCGAGCGTCCCCGATCGGCAAGCAAGTGGAGAACGAGCGCCATCCCGACAAGGCTGTCGCGAGCGAAGTTGACGCGCGGATAGATCACACCGCCATTGCCCTCGCCTCCGATCACTGCGCCTTCACGCTGCATGACTTCGGTAACATTGGCTTCGCCGATCCGGGTGCGATAAAGAGGACAGTCAAAGAGCTTCGCCACGAAATCCAGTACGTGAGTTGTTGAGAGGTTGGCGACGACCGGGCCGCGCTCTCGGCCGAGCACGTACAACATGGCCAGGACCAGCGTGTAGTCTTCACCAATGGGTTCTCCCAACTCCGAGACAATGGCGAGGCGATCCGCATCCATGTCCTGTGCGAAACCGATGTCGGCGCGATGTTCCTTGACCGCCGCACACAGGTCGCCCAGGTTCTCCGGAATAGGCTCAGCGGGCCGAGGAAATTGTCCGTTGGGTTGATTGTTAATCGAGATAGTTTCCGCGCCGAGCGCTTCGAGTAGCTTTGGACCAACGATTGAGCCGGCGCCGTTGCAGGCGTCAAGCACGACACGCAGTCGCCGCCCTTTTTCGGGTAGTGGCCCAAGCGAGTCGAGAATGGCTTTGATATGGCGATCAGTCGCTCCAAATAGCGTCTCGACACCGCGCATTTCCGCTCCCGCCACCTTCACATATTCGCCTTGATGGTAGATATCGAGCATCTCGCGAGCGAGTCCCGGCCCCAGGAATAATCCGTCGGGGCCAATGAATTTCAGTGCGTTCCACTCCGGGGGATTGTGACTGGCTGTGATAGCAAGTCCTCCGTGTGCCCCTTGTTGGGCCACCATTAGCTGCACGGTTGGAACCGGGCACATGCCCACGTCGAGAACGCGGCAGCCACTCGATAAGAGTCCGGCGACGACCGCTTGCTTGACCATCTCGCCAGAAGTTCGCGGGTCGCGGCCTATGACAATTGTGCCTGAGCCGACATATGTGCCGAAGGCTTGAGCGAATCGAGTGAGCAACGTCGGTGACAACGAGTCGCCAATCACGCCTCGCACGCCGGAAATACTGATCTTAAGAGTGGGTATGGCTCGCATATTTACTTCCTTATCCGGTCACGTGCCCAGTCGAGCAGATCCTGGGCGCGCTTCGGATCCTTCGCTTCGACTATCAATCGGATCATTGACTCAGTATTCGAGGCGCGCGCGTGTACCCAGCCATCAGGCAGCGACACTTTAACGCCATCGGTCAGGTCATGGTCTAGTTTTTCGCGCTCGACCAGCAAGCGAAAACTCTGCAATAGAGAGTAGAGACGATTGGGTTCTACCTCAATGTTGTACTTGACCATCGTCACCTGGGGCAGTTGTGTTGCCAGGTCAGAAATCTTGAGGTCGCTACCTGCCAACCGCTCGAGGATGAGCCCAATAGCCGCAGCGCTGTCGTGAGTTGGGTGGACTTCCGGAACGGCGATGCCGCCGCTACCTTCGCCGCCGAGAATGGCTTCGTGCTCGATAATAGCTTCGGAGATATAGGGCTGTCCGACAGGAGTGCGCACGACGGTTGCGCCGTAGCGCGCTGCAAGTTGATCGATAGTGCTTCCCGTCGAAACGTTCGTCACAATGGGTCCGCTCCGCTGCTGCCAGCGAATCTCCGCAGCGATGGGAAGTGACAACTCTTCCGATAGCGGTTCGCCAAGTTCAGTAACGATACCGAGGCGCTCGCCATCTGCGTCGTGGGCGAAGCCGATGTCGGCGCGTCCTGCTTTAACCACCGCGCGGAGTTGAGCCATTGTTTCCGGCTTCGGTTCAGGTGAATGAGGGAAAGGCGCGGAGGGATCATCATTAAGTGCCAGCACCTCGCAACCTAGTTCTTCGAGCCAACGCGGTATCAGGAGCGCGCACCCTCCATTACAACAGTCAACAGCGACCGTCATTCGCTTCGATCGGATTGCCTCAATGTCGAATGCGGCTCGGAGGATTTCAATGTGGTGTTCAATTACATTTTCACGCTCGATCCCCGTCTTGATCTTATCCCAGGTAGTTTTCAGGAACTCACCCTGATGATAGATGTCGAGCAACTCCTCGGCTTGCGTCGAGTTCAGATAAAGACCATCGGCGCGGACAAACTTGAGCGCGTTCCACTGCGCGGGGTTGTGGCCTGCGGTGATCGCAATGCCGCCGTCACCGCCGAGCCATTTCAGCGCTAGTTGCATGCTTGGCGTCGGGCATATGTCCAGATCAATGACCTCGCAGCCCGCCGCCAGTAGACCGGCGCACACGGCGGCGTGAACCATTGGCCCTGACGGGCGTGTGTCGCGGCAAACAAGGATGCGTCCACCGTCCAGATACGTGCCAAACGCCTGCGCGAACTCGCAGGCCAACTCCGGCGTAAAAGCTTGGCCGACGATGCCGCGCACGCCCGTGATTCCGATCTTTAGTGGCTTCATAAACTAACCGAGCACGTGCCGAACGAATTGGAATATCTGTGGACTGGTTGCATCAAACTTACCCAAGAACGTTTTCCCGTTTTCCTAGGTCGTATTTTGAACCTTCAAGGGCTGCTTTTCGCGGACGAGAAACAGAACCAGGACCATGCCCACAAGGGGGATTAGGCTTGCCGTGATCAAAATCGGCTCGAATGAGTAGTGGTCCGAAACGTAGCCAATCAGATAGGTCGAGATGATCGTGCCTACCCCTGCTCCCGTGCCGCTCATTCCGCTCACTGTGGCCACTGACTCGCTCCTGTATAGATCCGATGGCAGCACGAGCGCCATTGTTGAGAAGGAAGCGTAGGCGAAAGTCGAAACAGCAAACAGACCGGCGAGCGCGAATAGGTTTGAAGTGAAAACAGTCGGAATAAGAAGCGTCATACCCAGTCCGCCAAACACCACCACCGCCTTGCGCGCACGCAAAACCGGCCAACCGCGTTTGATCAGCCAGCTAGAGATGCCGCCGCCAAAAAAGTTACCAAGGTCAGCAGCAACGAAAGGAATCCAAAAGGCCAGCAGTGCCTGTTCGGGATTAATTCCTTTGGTCACAAGGTAAATCGCGAACCAGTCGGTGATGAAAAACCAGATCGGGTCAGTCATCGTGCGAGCGGCGATTACTCCCCACGTCTGCGGCAGCTTAATCAAATCTTTCCAGGCGAGGCGCGGACCCGTGCGCGCCTCGGTAGTTTCCTGATCGAGGCGATCAGCCATGATCATCTCGCGCTCGCTCTCGCTGATGCGCGGATGGGTTTCGGGCGGATGGTAGAGCAGTCGCCAGGCGCCTAGCCACAAGAACCCAAGCGTGCCTGTGAGGACGAAGGCCGGACGCCAACTGCCAAAGTATTTATACAACCCGATGACGAGTAGTGGCGCTATCGCACCGCCTACAGAGGAGCCACTGTCAAAGAGAGCCACGGCCCAACCGCGTTCGCGTTTTGGAAACCATTCAGAGACGGCCTTCGTCGCCGCCGGCCAGTTGGCAGATTCGCCCGCGCCCAGCAAAAAACGGAAAAAGGCGAAGCTGCGTATTCCAACGGCCAGCGACGTTAACATCGCCGCCAATGAGTACCAGATGACGGTGATGGTCAAACCTTTGCGCGTTCCGATGCGATCAATGAGACGACCAGAAACCGTTTGTCCCACGGAATATGTCACGCGAAACGCAATAACAATCAATGCGAACTGTTCGTTGTTCCAGTGATAGTCAATCTTTAGGTAGGGGCCCAGCACGGAGAGCGTCTGGCGATCGATGTAGTTGATAACTGTCGAGGCGAAGAGTAGTCCACCGATCCACCAGCGCAAGTTTGAAATTGGTCGGTGCTCGACATCGGATATCTTTTTAATCTTTGCCATAGTTGTCTTCCGCAGCGCCGCTTGTTCGCTCCCGTTTCGTAACGCAAACTGTTAGTTTGCGATCTTCGTTAGGCAACGTCGCAAGCTAACTGCTTGCGTTACATTTTCAGTGTCAGGAAGGAATTCCTGCTGCTTTTGAACTGCTAGGATTGCTCCTGCTCCAACTCGGAGATGAATTGCTCGCAACGGCTGACATCTTCAAGCTGCTTGATTCCTTGTTCCTCACGACTGTCCGCAATAGGACACGCAAAGACGCCAGTTTCTCGTTGACCCAGGGAATTGATTAGCTCCTTAGGGAAGCCCAACTCATAACCCGGACACTCGTAACGCTCGCGCGACTCGTTCCAGTAGCGCAGTCTCAGGTTGAGCAGGATTTCGAACATCGTCTGGCTCTTTAGCACGAACAGGCCCATGTTAGTTTCACCGAAGACCGGGATCTCGGCTGCCTCCAGGTGCGTCTCGCTTGCCGATCGGACGCGTCCATCCTCATCGCGCTGCAGCGGGGCGTAGGGAAGATTCTTGAGCGTAGTGGGCAGCACCATCTCGTAATCATCAAAGAGCGTCGCTAACCTCACTGTGCGTTGCATCGTAATTGAACGAATCGCCGGCTGAGTGCTCCAAACAACAAACGCCAGCCCCTGAAAGTTACGCATCTGTTCATGTGCACTGAAGACGGCGTCTCCCGTTCCCAACGCCGCCGGCTGCAAAACGAATGTTACTTCTTCGCCTGCGAGCGCCTCGCGGACGGCTGCTTCCGTTTCCGGTGAGACGATGACGAGGGGTGGGCGCGTTCTTCCTAATGCAGAGCGGACATTGTTTAGTACGTGAACGATGGCGGGTTTGCCTGCTACTAATGCCAGAGGCTTTGGCACCTCCAGTCCCGTGGCCCTCGCGCGAGTTCCTTTGCCTGCCGCCACGATGATCGGCCAGACCTCTGCCGGCGGTGCGTCGAGTTGTAAGGTATCGAGCATGGCAACCATGTTCGTGCGGTAAGAGGCCGCATCGCGACCCATCGAGTTGAATTGTTCGATTGCTTCACGCCATACACTATTCAAGCTGAGGGGTGCGAGTCCGTTACCTGGAGTTGAGATCATGACCGATCCCTCTCGAATGCCATGCCGCCCATGCGGTTCGTAATATTCCGCTTGCACTCGTTCTGTCAGCGCCGGCACGTGTTCTTCACTCGTAAGCGCGAGCACATTTCCACCGAAGCCACCGCCCATCAAGTGCGCTCCGTAAACATTCGGATCTGAGCGAATGATTTCGACTAAACGCTCCACTTCCGGAATACTAACGTCATAGAGATCCCGCAGGCTTTGGTGTGATTCGTTAAGAATTGCGCCGAGCAAGCGCATGGCGGAGATGTGCTCGCGAGCGTCTGAACCAGGCTCGATCGAATCGAGAATACTAGTGGCGAACACACCTCGACGTACCTCTCCGAGATGATGGAGGGCCCGAGATCGCACCTGCAGCGGCAAATCTCGCCGCTCCTTGACCAGGGCCGGGAAAGCTCGTTCACATTCAGAAAAAGTATTGGGATAGTCCTGTTCGATAGCACTGAGGACAAGGGTTTCTGGCAGTTCCATGATCAAAGCTTCTATTTCTTCCAGTGCTGCCACTGATCCCGCGGCAAACGACTCCACGGCCTTAGACCAGGCGCCATAGCGGTCGGGCTGCTGTGTCTTCCAGCCATTGATCACCGCGGGGATCAGTAAGCGTGAGACAGCGGCGCGCTCGTTATACTCAATCATCACTTCGCGCCCTTTGTCGGCGGCCTTTGAGAAGAAGGTTATCCACTGGAAGTACTGGCCGGGCATGGAAACGCGTCGCGTCTGGTCCCTCCAGTAACTAATCCGCACTGCCCGCGAGGTGCGTGCGAGACAGATAGTTATATGATCCATCGCGCCGCCTCTGGTCCCGACATACCATTCGGCCTTGGCAGAGTCGCGAGCCAACTCTTCGGGCGTGTGTTTAATATGATTGACTTCGCGTAAAGCCGCGCCTGCCAGCACCACCAGGGCTGACGAAGAGGACGCCCCACCACCGGGTGGGATATTCGAATCAACGGCGAAATCAAACCCGAACCGGGTCTGTTTGCCAAACTTCATATGCGCAAAGTAGACGGCGCCTTTCACGTAATTGTCCCAGTGAGGCGCTGGGGCGGTGTTCTCATACAAGTAGGATAACCAGTTGTCTTCCGAGCTGCCGGCTGCCGTAAGCAAGGGTCCCTCATCCCGGGTGAAGGCGAAGGGTGGGTGGGCTTGCGAAGTGGAAGCGCCGCGCACACGTCTCATCTCGCTGACGCGGTACAACATCAACATGTCGCGTTCCCTACTGCCGAAGCTAAGAGATGCGGTCGGAATATAGGAGACGTAATCGATGTGTTCACCGAGAACGTTGATTCGAGCTGGAGCACGCAGCAAGGTAGCCGGGCCATCACCGTAGAGTTTGAGAAACAGATCACAAAGATCGCTTAATCGGGTCAGCTTGGCCCTGAGCAGTTCTTCTTTATCGCCATATATCTGTTTGAAGAGATAAAGAAGGGACCGCTTATTTAGCTCCGGCGGAGAATCCCCCGACTCAATGAGATAATCCAGAAGCCGATACTCGCCGCCATTTAACGGGACTTTTTGCCAATCCTTCTCTGCGGCCAGAAGGGCTTCGGACAAAGAAAGTTTTAGTTCCGAGACAATCATTCGTTATGTTCTTTCAGAAGATGACTCAAGAATCCGGAGGAGCCTTCCTTAATATTGGGTATGTTCGCGAGTAAAAATCGTTGCGGGCCGCTGGTTTCTGATGCTATAACGCGCCCAGTCCGCTTGGAATCGTCACTTCAAGCACTGACACACGAGCAGTGCGACTGAGAAGAAATCGATAAGCTTTTCGTGCCTGGTTTCGCCGTCATGTTTATCGGGCCTTTATCAGGTGTGAAAGGTTAGTTGGGATTGCTTACAAACAAGTGCCGATCGTGTCCAAAACGAATCCTAACCTAATTCTTTTCGGTAAAAGCGAAGATGATTATCAAATAATACACGACCGGAAGATTGTCAAACTAATTCTGAACCGGCCGTCGCATAGCACATGCGACTTGTTCTATTGAGGCTGGTCTTATTTCTTAGCAATCATCTTTTGGTCCACTTGCAGGCGTGCACAGAGGAGGAGTCATGAAGGCGAGCAGCAGAAGACAGTGGTTACGAACAGTTGCGACCGCAGGATTGGGCGTGGTGGGCAGCGAACTTCTTAACCGCAGTGGCGCTAAGGCCAACCCGGGGTCGGAAGCAGCAGCCAACTCTCAGGTCAATGGAAGGCCGCTGCAATTGAAGGACTATCAACCGCGAAGCATGCTGCACGTTCCCGAAACACATGTATCGCGCTCACGCTTTCCAAATATAGATTTTCACTCACACTTGTCCTGGATTGACCGCAAGGGAAAAAGGAACGTGGTTCATCATGCCGCGAAGCCCGAAGAGATTCTTCAGGTGATGGATGCCAAGAACGTGCGAATGATGATCAATCTAACGGGTGGCTATGGGCCTCTTCTCGAGGAAACGATTCGTTACTGGCAAGCGCCCCATCCCGATCGGTTCATTGTTTTCACTGAGCCCTGGTACGAAAAAATCATCATTCCCAATTATTCGCAGTTTCAAGCGGATCAACTTGAAAGCGCGAAGAAGATCGGTGCCCGCGGATTGAAGGTTCTGAAAAGGTTGGGTCTCTACCTGCGTGAAAACGTGACGACTGGTCCATTGGTCAAAATAGATGACCGGCGTTTCGATAAGATGTGGGATGCAGCGGGTGCTCTGGACATGCCAGTGGCGATTCATATCTCCGATCCCGAAGCGTTCTTTCTGCCAATCGATCGCTTCAATGAGCGATACGAGGAACTAAGCGCCCATCCCGATTGGTCCTTTCATGGAAAAGATTTCCCCAGCAATGCGGAATTACAGGAAGCCCGGAACCGAGTGATGGCGCGCCACCCGCGCACGAAGTTCGTGGCGCTTCACGTCTCAGACTCCGAGAACCTGCCCTACGTTTCAGAATGTCTGGATCGCTATCCGAATATGTTTGTTGATATTGCCGCCCGCATCGGAGAACTGGGACGACAGCCGCGGATGGCGCGAAAGTTTTTCGACAAGTACCAGGATCGAATTGTCTTTGCGACAGATGCGACGCCGCATGGAGATGAAACACCACAGCAAATCTTCGGCAACGAACTGTACGAAATCTATTATCGGTTTCTCGAAACTGAAGACGAGTACTTCGACTATGCGCCGGCGCCTAAACCGCCGCAGGGTCGTTGGCAGATCTACGGAATCGGTCTTCCGGAAAACATTCTGCGTAAGGTCTACTATGAAAACGCCGCACGTTTATTGGGTCTGAAGACTTAACAACCTTAGGGAAAGCGATTCCAAAACTTTTAACCGCTGTCCCCCTTCAAGTAAAGATCAAAGCTGAACAACATGTGCGCAACGAGTGATTCACGCAGGTCGTTTCTTAAGAATGGCCTACTCTTCCTGGGGGCGGTTCCGCTTGCGCGTCGATCATCCATGTTCCGGGGAGCGACAGAAGTTGAGGTAATCCTGGAAGGGCGCGCGGCAGATCTGGGAAATGAGCTTGTCAGTTTTGGTCTTCCGCTTCCGCCCGGCTTTCTAACGGACCCGCGACAAGTGAGGGTTATTGCGGAAAACGGACAGGAAGTAACTGCAGCTATCCGATCGCTTGAACCCTGGCGCATCGGCGGAAGGGACGGAGCCATTCGTTCACTGCTTGTTCAATTCAAGTCAGACTTTGCGCGCCAGCCGACCCAGAAAGTTAAGATCGTCTTTCACCAGGCGCGCAGAAAAAATGCGAATGACATTGTCCGCGTATCGCATACCCTAATTGATGAAGAGGGTCTGAAGGGGCCGCGGGTGAGCGCGCGATTGCCGGCCCAATGGCTGTGCGATTCGTGGATCGTGGGTCCGCAGACGTCGACCATCTCCTCTGGCGCGTATTCGCCTTACGATCAGTTTGTCGAGAAAAACTTTGCGGGGTCGCTTGCATATCTGGATAGCAAAGTGTATTCCGAGTGGCTTTTTGATCGGACGACAGTCTATTACAAGATGTACGTGCGCACGGGAGAGAGGAAATTCCTCGATGCTGCGTATCACGCTGCCCACTTCGTGCGACTACATACGAAAGCGGAGGGCCCCGATGCCGGCATCTTTACATTGAAAGGTCCCGACCTCAAATATGTTTATCCGCGAGCAATGCACATTCATTACTTGTTGACCGGTGATGAACGCGCGCTCGTCACCGGGAAACTTATGGCCCAGTATTGCATGAAGAAACAAAAACCCGTTTACCGTCCCGAACTGATCAAACCCGTACCGCTCGGCGTTGATCCCGAACAGGGTCGAAACTTCTGGACGCTGCGGCACCAGGGTTACGGTTTGCTTGGCATTCTGCATGGATGGGAAATGACTGGCAATCGAGCCTACTGGATAAAAGCGCGGGAATGTGTTGAGGCGTATTACAATCACCAGCGGCAGCCGCCCGATGGTCGCCCTCCTGATGGTTCTTTAAGACAGGATTGGGAGCTGTACGATCCTAATGAGGCGACCTTCAAAGGCGCCACTTCAGCCTGGATGATGGCGTTGCTGCTGGATCCGCTCTTCCACTATTGGACACTCAGCGGCGATAAGCGCGTGCCGGAAATCGTGGCCAAGTGGTGCGACTTTCTGAACCGTCAGGGAATCGTACCAGATGGGTCGAAGGCTTATTATGTGATCAACTGTTTCGCGCCTCTTGATCCGAAAGCACCACGCGGCGAGCTCGGCCCTGATATGGAAATGCATAATGCGGAGATGGCTTATACCTTCGCCCTGGGCATCTTTTTTAGCGAGGATCGAAAGCGGAGCGAGATTTATCTAGCGCGTTTCAAACGGTTCTTTCCGTTGGCTGTCGCACTCGACGTTAACCACCCAGCTCGCGCCTTTAACTGGGCCTTTCAATTCTCAAGCCAACTGATCTATTTCATGCAACATGCGGGCTGGGGTGCGCGAGCGTTGAAAGGCAGAGTTGTATGAAAGCCATCGAGTTTGTTCTTGCGATTGGGAATAAATATTATGTTTCGCAGACTATCGTTGCAGTTGATTCTGCTAAGTGTGCTGATTGTCTCCGTATCGGCGCAGAGTGAGACGGTCGTTGTCCGGCCCGAACCGACCAGCAAGGTACTGGTCAATCCGGGCATGGGGATAACAACATTTCAGCGATTCAACGGTGAGCCGTTGAATCAAGGCCTGCGTTGGTCGGAAGAAGGGCCGACGGGAAAACGATCGGATTCGTCCGCTAGATCGGATTTTCCCGATACGTCCATCGCGTACTGTCGCTGGTTCTGGAACGAGCTTCAGCCTACAGAAGATCGAATTCGATGGGAGATCATCGATACCGCCTTAGTAGAAGCTCAGCGTCATCATCAAATGCTTGCCATTCGCCTGATGCCCTACGATGAGGAGCACCCGCTGCCTGAATGGTACCGCAATTCGGGAGCGAGAAGAGCCAATAAGCCAACCGACAAAGATGGCGCGATCTGGCAACCTGACTTTAGTGATCCCCTTTACATGAAGCATTGGAACGCGCTCGTCTCGACGGCTGGACTTCGTTATGACGGCCATCCATTTCTCGACAGCGTTGACATCTCTTCGGTCGGCTATTGGGGCGAGGGCTGGAGCGATTATATGCCGGCGTTCCAGGTTCAGAAGGCGCTGATTGATATCTATTTTGATGCTTTCAAACGCACACCGTTGCTAATGAATTTCGATGAACCGCATGCGCTTGCGTACGGCACACAACGCGGAGCCGGCTGGCGGCTTGACTGTCTTGGTGACATGGGTAGGCAGTGGAAAGACAGACCGACTTTTTCTCACATGCTGGATTTTTATCCGCAACAGATTGCGCGCACGGGCGTGCAGGATGTTTGGCAACGAAGTCCGGTCTCACTGGAAACGTGCTGGGTACCTGGGTTCTGGAAGGAGAAGGGCTGGGACGTTGATTACATACTTGACCAGGCGTTGCGCTGGCATGTTAGTTCGGTGAACGTTAAATCGTCTCCTATTCCTATTGAATGGAAAGATAAGTTTGACGAGTTGCAGAGGCGGATGGGTTACCGCCTGGTACTCCGGCGGTTCGAGTATTCTCGATCCGCGAAGGCCGGAGAGATGATGCCGGTTCACATGTGGTGGCTCAATGCAGGCGTGGCTCCACCCTATCGGGAATACATCCTCGCACTGCAATTTCGGTCCAGTGAGAGCAGCCAAACAACGACGCTGTCTACAGACGTGAGAAAGTGGTTACCGGGAGACGCCGTGGTTGACCAGACGGTCTACATATCGGATTCGCTCAAGTCCGGAACCTATCAACTACGACTCGCGCTACTGGATCCGCGTACGAGTCAGCCGGCGATTCGGCTGGCCATTAAAGGGCGTGAAGCGGACGGCTGGTACAGCATGGGAACAATCAACATCTCATCCGGTGCGATACAAGCGCGATAAGAAACTTAAGCGCAGGCCGAAAGGGAAGCTCGGAAATGACCTTTGTTTGCAGCAAGTGGTGTTTGATTGGGACCGCACGATATGGACTGCGCATGAATCTGTCGTCGCGTTGTCTTCGTAAACTAGCGCTAACGGTGTTCATGATCTCTATCTGCACCGCCGGTGTTTTAAGCGCGCCATCGTCGGTTCTGTCAGCTCAGTCTGGAACAGAATACAAGGTCATCATTCAGAAGGCTGTGCGCGTGAAGATGCGTGATGGCGTACTTCTCGTTGCTGATGTTTACCGACCCGACAGTGATGGCAAGTTTCCAGTGTTGCTCGAGCGCACTCCTTACGACCGCGCAGGCGAGTCGGGAATTGCAAATGAGTTGGCGGCTCACGGTTATGTCGTTGTTTTGCAAGACACTCGCGGTCGTTACGCTTCTGGCGGCGAGTTTTACCCTTTTCGCGATGAAAGTCAGGACGGTTATGACACCGTTGAATGGGCGGCTCAGTTAGAACATTCCAACGGAAAAGTTGGGATGTTTGGCGGCTCTTACGTTGGCGCTACACAAATGCTCGCGGCTATGGCACAACCACCGCACCTCGTGGCAATTTTTCCTTATGTGACAGGCTCTGACTATTACGACGGCTGGACGTACCAGAGCGGTGTTCTGATGCAATGGTTCAGCAGTTCATGGACCTCTATCTTAGCGGTGGATACGCTACGTCGTCAGGCAGATAACAGCATGCTCCCAAAGGAGTGGGTGCAACGGTTGCCAGTAGAAAGTTATCCTGTCCTAAAGCCGCCACCGGCCACCTCTCTTGTTCCGTACTTCCATGACTGGATAGAGCATGAACGCAATGATTCGTATTGGCAGAGGTGGCGTGTCTCCGATCATTATGCTGAAATGAATGTGAAGGGACTGCATGCCGCAGGTTGGCACGATCTCTTTCTAAAAGGATCAATCAAGAATTACACCGGGTTGCACGCTGAAGCGTCCACACCGGCAGCTCGTTCAGGACAGCGCTTGCTAATTGGACCATGGGGCCACGCGCCCACCTCGCCCGAAGGGAAAATCGGCGATGTCGTATTCGGGAGAAATGCCGTGCTGGATATGACTGGCACCGCTCTGAAATGGTTCGACTACACGCTCAAAGGGATAAAAAATGAGTATGCGAGCACGTCGCCCGTGCGCCTCTTCGTCATGGGCGACAACGTCTGGCGCGATGAACAGGAATTTCCTTTGGCGCGCACGCGCTACACTAAGTACTACCTTCACTCAAGCCGGGGCGCAAATGGAACGACGGGCGACGGAAGTTTAAGCGTCGATGGACCAGACGCGGAGCGGCCGGATCAATTTGATTACGATCCGAAGAACCCGGTGCCCACCATAGGTGGCCGCCTGTGCTGCGGGAGTACGCTTCCGCCGGGACCTTTCGATCAGCGGCCGAATGAGTCGCGCTCAGACGTGCTTGTCTTTTCCACTCCGCGTTTGGCAGAGGACCTTGAAGTGACGGGGTTTATTACAGTGGAACTTTACGCGGCGACCTCTGTAATTGATACGGACTTCACCGCGCTGTTGGCAGACGTTGATGCTAACGGCTATGCGCGTTTTTTGACCGACGGGATCGTGCGCGCCCGCTATCGAGATACCACGAAACAGGCGGACGAGTTAGTGCCCGGCAAAGTATACAAATACACCATTGATCTTTGGGCAACAGGCAACGTATTCAAATCCGGGCATCAGGTGCGGCTTTATATCTCGAGCAGTAACTTCCCCAGGTTCAATCGCAACCCAAACACTGGTGAGCGAATGCTCGGTTCATCTCGCTTCTTAACTGCCCGTCAGACTATCTATCACGACGGCAAGAACAGGTCGGCACTGATTCTACCGGTCATTCCCAGGAGGTAAGGAGAGCATCTTAAAATGCATGGCCGCTCTTAAATGCTGCTTCGAATCGTTGCGGAAAGACGAAAAAAGTTCTTGCATTTGGTTGTAAGTCGGTGCTATAAGCCGCACGTTAAGCCACTAGAGCCCAGTTCAGTCTCGATTTTAAACGCACTTCAACCAAGAATTCGAATGACGAGTTTGGGTAGTCGAAAGTTAGTACAAAACGCAAACTAACCCTACTCCAGCCGGATGCAGAGGGTTAACACCCCAGGGTTCGTTTGAATCGCTAACTAACGTCGGACTAATAATCCTGAAAGCCGCTTCCTGCGGGTCTGCGGTTGTCCCGGTTGTAGATAATTGTCACTCCAAGCTCCCCCAAGGCCTGTTTTAGCTCGACGAATCAATTTCTCACTTAAGGAGTCTATATGAGAATCGCGCGAAGAATAATCATGAGCTTGCTCGCAGTCGCCTGTTTTTTCTGCCTAGCCGCTGCGGGCCATGCGCAGGGTACTAACTCGGGAACTATCCGAGGAAGGGTGACAGATCCCAACGGAGCTTCGGTCGCCGGAGCATCAGTCAAAGTCACCGACCTCGGCACCGAGAGTGCTCGAGATCTGACGACCAACGATAACGGTGAGTATGAAGCGACAACTCTCCAGCCCGGAAATTATTCGGTCACCATCGTCGCTGCGAATTTCAAAACTACTGTTGTAAACGTGGCAGTGAGCGGTAGTGACGTAGTGCGGGCAGATGCCAGACTTGAAATAGGCGCCCAAGATGCAACCGTCACTGTGACTCAGGAGGCGGGACTCATTCAGTCCGAGTCGCCTACGATTATCGGCAATTTGACCACGCGACAACTCCTGGCGCTACCGCGGGACAGCCGCGACATTTATCAGTTCCTATATCTGAATCCGAACATCACAACGTCGTCTGGAGGAGAAGGGTTCAAGTTTATCGGAGCGCAGAGTTACGGTGCTTCATTCTCACTTGATGGCCAGCGCTCAAACGGAGGCATCTTCGGTGAGGCGACTTCGAGCCAGCCGTCGCTCGAAGCTATCGAGGAACTAACGGTTTTATCGAACAATTTCTCAGCGGAATACGCTGGCATTGCCAACATACGAGTGGTTACCAAGCGAGGCGAAAGCAAGTACCACGGGTCACTATTCGCCAACAATAAAAACTCCGCTCTGGCCGCATGGAGCATCGGAGATAAGAACGATCTCAATGCCTTCACGCCTAATCCAGCGAATCCTGACTTCCCCAAACCTTATTACAACTTAAATGAGGATGGAGGATCGATAAGCGGGCCCGTTCCGGGCAGCAAGAAAACCTTTTTCCTTGGTTCGTATGAGCGGCGCTGGAGTCTTACTCCGATAAGATTTTCCTCCAGCCGGCGATTGCCGGGTCAGCGGCTTCTAAACGGCGACTTCAGCGACCTGTCAAACTCGACCAAGCCGCTGGTGCCTGCGGGTGTGATACTCACGCCGGCAGAGATTGCCAGTAACACAGTTGGTGGTTTGGGAGTTCGTTTTATTACCATTCCCTCGCGACTGCTCAACCCCACCACCGCTCGGTTCGTCAACCTCTACTACCCGAAGTCGAGTCTCAGTGCCCCGGTCGATTCGCTTGGGCGGCTGTCGAGCTTTGCTCAAAATGTTAACCAACGCACGGTGCGCGATTTGGTTACGGCCAGAGTGGATCATGATTTCTCAGCGAATGATAAGTTCTATGCGGTTTATAATTTTCAGGATAGCTCTGGTCCAGCCGGGGCGGTAGCCGGCGGGGCATATCCCGCCTTTGGCTTGAGGGAGAACCAACAGACTAATCATACCCTCTCGCTCACCTACACGCGTATATTTTCACAGTCGGTCGTTAATGAATTACGCGGCGGTTTCAATAGGCAGAAGCTCTATCGACATGCACCGCACACGCTCCGTGAGATCCTTACTTCCATCGGCTTCAGCGCAGGTGAAATCACTGCATATGGAGCGGTCGTTGGCCCAGCGGCCCTCGACACGTTTGGCCAGCCGGAGCTAAGAATTACGAATCTGGCAACTCTTACCAATGGTGGCAGAAGTGTTGACCGCAGGCTTGACCAGGAACTTATGACCTTTGGAGATACGCTAACCTGGATAAAGGGCGGGCATGCCTTTAAGTTCGGCGCCGACACGGTTCGCAATCGCGCCACCGATGGATTTACGGCAAACCGAGGCAATCCGCGCGGGCGTATTGAATACACCGGAAGCAATATGGATCCCTTTGCTCGTTTCCTGCTCGGGCTTCCAGCTAATGCCGCGCGGTATGTTCAAAAGCTACGAGGTCCGTTGGACGCTTCCAACTGGGAACATGGATTCTTCGTGATGGACGATTGGAAAGTTACTCCACGCGTCACACTCAACCTCGGTCTACGTTACGAATTGATCACACCTTTCATCGAAAAGAACAATCTGCTTGTAAACTTCGACCCGAATTTCATCAATCCTACAAATCACAGGCATGGCCGTTTTGTAGTGCCGTCGGCCGCCGTCATTCCACTTATCGACCCGGCCATGGTGGCCTACGGTGTGGTTACCGCCGATGAAGCCGGAGTCTCCCGCGGACTCATCAACGCAGACAAGAACAACTTCGCGCCGCGCATCGGCTTGGCCTGGCGCTTGAGCGATTCGAGTGTATTGCGCGGCGGTTACGGCATCTTTTTCCCAACGTCCGCCGCTCAGGGCATCCGTGATGCCTTCGGCTCTACACCCTTTAATCAGGGACGGCGAACACGGACTCGCGCTGGCCTCTCGTTAGGCGGTTGGCCGGGTGGCCTGACTCCGGCGGGGCAAGTTCCGATCAGTGGAGGTTCCCTCGACGCTGCCAGCACAGTGCCTTCTGCTAACTTGATCCCTTTCGACCTGCAGCAACCAAGAATTCAGCAATACAACGTTACCTTCGAGCACGAACTCGGCTGGAAGACAGGTATTCGTGTTTCCTATCTCGGCAGTCGTCTGCACGGATTGATTGGGGGCATCGACCTCAACCTTCTTCCGCCCAGCAATGTGCCTTACGGTACGCGAGATGAAGATGGGAATCCGTGTGTGCCAGACGATTTTAATTGTGTAGCGTCGGATGCTGATATAGCGCGTCTGCCGTTTCCCGAACTCGGCACCTTCCTCCTAAGTTACGGCAATTTCGGCTCCGGTCGTTCGCATGCAATGCAAATCGAACTTAACCGGCGGTTCGCGGGCGGTTTCACCTTTAATGCCAGCTACACGCTTCTGGATCAGAAAGGCAGCGGGTTCGACACTGCCAATTCGAGCCTCGGTGGAACTGCCTACAACCAGTTTCATCCTGAGAACGACTTCGCCACTGACGCGTTCGTGTCGCGACACCGCTTCGTCTCCTACGGCGCCATTGAGCTACCGTTTGGAAAAGGACGCAAGTTTGGGAAGCATTCATCTTCGATCGTTGAAGGTGCGCTGGGTGGCTGGGAGCTCTCGTGGAACATGTTCGCCAAGAGCGGCACGGGCTTCACGCCGTTCTATGACTGCGGCAACTGCGATCCTATTTTCCCCGGCAACATTGCCAGCGACTCTCTCGACGCGGTAGGCGGGTTTGGAAATTACCTATCGTATCGGCCGCTGTCGAATGGGAGCGTTAGTCCTTATGGTGGGGCAGGTGGTGCCTTCTTCAATCCCGGAGCTTTCGCAGTACCCACCGTGGGAGCTGACTTGCTGGATAACCCGAATGTCATCAGACGCAACGCCCTGACTGGACCAAGTACCTGGGGCGCAAATCTGGGCATCCGTAAGAAATTCCGCATTACCGAAACAGCGAGGCTTGAAGTAGGTGCTGATTTCAACAACGTCTTCAACCACCCCTTGCGAGCGCCTATCGATCCCGATGCGGCTTTCGAATTCACTCACATCGGCACGTTCTTCCTCGATGTAGATGCGCAGGGGAGAATCCTGCCCATTACGCGTGTGGATCCCAATCCAAATTTTGGGCGGCTCATACAAAGCTATAGGGATGAAGGCATTGACAATCGCAGGACCATTCGCCTGCGGCTGCGCTTCACCTTCTAGGCAGCGCCGGAAAACATATGGCAAAGGGAAAAATTCTCTAACGGCTTTTTTCCTTTGCCTTTCGTCCTTCAGCCCCCACATCTCCGCATCATTCTTGCGGAGAAAATGAGACGGTAGAATTGGGCGACAATCATGGCCACCCCTTCGCGTCATAGTTTCACGCGAAAGCCAAACCTGGCCGACGTAAAAGCCGCGGGACACGACATGCTTCGGCTCGTAAACCGTCGCATCCTGCTTAATATCCTGTCTGACCGCCAGCCGATCTCGCGCGCCGATATCGCCAAGATTAGCGGTCTTAATAAGGCAACCATTTCCACTATTACCAGTGAGCTGCTCAAGGACTCGTGCATCGTCGAAGAGGGTTTGGGAAGAACAACTCCCATCGGCGGCAAGCCGCCCACCCCGTTGCGGCTCAATGCCAGACGGTTCGGTTTGTTTGGAGTGGATATTCGTGCTGATGAGACCATCCTCGCGCTCAGCGACTTCAATAACCGTCTGGTTGCGCGGGTAAGTTTTGAGACTGGTTCCGACCCGGGCGTTTTCCTCAATAAGATCGGGAAGGAGATCAGAAAGCTGCGCTCAAAGCATGACACCTTCATCGAGTTTCCAGGAGTTGGCGTCAGCCTTCCTGGTCTGGTTGATAATCGTAGCGGAAAATTCCTTCTCTCGGTTGTTTTGCCCTGGCGCGACGTTCCGGTAGTTCAGTTGTTAGAAAAAGCAACGGGCCTCCCGGTCATTATTGATAATTCCGCGCGCTGTTCCGCCCTCGCTGAAATCTGGCACGGCAAGGCACAGTATGCTCACGTTCGTGATCTGCTCTACGTCAGCGTCAGCACTGGATTGGCATGCGGTGTGGTCATTGACGGCGGCCTCTATCGCGGCGGCAATAATACTGCCGGCCAGTTCGGCCACATTCCAATTGATCTAAACGGCCCAGAGTGCCGCTGCGGACAGCGTGGCTGTTGGGACCTTTACGCTTCTGATAAAGCAACTATCAAGCGATATTTGAGTATGCGTGGTGCTGGTGGGAAGCGCGTTCCGACAATGCGAAAGCTCATGGAGATGGTTGACGCCGGCGATCCTGCGGCGACCGGAGCCGTGCGCGAAACAGCGCGGTATTTGGGCATAGGAATCACAGGACTGATTAACGGATTGGATCCGGAGGTGGTCGTCATTGGCGGTGAGATCACCAAAGTGTGGGGCTTGATCGAGCCAATCATCGTTGAAGAAACGAAACGTAGTTTGCTCGCGCCGCGCTCGCACGGTGTAGCTATCAGGCGGTCGACTTTTGAGGTGAGGCCAAGCCTCAAAGGAGCGCTCACGCTCATTCAGAATAATCTCCTTTCGGTCCCAAACATGGGCTGAGGCTTGGCAGTTGATAGCGAGACGAGTTTCGAGCGGTTAATACGATCTTAGGGCTCTCTGGTTTTCATGAATCGATCAGCAATGTCCAGCACTCCAGGCGAACTGCAAGCGCATCTTGCGGGTGGGCTTATCCCAGCGGTACCTGTTCCATTCGACAGCAATGGAAGATTTCATGCGGGAGCGCACGAGTCCTACTTGCGTTATATGTCTGCGCAGTCCATTGCCGGCGTCGCAGTTTGGGCCCACACGGGGCGAGGACTGATGCTCGACGCTGAAACAGCGCGCCACGTCTTGCGCGATTGGCGCAGTGCTTTGCCGGAGAAAACCGTGATTGCCGGCGTGGGCGCAAAGACAGCCGATCTTAATTCGGAACAAGCCACGACGCTGACAGTCAGCATGGCCGAAACCGCCGCGGAGATCGGAGCGGATGCTTTGCTCGTCTATCCACCGACGTGGTTACGCGAGCATCAGTTTTGCGACGAGTTGATCATCAAGCATCACCTCCGCGTGTCACAGGTCGGATTGCCGATCATCCTTTTTTATCTTTATGAGGCTGCAGGTGGGATCAGTTACAGCTCGACAGTACTTGACGACTTGCTTGCACTTCCACAGGTCGCAGGCATCAAGATAGCAACGCTGGATAGCGTAATGACCTATCAGGATATCTCGCGGCAATTGCAAGCGCGTCATCCAGACAAGCTTTTGATCACAGGTGAGGATCGTTTCCTCGGCTACAGTTTGCAGCGAGGCGCGCGTGCAGCATTAGTAGGCCTGGGTGCGGTCTGCTGCGATCTTCAGGCGGAGTTGATCCGCGCGCATCTCGATGGGAACACGGATCGTTTTCTCGAGCTCTCTGACGCTGTCGACATGCTTGCTGAAACGCTCTTCATTAGTCCGATGGAGGGCTACATCAACCGAATACTATCGGCGCTCGTCCACCTGGGAGTAATTCCTCGGTCTGCTGCTTACGATCCTTGGGGACCCGACCTTCCTGCTAACGAGTTCGATAAAATAGGCCGGATACTCGCTGCGCTTACAACCGAAGCGCACGTTAATTGATCAAGGTGCTTAGGCGACATTGTTATCACACACTCTAAGACAACCGGAGATCGACCCGTCGTTGCGCTCTGCGCTGGCTCGGGATTATGAACGTTTTCGCACCGGTCTTCCGCGTTCGCTCGAAGAGTATGTGCAAGAGCGGTACGCGATTGATTTGAGCAGTGAGTACGGTGGGCTGCGGGTGAAAAATCCTTTCGGGAAGGCTTCGGGCCAACTCTCGCTGAACATCTCGCAGGTACGCCGAGATGGCGACGACGGTCTTGGCTTCGTCGTGCTCAAGACGATCATCGCTGAAGATGCGGGAGGCGCCCAATCGATGAGCGAGTGGGCGATTGAAGAGACCCGAATGATCGTCGAGCGCATTAGGGGTGCAGACGGCGACGAGGGTTGGACGGTGTCATGGAAAGGGCGCGGATGGTACGACACGTTTGAAAAGTATCTTGGATTCTTTAACGAAGCGCTGGCGGCCGGACAAGGTGTCGGAATGCCTGTCGTTCCTTCGTGTAAATACCATCTGCCGCGATCAGGGGAAGGCGAGTGGAAGTCTGCTGAGTATGAGCACACCACCCGTCGATTGCTGGAAGTTTGGCAACGTTACTGCCCGGATCGTGTCATGCCCATCGAGAAGGATTTCAGCCCGACACTTGCCGGATCGGATCGCGCCGCTCAGACACAAATCATTATCCGGTGGTTAACTCGTGTCACCGGCTTGATTCGCCACGGCGCCCAACCTTTCCGTATCAAGGTAGGATTGAAGGTCTTCAACGCCGTCTTTGGAGACGATTTTCAACTGGAAATGTTGCGCGCGATCAACGAGAGCTGTGACAGCGAAGACGCGCCGGATTTCCTGGTCTATGGCAATCGTCTGTTCGATTCAAACCGTCAGTTCGACGGCGTGCGTGGCATTGCTTATGGCGGACCGGATTTAAGTGCGCGCAACCTTTCGGTGTTGTCCCGCATGCGTTTACTCGAACATCTGGGCAGTGTGCCCGTTTGCCGGCTGCCGATTAGCGGGACTGGAAATATCGCTTCGGGACGAACAGCCGCTGAGTATCTCCTGCGAGGCGCCAGCACCTTTCAGATACATACATATTTTCAACTGCCGAGCAGTGAATACACGATGCAGACGGGCGGCAAAACTGCGCGCGCTCTGCTTGAACTTTACTTTCATCCGGAAGAAGGGCTGCTCGCGTGGCTGTTGCATCTGCGCCGTATGTTCGATTGGCCACCTGAATGGAACGTCAAGGAGATGGCCGAATTCTGCCTCGAACCGGCAAACCACGTGTGGGCCGAGCACGAGTCAACCCTGGGTTAAGTCCATGCAGGAAACTGGGCGGATTGAAATCCGTTTGCTAGTCGACTCGGACATCCCAGCGGCGATGCAACTCAAAGAGTTTGCGCGCTGGAATCAGACGGAGACTGACTGGCGTTGTCTGCTCCGGCTTGAACCACGCGGCTGCTTCGGTGCCTTGTTAGACGGGAGCTTGGTGGGCACGACAACGACCACGACGTACGATCGAGAATTGGCGTGGATTGGGATGGTGCTCGTTAACCCGGAATATCGCCGATGCGGAATCGCGACGCGGTTAATTAAGACGGCCCTCGACTACCTAAGTGGAAAGGTTATAACGGTGAAGCTGGACGCTACTCCCGAGGGTCAGCCCGTTTATGAAAGTCTTGGCTTCGAAGTTGAGTCGCTCATTGAACGATGGGTCGGAATCGCGGGTGCTACCCCAGTCGGCTGCTCCAACACGATAGAAACTGGAGCGGAGTTGGATATTGAGACTCGTCGTGAACTGATCGCACTCGACCGTCGCGCCTTCGGCGCTGATCGTGCGCCGCTGATTGAGATACTGATCGATAACGCTTGTGTCGCACCAGTGCTCGCCAGGGCGGCGGATGGCCGGTTGAACGGTTACGCGCTGGCGCGCCGAGGGACCAACGCGGATTACGTCGGCCCACTTGTCACAACCAATGCTGAGCAAGCCGGTCCACTACTTGATCGGGTTCTCGGGCAACTGACCGGTCAACAGATTTACATTGACGTGAATTCAGCTTTCGAAATCGGCGCAAGAGTGTTAGCGGATCGTGGGTTCGTAAAACAGCGCGACTTGATTCGCATGTGTTACGGAGCGAGGAATAGCGTCGCTTTTCCCTGGGTCTTTGCTATTGCAGGACCTGAAGTTGGATGACTGGGTTTGGGGATGAAAAAGTCGCCGATCAAGCTGCCGTGAAGAGTCAACAGCGTTTTTTGAGGAGGAATATGGAATCAACAGCCACTATGCAGGAAAGGCCCGTTAAAAACTTTCGTGCTGACAAGCTTAACGTGTACGTCTATGACTCGCGGCTGAAGATGGGGAACGCCGCCGCTGTTGTTATTGCGTCGGAGATCAGGCGGCTGATCGAAAAACGTGGGCGCGCTGTTGTCATTTTCGCCTCCGCGCCGTCGCAGAATGAGTTTTTGACCGCACTTGTGGAAGCGCCCGGCATTGACTGGTCTCGCGTTGTTGCGTTTCACCTGGATGAGTACCTCGGTATGGACAAACATGCGCCACAATCATTCCGTCGGTTCCTGATTGATCGCCTGGTTGACAAGGTGCCGCTGGGTGAATTCCACGGCCTGCGCGGCGAGGCTGATGATGGAGCTTCAGAGGCACACCGTTACGCCCAGCTACTCGCGGCGAATCCTCCAGACTTCGCTGTGCTCGGCATTGGCGAGAATGGGCATCTCGCATTCATCGATCCTCCTTTCTGCAACTTCGAAGATCCGGAGGCTGTAAAAGTGGTCGAACTGGACGAAGTGTGTCGCAGACAACAGGTAAACGACGGCGCGTTTGCTACGCTCGACGAAGTACCAGGCGACGCGCTCTCACTGACCATACCGACGCTGATGGCGTGCCCCAAACTATTTGCAATCGCGCCCGGCCCGGCAAAACGGCACGCGATCAAGAGTGCTGTCGAGGGAGCAATCGGGACCACCTGTCCGGCGTCCATAATGCGCCGACATGCGGACGCGCACCTTTTCATTGACGGCGATTCCGCGGAACTTTTGACAGGCTGAAGCCGGCGGCACCGCCTTGAGAACACTCGGTGTGAAGCGCGCCCAAAATACTCCCGCTTGGAAGGCGCCAAGTTCACCCGAGTCAAAACGTGTGAACAGTTAAGAATTCTGCTCGAACCCCGGTCCCTTGTGAGAAGGAGAACAGCATGCGCTCTTCAGTCCACGCCATAGATTATGTCGTGCTGGTTTGTTATCTCCTCATGATGGCGGGAATCGGGGGCTATTTCATGCGCTTTATGCGCGTGGGCGCGGATTTTCTCAAAGGCGGGAACCGCGTTGAGTGGTGGGTGGCGGGCATGGCTTCGTTCATGTCAGGTTTCTCCGTCTGGACTTTTACGGGTGGGGCAGGTTTCGCTTACCGGCAAGGCGTGATCGGCGTCTTCTTGATGGCGCTGGCTGTGCCTGCATTTCTCTTCGGCTACATTATCTTCGCCGAGCGCTGGCGGCGCTCTCGCGTTACTACGGTCGTTGAGTACATCCGTAGCCGTTTTGGAGATGGTACGCATAAAACATTTTCCTCGCTGACGGGGCCGAGCCAGTTGATGTTCGGATCGGTTCGGCTATTCGCTCTCTCGAGCTTCATGTCTATTGCTCTCGGCGTTCCCGTTGAATATCTGATAGTCATCTGTGGACTAGTCGTGCTCGCTTACACGGTGTTAGGCGGCTATTGGGCCGTCTGTTTCACAGACATGTTTCAGTTCATGTTTCTTTTCCCGATTGCCTGCATGCTGATGGTGCTATCGCTCGCGAACGTGGGCGGCTTAAGCAGCTTTGTCGCGCACGCCCCGGTAGGTTACTTCAACCCGCTTGCCGGAGAATACGGTTGGTTGTTCCTTATTGTCTATACAGTCTCGCAGACAACCGGCTACAACAACTTCGGCAACGCTCAGCGGTACTTCTGTGCAGATACGGAGCAGTCGGCAAAGAGGATCGCCGTCCTTTGTATGATCCTCTTCACGATCGGCAGTGTGATCTTTTATTTGCCGCCTCTCATCGCGCGGGTGGCGTTACCTGAACTCGGCACCGCGGCAAACGGTTTGAGAAAGCCGTCGGAGGCGGCCTACATCGCAATGGGTTTGCGCGTTCTACCTCCGGGCATGATCGGTGTCTTACTGGCCGCAATGCTGGCTTCTTCGATGGCGTCACTCTCGGCTCATAACCACATCATTACCGGCATTTTCGCCAAGGATATATATCAAGGCTATCTGCGCCGCGACGCTTCGGATCGGCACATGCTGACCGCCAGCCGGATCACCTCGCTCGGCGTCGGGCTGGTAATGATCTGCGTTGCGCTTTTATTTGCGCAAGGCGCAACCGGTATCTTCACTTTGCTTTTCATACTCGAATCGATGTTTTTGATTCCGCTTGGTCTGCCGCTTCTTTACGGCTTTTTGGTCAAGGGTGGGCCCTGGTGGTCTGCCGTCTGCGCCTATGTGGTCGGCGCGATCACGTCACTGGTCGTCAACTTCTATCTGAACAGTCATCTCGGCATGCAACTGAACGAGACTTACCTAATCGGCATTCCTGCGATCACGACCACAATCGCTTTCTTCATCCCGGTCTTTCTCATAAAACCGAGCGGGGAGTTTGGAAAGCGCGTCGACGCGTTCTTCGAAAAATTGGAGACACCAATAAATACAGCGACGGAATTGGGAGTGGCGAGCATGTCGGGCCGCGGCCAATTGGCGCTCGTCGGCAAAGTAACAACGGGGATGGGTCTGGCGTGCTTTTTAATCGTACTGGCGAGTTCAGGGGGTCGCAATCGAATTATCGTGGGAATCTACGCGCTGGTTACAACGCTCGTCGGACTCGCATTCGTGGTTGCCGGTCGAGGGCCGGCAGGAGCCGCAACAGTACCGCCCGAGGCAGTCGCAGGTGAGCCCGGATCAGCAATTGAGGGATAAACCGAAGGTCACAACAAGCAGTAGGCAGTAAGCAGTAAGCAGAAGGCAGAACGAGGAAACGGATGAGTGTATAGAAAACAAAAACTCGGGCCGAGGTAAGGCTGACCAGGAGATGGTTTCCGATGTTAAGAGTTAAGAGGCGAAGTTTTGCGGCACTGTTGGTTTTTACCTACTTGCTGTTTGCGGTTACGGCATCAGCATCGGTCCGCCACGTCTGGGCGGTCAATGACGGCGAAAAAGTTGAGCGCGACGATCTCAATAACCCGAACAAGAGCACGAACTCCGCCTGGGACGGGCACAAGATAAAAATCTTCGGTGCGCGCAACGAAATCATTGCCTTCCAGTTAATCGTCGAGGCGGGACAGGATGGCATCAATCATCTCACCGTCGCACTGCCGGCGCTCGACCAGCAAGGTGGCAGCGCAAGAATCAAGTACGTCCCACCTGCACTTGACCCGACGAATTATGTCGGCAGGCCGATTGAAATATTTTCTGTCAACTACATGAACGTAGCGACTCCTTCGCACGCCGAATGGATCTATATGCCGGGGTCTCCGGCCGCTCCCAAAGATCCCACCGGGTGGAAGCCTGTGCAGCTGGTTCCCGAAAACGCACGTTCGGGACGCGGCGGTGTCCCGCTTCGGGTCGAGAGCGGACAGAACCAGTCTGTATGGATCGAGGTGTATACGAATCGAAATCTGCCGGCCGGGATCTACCGGGGAAATGTAACGGTGAACGCCGACGGAGTGAAGCAGACTGTACCAATTGAGCTGGAGTTGTTCGATTTCACCTTGCCCGATCAGAACAGCATGCAGGCAATGGTCTACTACGAGAGTCTACAACCCAGAATGTATCAAGGACGCGACCTCGATGCCGAGTACCACCGGTTTGCGCATCGTCAGCGGATCGAACTCGTCCATGAGTACGACATAAGTAAGGTCAAAGCTGCGAGCGGACGTTTTAACGGTACGGATTTTACGAGAGCCCGCGGTTATGAAGGACCCGGCGAAGGCGTGGGCAATCGAATCATCCCGCGGACCTTTTATGGACCCGGCAAAGATTTCGACGATCGCGCGAGCTCATGGCGACAAGCAGACAGCTGGATGACATTCCTGACGCAAAGCTTTCCCGCAGCGATTACTTTCCTCTACTTGCCTGATGAACCCGGGCCCTCGCAATACAAATACATCCGTCAACTCGCCGAGAACGTTCATTCCAATCCGGGGCCGGGAAAAACCTTACCGACATTCGTGACCAAGCGTTATGTGAAGGAGCTTGACGGTTCAATAGACATCTGGGACACCGGACCACTGGGCTACGACATTCAGCGTGCGAACGAGGAACGCGCACACGGTCGCAGGTACTGGATCTACAACGGTGGGCGGCCGGCGGCCGGCGCCATCGTGATTGACGCTCCGGCGACCGATGCGCGCGCGACTATCTGGGCCTGCTTCAAGCACGGAGTCGACAACTACTTTTTCTGGCACGGGGTCCACTGGCAACACAACCGGCAAAAGGTTGGCGAACGCCGCCAGAATGTTTGGGCGAATCCAATCACGTTCGACAATCGCGGGCAGCCGAATAAGCCTGTCGACGATCAGGGTTACATCAACGGTGATGGCGTCCTCATGTATCCCGGCGAAGAAAAACTTCACCCTGAAGAGGATCGTGGAATCGCCGGGCCCGTGTCGACTGTGCAACTTGCGAACCTCAGGCGTGGACTACAAGACCATCAATACCTGATGCTGGCGCGGCAATTCAAACTCTATCCCCTGATCAACGAAGTGCTGCAATCGGTCGTGCCCCGGGTCTTTTCGGACGCCGGCGGGAAAATCGGTTTCGCCGAGACAGGGAATGAATACGAGAGCGCGCGGTACAAACTGGCGCAGGCTCTTGCGAAACAATGGAAATAGTGGCGGCTGCGGGTCGACTCTCTGGGGTCGAAGCGCGCCGCTTAATAAACAGGGTTTGGTCCTCGCAAAACGAAAAGGAGAAAACCATGAAACACCTCATCATCGCATTGTTCCTCGGGGCTTGCTGCTGGAGCACTGCTTATTCGATCACGTACCAGGTCGGGCCGAGCAGAACGTATAAGAAACTACAAGACGTCGCACCACTGCTTTCGCCGGGAGATCTTGTCGAGGTTGACGGCAACGCTACTTATCCGGGCGACCTTATCTTCACAAGACCCGGCACTTCCGTAAACAAGATCACGATTCAAGGCATTCGCGTCAATGGACTCCGCCCCATCATTTCGGGTGGTACCAACACCGTAGAATTTCGGCTTTCGGATCACTACGTCTTTCAGGGCTTTGACGTCACCGGCGGAAGCTTCCGCGGCATTTACCATCACGCGGACGACATCACGCTCCGTGATACTGTCGTCCACGATTGTCCCGCCCACGGAATACTTGGCGCCGACACCGACTCCGGTTCGCTCACAATGGAATACGTCGAGGTCTATCACTGCGGCAATGGCACAAGCCAGCATCCGGTGTACATGGCGACCGACGAATTCGCGCATCCGGGTTCAGTTTTTCGCATGCAGTATTGCTACCTGCACGATCAAAACGGTGGCAACAACATCAAGAGTCGCGCTGAGCGCAACGAGATTTATTACAACTGGGTTTCCGGAGGCTTCTACGGCGAGATCGAGCTCATTGGTCCTGACCCGCATGGCAATAAGAATGTTTCGCAGACCACTGCTCGCGAAGACTCTGACGTAGTCGGCAACGTTTTCCAGCATAGCGCCACTCAAGGTTCACGCATGGCGCGAGTAGGGGGCGATGGTACCGGCCACACCGATGGTCGTTACCGTTTCGTGAACAACACCTTCATTCTGCGGCAGGGTCAAACCAGTCCAGGCGTTGAAATCTTTGAAGGTATCGAAAGTTTGGAAATGCATAACAATGTCTTCTTCCGTGTGGGCGGTGCCCCCATTGACAAGGTCGTCCTTGAGACCCGCGTTCGCTGGGTCGCAGGGAGGGTGAGCACAGGATCAAACAACTGGATCCCAACCGGCTCAGCGCTGATTCCAACCGCCTGGACCGGCACAATCCTGGGTACCGATCCCGGGTTCACGAACATCAGCACCTACGACGTGCGCCCGATTGCGACCAGCCCGCTCGTCAACGCCGGTGATACGGCTCCAGCGAGCCCTGCGGGGCATCCGTTCATCAGCCCATTGTTCCCTCCCGCTTACCTTCCACCGTTTCACACGGCACTCGCAGTTGGGACGGCAAGTCCGAGGCCCGTCTTTGGAGCAATCGATATCGGAGCATATGAGTACACGCCGTAAGCAACGGGCGGGTTGGTGAGTCACAGGGAAGGTAAGTCGGAAATGAGATTGGCTTTTTCAACGCTTGGTTGTCCAAACTGGGAGCTTGGACAGATTGCTGAAGCAGCGCGAAGTTTAGGCTATGACGGTATAGAGCTGCGCGCTGTGGGAGGTGATCTTGATCTCCTTGAGCGGCGTGAGTTCAAGCCTGAGGCGCTGGCGACCACTCATCAATGGCTCGTTGACCTGCATATCTCCGTCTGTTGTGTTGATAGTTCGTGCACGTTCGATTCGCCGGATGCGGATGAGCGGCTCAAACAGGTCGAGGTGGCGGTCAGGCATTCCGAGCTTGCCGCCGCGCTCGGCGCGCCGCTCATACGCGTCTTTCCTGACAAAGTGCAGGCCGGTGCGACACGCGTGGAAACGCGCAACAACATCGCTGCTTGCCTGCGTGAAGTTGCTGAGCGTGCGCCTGCTGAAGTGCGGGTCGGTTTGGAGACGCATGGCGACTTCGCGCGAGGTGAAGGCGCTGCAGAGATCGTGAGACTCGCAGAACATGCGAATGTTGCGCTCATATGGGACGTGGCCAACTCACTGGCCGCCGGAGATTCAATTGAGGAAGCGGCTCGCGCAGTAAGCCCCTATCTCGCGCACGTTCACCTGCGCGACGCGCGTGCGGTTGAAGGATCTGAGCATTGGCTGCCGGTGCTGGCTGGACGCGGCCAGGTTTCTTTCGCTGCAACGGTAGGTGCTCTGCAAAAGCTGAACTACGACGGTTACATCAGTTTTGAGTGGGAAAAATATTGGCACCCGGAGATTGAAGAACCAGAAGTTGCGCTGCCAGACTTTATAAGGGCCATGAGTTCGACCCTATGAAAAGAACGGCTTTGGTCTTTGGGCTTTAGTTTTTGAGCTTGGTGCTTTGTACTTGAAACTCGGAACTCGAAACTCGGAACAGATCAGCGAACATGTGAGACGCGATGGGCAAAGCTCCTGGAATGAACAGCAGTGCGACACGACCCCAAGTGCTGGTACTCGCCAGTGACGTATTGTTCGCCCACTTCTTTCCGGAACCTCTGCGCGCTCGTCTCAGTGAAGTTGCAGACTGGTCGCGTTATTCAGAACGTGAAGACTCCGCACTGTTGCGAGAACAGATCGCACAAGCTGACGTGCTCATGACAACGTGGCATTCGCCTTTCCTGCGCGCAGATATGTTCGGCGCGACGCCGCGCGTAAGGCTCATAGCCCATTGCGGCGGTGAAGTGAAATCACGAGCGGCCGAGGAGCTTTTTGATTGCATCACGATAACCAACGCGGCCGACCCGATGGCCGCCGGCGTTGCTGAAATGGCGTTGGCGCTCATGTTAACCCTGGTCCGCAAAGTTCCTGAGTACGCGGGCGAAATGCGGGCTGGAGTAATCAGGACGAACGAGGACGTCAGTGAAGGTGAAACTGTACGAGGGCGCAAGGTTGGAATTGTCGGTTTCGGTCGCATCGGCAGGGCTTTCGCCAGGGTAGTTAAACCACTGGGTGCCGAACTCCTGGTCACAGATCCCTACTGCTCTACAGAGATCGTTTCGGGGCATGAAGCAAGATTAGTGGCGCTGGATGAACTCGTTCGTTCATGCTCAGTCGTCATCCTGGCAGCAGGGTTGACGCCGGAGACGCGAAACCTTTTTGACGCGAGGCGATTGGCGCTGCTGCCGGACGGCGCTTATTTGATCAACGTTGCGCGTGGCGGACTCGTTGATATGGCCGCACTCGTAGTTGAGTTGCGCACTGGCAGAATAACGGCAGCACTCGATGTCACCGACCCGTTAGAACCACTCCCGTCAGATCATGAACTACGCCGACTCCCGAACGTGCTGCTTACGCCCCATATTGCCGCGGGAGGTATCGAAATGCGCCGCGCCATCGGCGGGATTGCTGTCGAAGAAGTTGTGCGCTTTTCGAAAGGCGAGCCGCCGCGAAATTTAGTCACGCGCGCAATGCTTGCGACGATGACCTGAGCAGAGTTATTTCGAACTGTCCAGGCGGATTCAATTCAGGCCTTGTCTATAGGAATCATTTGACAACGACTTCCATCATTACCCGTCAACTTATCAGCGCTAAGAGCGTAGCGCTGCATCGCGTGTGCTTACCGCTTATTGAGCCGTTTCGCATCAGCAATGGCGTAATCGCCGAGAAGGACGCGATCCTTATTGAAATCACTACCGCCGACGGCGTTGTTGGTTGGGGAGAGGCGTCGCCGATGTCAGGCTCGTTCTACTCAGACGACACGCCGGAGAGTGCCTGGGGAGCACTCAGCAAGCAGTTGATCCCCAGACTCCTCGATGCCGGGGAGGTTGACGCGACGCGTTTTTACGAGCTGCTGCGCGAATTTCCAGGCGAGGCTTTCGCAAAAGCAGGTCTGGAGAGTGGGGTGTGGGACGCTTATTCGCAGACTGTGGGCCTTCCGCTTTGCGAACTCCTCGGCGCGTGTGCGCGCCCCATTCCATCCGGCGTCGCGATTGGCATCTACGATCAGGTTGGCGAACTGCTTGAGCGCGTCGAGCGCTATGCGGCCCAGGGCTATCAACGCGTGAAGATCAAGATCCAGCCAGGCTGGGACATTGAGCCAGTGGCAGCGGTGCGGGAACGCTTCCCGCAGATTCCATTGATGGTTGATGCCAACGCCTCATACACGATTGCGGACCAGGCAATGTTTCGCGAGTTGGATAATTTTGGATTGATGATGATCGAGCAGCCGCTCGCCCGTGATGCCCACGAAGAAGCCGCTCAGTTGCAGCGAGCTTTGCGCACGCCCTTATGCGCCGACGAGTCAGCCGAATCGCTGGATTCACTGGCTTCTTTAATTGAGAAGCGCGCAGCTCGCATCGTCAACATCAAGATCCAAAGAGTCGGAGGACTGAGCGAGGCGCGTTTGATGCTCGAACAAGCTCGCACCGCCGGCCTGGAGTGTTGGGTAGGTACGATGCCGGAACTGGGTGTGGCCTCCGCACAGGGGCTTCATCTGGCCGCAAACGCCGGGTTCACGTACCCAACGGACATCGAAGCGTCGGCGCGTTGGTACGTTGACGACGTGATCGAGCCGCCAATTGAGATTGACCCGCACGGATTCATCACGCTCCCAGCTGGATCTGGTACAGGCTTCAGTGTCTCGCGGGAGAAGGTAGAAAAATATTCCACTGCGGTTGAAAAGTTCGTGGCTTGAGTTGATTGTCAGAACCGTCCGCGGGTAGCAGTTGGGCCCTGGGTGCGACTACCACCCACCCGCTACCGCAGGTGGTACTGACAGATCACCAGAGGTATTTCTAATGAACGCTATCTTAAACAGCACACAGTTTCGGCTAAGTCTTGCTTGCATCGTGCTTCTGGCAGTCACCCTGTTAAGCGGCATCTCGGCAGAAGCACAAACATCGACGGACGCACCTCGCGTTTGGGAAGCGCCGCTGGTGATCCCAACCTATGAATTAGGTCCTCCCAACCCTTATCCGGCACTGCTCGATTGGGAGCGACGTAAGTGGCGGCCCGTTTATCCATATCCGTTTCTCGACGCGTTAACGAACAAGCGGACAGAGAAGAGCTACAACGCGGTGTATTTGGAAAACGAATACCTTCGCGTCACCGTCTTGCCGGAGTTAGGCGGCCACGTCTACCAAATTTTTGACAAGACACTCAATCGCGACGTGCTCTACTCAAACCCCGTCATGAAGTACGCGATGGTGGCATTGCGTGGCGCCTGGGTCTCCGGTGGTATCGAATGGAATTTTCCAGACGGCCACACGCTGACAACTGTCGCTCCAATCGATTATGTCACCCGAATGGAGCCAGACGGCAGCGCGACCGTTGCGATCGGCGATACCGAACGCGTACAGGGAATGCAATGGGAAGTCATCATTCGTCTTCGTCCGGGTAGAAGAGTTGTCGAAACGGAAGTCACCCTCAACAATCGCCGACCTCTTCCTGGTCGTTACTGGTATTGGTCAACTGCGGGTGCGCCCGCCACCGCGGATATGCGTTTCATTTATCCGATGCGCGAGGCTTATCCGCATGCGTTCTGGCCTGTCTTCTCCTTTCCTAAAGAGAAGGGGGTTGACGTCAGCAAGTTTAGCCAGGTCTCGAATTTCCTTTCGCTCTTCGCGCGCGACTCGAAACGTGATTTCTTCGGTGTCTACTACGAGCAGGCCGATTGGGGCATCGTCCATGTCGCCGATCATCGCGAGCTGCCAGGCAAGAAAACCTGGACCTGGGGGACGGATGAGAATGGTGACGTCTGGGTTGATAAGTTAACCGATGGCGGCGGTCAGTACGTTGAGTTTCAGGGCGGTCGCTTCGAGACGCAGATGGAGCATCAATTCATTGCGCCCCACCGCGTCGAGCATTTCTTTGAGTACTGGTTTGGAGTGAATCACCTTGGTGGGGGTTGGGACGAAGCGACACGCGACGCCGCTTTGCGCGTGAATGTGCAAGGCAATCGCGCCGTCGTCACTGCTAATGCTAACGCACGTTTCAACGACGTTGAGTTCACGGTAGAGAGCGATGGCACCAGCCTGCGCAATGATCATGTCGATCTTGATCCGGCAAAAACTTTCACAGCCACAGTCGAACTGCCAGCCAAGGCGATTAGTCAGCCCTTGAGTGTGAGTTTTAAGAGTAAAGACGGACGGAATCTAATTCGGTACAGCACCGACACGCCCGTCGATGCCAACCCCGATTTCAAACCCGCGACGCGCCCCATTCCCGATCCAAAGAATCCGGTGAGCGCGGAACAAAGTTATGTCGAGGGCCTGGCGTTCGATAAGAAGAGCAAAGAGCGAGAGGCCCGCGAAGCCTACACAGAGGCGCTCAAGCGCGATCCCGGTTTTGCACCGGCACATGTTGCATTGGGCCTTTCGTACTACCGCAGCGGCGAGTATGAGAAAGCCGCGAATCATCTTGAACAAGCGCTCCGGCGGAACAAAGACGCGGGTGACGCACACTATTACCTGGCGCTCGTTAGACGCGCCCAGGGACAAACGGCTGAGGCCGAGGACCATTTGATTTGGGCCGTGCGTTCAGGTCACCGCGAATCGGTCTCCCGCTATGTGTTGGGGGAGATAGCCCTCGCAGCAGGTCACACAGCAGAGGCGATTGAAGATCTTTCACAGGCTGTGATGCTCGACCCACGCGATCTTAAGGCGCGTACTATCCTGGCACTTGCTGAGCGTTTGGATGGAAAACTCGACGCAGCGCAGGCGCGCATCGATGCGGTTGTGCAGGAGTTGCCGATTGATTATCTGGCACTGCATGAGCAGTACGAAATCAGTAAGGCGGCCGGGCACGACGCAAAGGCCAAGGCTGCATGGGCCCAACTCTGGCACCTACTCTCACGTGAGCCTGATTCGGTACTCGAAGTCACATTTGATTATGCCGGAGTTGGGCAACGGCATGAAGCAAGGCAGATTCTTGAAGAGGCGATTAAGAGAGCGCGGGAAGGGACGACAAACGCAGAGACAAAACGTATCCATCCGATGCTCTATTACACGCTCGGCTATCTGTACGAGCAAGACGGCGACCGTGAGCGCGCGCGGATGCAGTACGCGATGGGCGCGAAGGGCGATCCGGCTTTCGTCTTCCCGCACCGGGTTGAGGAGATTGACGTCTTGCGCGCTGCTGTCGCGTCGAACGCGAACGACGGCCGCGCGGCCTACTATCTCGGCAATGTGCTCGCTTCCAAGAACCGCGATCAAGAAGGATTGACTGCCTGGCGCGACGCCGTGAGGCTCGATCCTGCAAATATAATCGCCCAACGTAATCTGGCCCGCGCACTCTGGCTGGGCGCACAGAATAAACCAGAGGCGGCACGGCAGTATGAGCGGGCCATCGCCAGCGCGCCTGATGATTTTCATCTCTACATCGAGTTCGACAAACTGCTTTCGGAAATGGGGGCCACTGACCGCCGCGTGAAGTTGTTGGAGGGAGCACCTGCAGCGGTTCGGGCGCAATCGGCTTTGGTTCAATCACTCGCCGCGGCATACGTAGATGCCGGCAGGTTCGCCGATGCTGCAGCGTTACTCGGCAAAACCACCTTCACTTCCGGGGAAGGTGAGGACGCCGCATTGGCACTCTACCGCAAGGCCCATTTGGGCTTAGCGCGGAAATATCGGCAATCAGGTGATCATCAGAAATCGGCAGCGGAGTTTGCTGCGGCGACTGAATTTCCACGCAACTTCGGCGTCGGACGCCCGGCTATGGAGTCACAGGCGCGGGAATACGTCGCTGCGGCCCGCGAGTACGACGCGGCGGGTCAACGCGTCGAGGCAGAACGTTGGTGGCAACGCGCTGCCTCCGAGGAACTCAATCCTCCCACGCAACCGGAAGAGCCTTGGTCCGAACACTATTTCTTTAAAGCTGTTGCCCTCGAACATACCGGTCGCCACGCACAGGCGCGCGCACTCTATGAACGACTGGCTCGGCTTAATGACGAGCAGCGGATGCTCGAATCGGAACCGTGGCCGCCCGCGGGTGCAATTCGATTCGTGCTCGCCGGCGCCGCGTTGAAAGCGCTCGGCCGCAGGGATGAGGCGCGTGTGGCACTGGAACGCGCGTTGAAGATAGATCCGCAAAACGAACTCGCTCTCGCGCAACTCGCGGAGTTAAAGGGCGGTAGAAACGCGGGCGTTGGAGGCCGCACGGGCGGGCGCTAACGGGAAGTGTTTTGTCGTGTTGGATCAAATGACCGAAGCCGTACAACTCTTGCGCGACCTGATTGCCATCCCGAGTGTCAACCCTATGCGGCTGAACACGGGCGAACCAGTCGAGCGCGCAATGGCAGACTACATAGAAAGCGTCCTGCGTTGCGCCGAGATAGATTGCGAACGGCAGTTAGTTGCTGAGGGACGCGAGAACGTTATCGCCATCGTCCATGCGAGCAGCAATAGTCGCCGCAATGCGCGTGATGGCTTGATGCTCAACTCTCACATGGACACGGTGCCGGTTGCGAACATGGCAATTGATCCTTTCGACCCGGTGTTAAGCAGCGGTCGGGTCTTCGGTCGCGGTTCGTGTGACGCTAAAGGGTCAATTGCGGCAATGCTCATTGCTTTCATTGCCTATGCAAACAAGCCCGACCGCCCGTCGCCGGTTGTCTTCGCGGCAATGGCGGATGAAGAGTTTTCTTTCTCCGGTTCGTGGAAGTTGATCGAGAAGGATTGGCCCGTCACGGCATGTGTTATTGGCGAGCCGACGAAACTCGCCAGGGTCATTGCTCACAAGGGTGTCGCGCGTTGGCGAGTTAAAGTCACCGGCGTTAGCGCCCACGGCGCTACTCCTGACCGGGGGCGCAGCGCCATCTACGACGGCGCACGCGTGGCACTCGCTCTCGAAGCCTACGCCGAAGAGTTAGCGGCGCTTGAGCCGCATCCGTTGCTTGGGCCTGGCACCATAAACGTCGGGCGTGTTGTCGGAGGGCAGGCAGTGAACATTGTTCCAGATCTTTGCGAGTTTGAGATCGAACGCCGTCTACTGCCGGGCGAAGACGCACGTAAGGCTGTGCTCGATTGTGCGACCTTTGTGCGCGACCGCATCGGTAATGGGATCGAATTCATAACGGACGAGCCCTATCTGCTCGATCCGGCGCTGGATACTCCACGCGATGCAGCGGTCGTGCAAGCGGTCGGCGCGGCGCAGCGGGCGGAAATGGGAACTGAGAGCGCACTTGAAGGCGCGCACTATGGCACCGACGGCAGCAAACTCGCACGCGCCGGGATTCAAACTGTGGTGTGCGGACCCGGCGATATCGCTCAAGCGCACACCTGTGATGAATTCATAAAGGTGGAGCAGGTCGAAATGGGCGTTCGGCTCTACGGTCATTTGCTCTCACATTGGAACCTGCAGGCCTGATAGGCATACGACGATGATGTTGGATCGTCCCGGTGTGCAGATGTTGGAAGTTGTAATCACAAACCCGGTGAAATGTTGAGATGAGCTCGCCATTTGATAAATCAGCGGTATTCGTCCGCAAATTATCCGAGGAGAAACTTGGGAAAACTACGAAATAACTTTTGCCTTGTCCTGTTAGTAATCGTTTCGTTCTCGGTTGCAATTGCCACGCCCCCAGCGTCACCGGTTTTTTACAAGACACGCAACTCTGACGAGTGGGTGAACAAGACGTTCCGCATTCAGAAGAGATACGCGCGGGTACTTGTGATCGATCAGTCCGAACAACCTCCCAAATCGATTCGCGTATCGGCGCCAGATCTCAACGCGGTCAGTAATGGCGCTCAACCAGAACGATCCTATTCTGTCAACGCGGTCTTTAAGAAACTACAGGAAGCGGCCGACGCATCTCGAGGTGGTGATCTGGTAGCAGTGATGCCGGGGACCTACGCGGGTTTTGTTGTCGGCGATAAGAGCGACGCTGCGGATGGTCGCTATGTCCACTTCAAGGCAATGGGCAAGCCTGGCGATGTTGTCATTGATCGCGGCTCTGAACGCGACCCTGATTGGATGGTGCTATTACAAGCAGCGCATCACGTGATCGTCGAAGGCTTCAACATCGCCGGTCGTACGGGTCCCGGACGTGAACTCGTTGGTCCGAGGGCCGGAATTATGCTCGACGGCGATTTCGGGCGCAGCGGCAAGCAAACCCATCACATCGTCATCGTCGGCAACTTCTCACACAACCACCGTAAGTGGGGACTGCATTCTACAGACACGCACACGGTGCTTATCGAAGACAACCTCTTCGCGCTGTCCGCGCAGGAGCACTCCGCCTACGCTTCCGACGGCTCGGACAACTATGTCATCCGCCGAAATATATTCTTTGGCAGCAACGCTAGCGGTCTGCAGTGCAATATCGACTCCGTGAGTTCCTTCCACGAGCTTTTGAAAAATCCGGCACTACGAAACTATCGCAAAGAGGAGCCCACGCGGGAATGGGCGGTTGGTCTCGTCAAATTGGCTACCGAGAAATTTGGCGAGAATAATTTCCCGGATGGCCGAGGAATCAATTTCATTATCGAGGACAATATCATCAACGCGAACGGCAAGGCGGGCGGCGGCTCGCTCAACCTCGCCGGTCTGCAGGATTCCCTGATCCAAAATAATCTGCTTTACGGAAACTTCAACCATGGCATCGCGCAGTGGGACGATGCGAACCCTTATGACGAGCGTTATGTCGAACCTGGACCGCAGTCGCCCGATCAGGTACATGGGCCAGAGGATTTGCCGCTGTGGGGTTGTCACTCAAATCTTATTCGCAATAACACTGTGCTGATGAATAACAAGGGACGCGCTGCCATGCAATCCCGCAACGGAAGCTGGGGCACGGTGATGCGCAACAACATCTTCATCAACGACCAGCCATCGTCAATCGAGATCTTCAACACCAGCATCTTTCGGCTCGACGCTCGCTTCAACGTTATCAACACACTGAGCTACACGGAGATGCCTGACGTTCTCAAGCGGCTCGCTTTGGCCTTACCTGAAGGAGCCGATACAACGAGCAGGGTGACACGCGAAAGAGCGGCGGGAGAATTCGTGCGCTATGGAGAAGAGCCTTGGGTGACTATCGAGGGTAACTGGTGGCGGCTGAATCCGAATCGTCCAGATTTTCGTCCTACAGCAGCTTCGAAACTACTCGCGCGACGTGGGGATGCTACCCAACTTCCATCGCACGATCTCTATGGCAAGAAGAATCGCAGACCTTTTATTGGCGCTCTAGCCCCGGCCGCTGCGAGCAATGAATAACTGTGCCGGCTCAAGGTAGGCGCGAGTACGTTTTAGCACGTTCGGTTTTCTAGCGGGGAGTCACTTGCTCATCAAGAGGCATATATGAAAAGAAGAATCATCCGGCTGTTGATGGGCATGGTTATCCCAGCTGTGGTTTTCGGCCAGAACGTTCCTCAACGCAAAGCGCGGGCTGAGCAGGGAAGCGCTGGTCGGTTGGCCCAACTCGTCGAGGCCAATGTAATTGCCGTGCACGCTTACCAAGTGCTGCTTGCAAAAACATCAAGGAAGGGCGATCCCGCGTGCTACTCGCAGGGGAAGCTTTCAGATAAAGAACTCGAGAGTCTTTCAGAACATCAAGCCAAACTGCTGAAGTCCGATTTAAACGCAGTGAGGGCGTGGGCAAATGGAGCGAAATCAGCCTTCGATCCGGCACAGGATCTTGAGCCGATACTTTCCTCCGGACTCACAGTACCGTCCAACGCGCCGGTTAATATCTTCACTGACTACTTGCGCCGAAACACGAAGGCCAGCGGAGTGAAGATTCGCGCCGTGGCAAGCCTCTATCAGACTGTGCTCGAGGTTGAGCGCGACGGCGATCGCCTGCAAGAGGAATACGCTTTCTACATCGGGTTAGGCTTGCCCGTGTATGTCGGGCAATTTAATTTGCCCGGCAGCGATGCCGACCTGCTTGCCGTCGGCCGGAAGCTCGAGGGGCAAGCTTGCGAGTCGCCTGTGGGGACAACCGCCGCTGAGTGGCAGATAGCCGGGCGAAAGATCTGGAACTGGGGAGAAAAAAATTTGCACATTCGCGATGAGCGCGTACTTGCGGCGGAGTTGCTGCGGGAGCCGGACGTGAAACGGCTGGTGCCGAAACTGCGGGCAATGCCGGCTCAGAAGATTGCCGTCATCGGGCACTCGTTTACGATGGGACTGCATTGGTCTTCGCCGTCGAGTTTTGTGCCAATCGTGATTGATGTCTTCCGGCGCGAAAATCCAAAAGTAGAATTCAAACAGTTTGCCGGCGGTGGCTTGACCGCCTCGCGCGCCCAGAAGCGCTTCTATCAGGACGTGCTCGATTGGAAGCCTGACAAAGTCATGCTCGTCGTTATGACGCGCACGGATGAGGACTACGATGCACTCAAACAAATGGGCGAAGGATTTCGCGCCGCTGGTATAGAGACTTACATGTTTGACGAGGTTCACGACCCTGCTGATAGCAAGCCGGGAACCGTGGAACGCGCAGTCAAGGCGGCTGGAGATGCGGGCATAGAAGTGATCGAGGTCGGCAGCATTTTATCGTCGGCGCCAGACAGGGCCAGCTTCGTGTGCCTCGATGGCATTCACATGACAGAACCCTATCATCGGTTAATGGCGAAAGAGTGGCTTAAGTACCTTGCCGGGGCGCGAGGAGCAACAGCTACGGTGCAGTGACAAGCGTTAGCGCGAAAGGTTATCAATGTTCAGTCGGCAGAAAATATTAGCAGGCGTGATCATCGCATTCTGTCTTGTGATCATGAGTGCGACCAACTCGCATGACACTCTGGCACAATCTGGTTCCAGGGTTATTAGGCCCCGAATGTTGATTGGCGAGCGTGATCCGCTCACAGGCCTCACCACCTTGCGCGCCAGATATGCCACCGGTGCGCGCCCCTCAGACGACATCGCCGGTTGGGCGCTGACGTACCTCCTGAATGGCGACGAAAGTTTCGCGAAGCGTGCGGTTCAGGAGATGAGAGCCATGCACCCGCCGGACTTGGTCGGCTCGCGCACTTACCCGGAATATGTCAAGTGGTCACTCGCTTTCGATTGGCTCTATAACTATCCGGGTTTTGACGACCAACTTAAAGACCGCATCGCAGCTCAACTCTTAAAGGCCGCCGAACAGATGATGGCAGACCAGTCGCTAAAAGATGTGCAACTGGCGATGTACCACAACTACCCTGTTCGTTACTTGACTCTCGCAGTGTTCGCGCTCACAGCGATTGAAGGCCACCCTTCTGTCGAGTCGCGCGCCGCTCCGCTGAGAAAGCATGCAAGGGACGTGTTAGATCACATCCTGGATCTGACGGACTTCATCACTCCCGACGGCGGCTACCACGAGTCGATGGATTACCAGCGGATCACTTACGCGCCCCTCGCGATGATGGCTGAGTTGTTGCGCACGACTGTGAACAGCGACCCGGCACGGCGCTACACTGTTTTTCAACACTACACGGACACCTATCTCTACAAAGTGTTACCCGATGGCACGACCGCGCGCGACGACGACAACGAGTTTCCTTACCTGGAATGGGAGGACAACATTTGCCTTGGCTACGCAGTTAATCGTTTCAAAGACCCCTACGCTGCATGGATGCTGCGAGAAAGTGGCTGGCCGGCACAGAAGAAGTGGCGAGTTCCGATTACGCAGTTTCTCTGGGACGATCCAAATGTAACTCCGCGCAATCCCGCTGCCAGCACCGAAGCTGAAATTTCGCGCCAGCACTTCTTTCGCGGCATTGGGCACCTCATCATGCGTGATGGTTTTGGCCCCGAGTCGACCTGGATTGAATTCAACTCTGGTCCGTATCTCGCTAAGCACGATCACCTCGATCAAAATCATTTTGTCATCTATCACCGAGGCTATCTCGCCACCGAGAGCGGGGCCGACTATACAGACACGGAAAGCCCGCATTATCTGAACTACTACCGCCGTACGATCGCACACAACTCAATGCTGGTTTACAAACAAGGTGAAAAGTTTTTCTGGGCTGAGAACCTCGTGGCCGCGGCCAACGACGGTGGGCAGCGGATGGACTCGTCGCGTTACTGGAACACGGTCCGCAGTCGCGAAGACTTCGAGCGCACGCGCGATTTGTGGGACACAGGGCGCATGGAAGTTACAGACTTCCTGCCCGGCGTTTATCACTACGCGCGCGGCAACGCCACGCATGCCTATCAGCCCTCGAAGATGGAACGCTTCACCCGTGAAGTTGCTTACACGCCTGACAATAACCTGATGGTCGTCTTCGACCGCGTTCGCACCCGAGACCCCAACTACAAGAAAGTCTGGTTACTTCATGGTGTGGGAGAGCCGATTGTTGAGGCAGGTCAAAATGGACGCGATGTTGGCCACGGGGGGACCGGTTATACGAACGCCTCAACATTCACATATCAAGACGGTCAGGGGCGACTTCGCGTTCACTCCCTCCTGCCGCGCGAGCGGGAAGTCGTAAAGCGAGGCGGCGCGGGATGGGAGTTCTGGACTCCGGGCGATGAGTTTGGCGGTGACTGGGGGTCGGGAAAAAACTGGGCTCAGGATCCACCCGCTGGTGGACCGCTTACCACTGACCCTTACTTGCGCAAGATGTGGAAATTGTTTTGGGGTGAAGACTTCGAAAAGCTCATGCCTTCAAACACTCGTGCGGTTGTGCCGGCCGCTTGGCGCGTGGAAGTTTCACCGTCGCAACCGGCGAAGGAAGACTTCTTTCTTCACGTGCTCGAGATCGGAGACAAAGGAGATCCGCGCGCGCCTCGGGTCGAGTTAGTAGAGGGATCAAATCTGGTCGGCGCACTGGTCGAAGGCGGTACGATCGTGCTCTTCGCTACGATCGACGGCATGGTGACGGAAGCCGAAGTGACGATCCCCGATGTCGAAACAAGTACATTGTTGATCACAGGGCTGAGGCCACACGCGAAGTACGAGCTACAAATGACGGGCGGACGCGCTAACTGGCGTGGCGGACTCTTCAATGGCGTCCCCGGTATAAATTATATCGGTTCAGCAAACGAATCAGGTGTCATGCATCTGCCCTTCAAAGGCCAGAAGGATGGACGGTTGCGCATCCGTATCCTCTCTTCAGAATAGTCTGATTATGAATCAACTGTAAGGAGCGACGGCGCAACAGCGCGGCTGGCAACCGGCAACTAGATCCAATGAGATTAACGCTAACCCAGAACATTCTGAGCGGACAGGAGTGTTCACTGGAAAATCTTCGTCAAGAAACAAAGTGGACTTATCACACAAGCAACGTGAAAGGCTTGCCATGAAAGAATCAACACGACTATTAATCAGCGCACTGCTCTCTGCTTTGCTGCTGCCCTTTGGAGTATCGGCGCAACGTCAACCGGGCCACGCTTCCAGGCTAGCATCAAAATCTTCCGTTCGTGAAGTGAACCAGGTTGAGCGGCCGGCTGCAAACCACGTCATTGCGATCGTCGGAGCAACACTGATAGATGGACGAGGTGGACCTGCAATTCCGGATGCTGTTGTCGTCATTCGTGGCGAACAGATTACGGCGGTAGGCAAGCGAGCATCTACAAGTATTCCAACGGGCGCCGAGATCTTCGACGCCAAAGGTCTTACGCTTCTGCCTGGGCTGATCGACGCGCATTTTCACATTGACGGCGACGATCCTCTGCCGGCGCTTTATCTGTCTCATGGCATTACGTCCGTGCGCGATCCGGGCCAGTGGATCGAGGCCTACGATGTTGCACGAAAAGGTTCAGCGCCGGTGCCGCGTCTGTTTCTCTGCGGACCGCACCTTGACTCAGCACCGCCCGCTTATCCGACTGACTCGTTCATCGTGCGCGATGCGGAAGAGACGCGTCTTGCGGTCAACCGCTTTGCCGACGATGGCGCTTCCGCAATCAAAGTCTATTTCCGTTTGCCGCTGGCGCTCATCAGAGTTGCTATAGAAACGGCGCACGCGCGTGGCATTCCGGTCATGGGACACCTGGAGATCGTGGATGCGGGTGACGCCATCCGCGCCGGGATTGACGGGGTAGAGCACGCAACCTCGTTTGGCACCGCCTTGCTGCCGCTGCGCGATGCGGAAAAGTATCGGCAGGCTGTCTTAGCTGATAACAACGCCCGTAAGGAGGGACGCTACCAGGTTTGGAATGCAATCAATCTCGATACGCCGCAAGCACGCGCGCTCTTTAAGTTGATCGTAGATCACGGGACGTTTGTCTCGCCGACGCTTGCGGTCTTCGAACGACAACCAGGCGACAAGGCTACGACCGAACTGCACGTGCACGCATTTAAGCAGATGGAAGCATTCGTCCGGCTGGTGCATCTCGCAGGCGCGAAGATCGTTGTCGGATCTCATTCGGACGTGCCGCATGCGAAACGAGGCTGGGCCTATCAACGCGAACTTGAGTTGCTCGTCGACTCAGGTCTTACGCCGATGGAGGCTATCGTTGCGGGTACCATGGAAAATGCGCGCTACTTTCGTATCGCTGAGCGTCTGGGAAGTGTTGAAACAGGAAAATTAGCGGACCTCGTACTCGTGGATGGCGACCCACTGAAAAATATCAGCAACATGCGGCGTGTGAAGCGTGTGATGCTTAGCGGGCGCTGGATTGAAGCTGGATCAGAAAGCAAGTGAGCATGAGAAACAATTGTGCCCGCGCCTTATTGATGTTCTTTGCCCTGGTCCTCTTACACATCACGGCAAATGGTGCGGGCAAAACCATCTATGTGCATTTACTTGATGGTGATGATGCAACCGCGAACGGTAGCTACGGGCATCCGTTCAAGTCGTGGCGGGTGGCCCTGCGCCATGTAAGCAGCGGCGATACGATCGTCGCCAAAAACGGTGACTATCGTAAAGCTGGTCAGGAGGCGAAATGGGGCGCCCTGGATCTTGCCCTGACGCTAGCAGACCAGCTGGAAGATGGCGAACCACACCCAGCGCAGTCAGCGCGTCCCGACGCGGTCGGTATTTACCGCTACGATCCAAAGAACCCCCTCACGATCCGCGCTGAAACCAAACATGGAGTTATTCTCGATCACATTCGTTTTCATTTGGCGAGCGGAATCGTGATTGATGGGTTCGACCTCTTTCCAAATCCCTACTACACCGACAGTGCCGGGCAGAAGCTAAACCGTCGGCGTAACGGCATTCACGGCGACAGCGTCTACGAGCCTGATGACGCCTACAATCATGTGAAGACGAATGATCCGCCCGGGCGTTACACCGCGGCCTGGTACGACCGCGGGCTTTGGACCAGCTACATTACTGTGCGAAATTGCAAAGTTCATTACGAATGTCCGCCGGGCGGCTGTACGCCTTCGTATGATCCGCTGCAGGACGACGACCGCCTTTATCTTATTAAGTTCAACCAATCCCACCACATCACAATCGAAGACAATGATCTTTTCGACGGCAAAAATTATCAGCGTAAGCCAGCCATTGATCTGCCTTGCAGCGAAGACATAATCGTACGCAGGAACCTCATACACAACAGTCACCGCGGCGTCGTGTCGAAAGGCGGCGGCAAACGTGTCCTTATTGAAGCCAACATTTTCCTAGACAATTCAGGCGCCGCATTCTCTGGTGGCTCAACCGATCCGAATCTTTTTATTGATGGACGCTATGGCGATCCATGCTCCTTCGCTTTTTACGAGTCTTACGACATGACAGCGCGGGATAACCTCGTCGTTTCGACACGACCGGGCGAACGCCCTCTCGAACCTATTTCAATCTGGTCGGCGAAGAACGCAGTCGTTGTTAATAACACCTTCGTGGGCATAGGCGAGCGCGGTGTGTTGCTCATCCGCCCCGGGAATGAGGTTGACAGCCCAGCGAAAGGTTGCGGTCGGTCGGTACGTTTGACGCTCACAGATAATCTGACTCTGAAGAACAATATCTTCATTCTCTCCGGAGTTGTCGACGAAACGATGCTTTACCAGATAACGGGCAAGGGCGTGACGACTGTCGGATTTCAACATGCCGATAACACTTTCTTCAACGGCGGCCACGACGTTCCTCTCGGTGGACTAGCCGATCCAAACCGTGAACCTGGTTTCAGCAAAGATGATCCAAAACTTGTGGGAGGATCGGGAAGTAATTACGCGACGTGGATGGACACCGTTAAGCCACGGAACAACTCGTCGTTGCGTGGCAGAGGCGTTCGATATTCCCGCAAAGAATAGGATGAGTGTGTAGGTGGATGTGGTGCCCGCCTTATCCTCGGGTCGCTTAGTATCATAAGAATGAAAACTGAGCCAGAAGATACTCACGGACACGAAGCACGACCGCACCTGTTGCGGCGCTTCGGGCTGCTAGAGTCCACTGCGCTCAACATGACGAACATGATCGGCATCGGGCCGTTCATCACCATCCCATTGCTGTTGTCGACTTTGGGTGGACCACAGGCGATGCTCGGATGGCTTGTGGCACTGATCATCACCATTTCAGATGGAATGATTTGGAGTGAACTTGGCGCTGCCATGCCTGGTTCAGGTGGCACTTATGTTTACCTGCGCGAAGGATACGGGCGTGAAACGTTCGGTCGCTTAATGGGGTTCCTTTTTATCTGGCAGTTTATCCTGAGTGGCCCACTAGAGATTGCTTCCGGCTACATTGGCTTTACACAGTATCTCGGTTACATCTGGAAGGACATCGACAGGACTCAGTCAGTAATCGTAATCATTGTTCTGGGACTCTTGAATATCGGGCTGCTTTATCGAAAAATCACTTTCATCGGCAAGCTCACGGTAAGCCTCTGGGTCGGAACCATTCTGACTACTTTTGCCGTGATATTCACTGGGGCGCGGCACTTCAATCCCAGCCTTGCCTTCGACTTTCCGCCAGGAGCGTTCAACTTTTCGCTCGGCTTTTTCTTTGGGCTCGGCGCGGCCACACGCATCGGCATCTTCGATTATCTCGGCTACTACGACATCTGTTACATCGGTGATGAGGTGCGCCAACCGGGCCGCACAATCCCGCGCTCGATCATCATCAGTGTAATCGCAGTCGCGCTGATTTACATCGCCATCAACTTTTCGATCATTGGCGTAGTGCCTTGGCGTGAGCTAGTCCCTGCCGATAAGCACCCGGCCTCTAGTTTTGTTGTTTCGATTTTTATGGAGAGGATTTATGGCGCACGAGTAGCGACGTTATTTACGGCAATGGTCTTGTGGACTGCCTTCGGTTCTGTCTTCGCACTGCTCCTGGGTTACTCACGCGTACCTTACGCAGCGGCGATCGACGGGTATTTCTTCAAAGTTTTTGGTCGCCTGCATCCGAAGAAAAACTTTCCGTATGTTTCGCTGGTCGTCATCGGAATCATCTCGATCATTTGCAGTTTCTTTACGTTGGGTATGGTCATTGATGCGCTGATTACCACGAGGATCCTGATTCAGTTCATCGGCCAGATTCTCGCAGTTTCACTGTTGCGGAGAAACGAGCCGGGGCTGAAACGTCCTTATCGTATCTGGCTCTATCCGGTCCCTAATCTGCTGGCGCTCATCGGTTGGGTGTTTGTGTTTGCGACGACCGACTGGCCGATCATTGTTTTCGGGTTGGGAACGCTCGTGCTGGGCCTGCTGTGCTTCGTTTTTTGGTCGCGTCATACAAAGCAATGGCCTTTCGCGCCGGTGCCGCAGGGTGAGTCGTAATGAAAAGAAAGAAAGGTCCCTGGCTGGTCGAGGAAACTGTTCAGAAATACAAGAGCGAATGGCTGGATGTTTGCGAAGACAGAGTTATCCGGCCCGATGGGAAGGCCGGGAGTTTTGCCACTGTGAAGATAAGGCCTGGAGTATCGGTGCTCGCCATCGATGAGGAACATGAAGTCTATCTTACCTGTGAATACCGTTACGCCATCGAACAGGAAAGTATTGAGGTGGTTAGCGGAGCGATTGACGGCAGCGAATTGCCGGGGGCGGCAGCCCGCCGGGAATTGCGAGAGGAGCTTGGGATCGAGGCGGAACGGTGGGTCGATGTCGGGACAGTTCATCCATTGACTTCGGTGATCCATTCGCCAGCCAGTCTCTTCATCGCGAGAGGATTGAGCTTCCTTGAACCAGAACCTCAAGGTACGGAGATAATTCGGATGATGAGAGTGAAGCTTGGTCAGGCCGTGCGGATGGTAATGGAAAGTGAGATCAAACACGCCCCAAGTTGTGTCTTGATTTTGAAGGCAAACCAGCTCGTGAATGGCGAGAACCAAGGAAGCTCAAGATGATTGCTCACATTAATGCTGTGGGAATGGCTTTCGGCATAGTCTCTTTGCTTGCTCTAACGGCTAATGGCCAGGAGCGACGGTTGCCGGTCTATGAAGTGGCGCGCGTTACGGAGCGCATTAAGGTGGATGGGCGAATCGACGAGACCGCATGGGCGGAAGCTCCAATCGTCGGCGATTTTGTTAACAACCGTGATGGTTCTCGCAGTCAACATAAGACCGAAGCCCGAGTGCTCTACGATGACGACTTCATCTACTTCTCTTTCCGTTCCGTTGACAAAAATATCTGGGCGACATTCAAGCGGAGGGATGAGCACCTTTGGCTGGAAGAAGTAGTAGAGGTTTTCGTGCAGGCAGATCCGTGCCTGCCCAACTATATCGAGCTCGAGGTCAATCCGCTCGGCACCATGCTCGATATCTATCTTCTCGACGTGCGCAAACCGTTGCACTATGAAAGTTGGAACAGCGAGAAACTGCAGTGGGGCGTGCAAGTCGTAGGAACGGTAGACGGTAAGGATGGCGACCGTGAGTGGACGTGCGAAATGGCGCTACCAATCGAAGACGTTGTGACGGCGCTCCACCGTCCACCCCAACCGGGAGATCGCTGGCGGATGAATCTGTATCGGGTAGAGCGGTTGCCCGAGCCTGCCGAACTGGCGTGGTCGCCCACTTTACAAGATGATTTTCACATTCTGCCGAGGTTTGGCGAGATTGTTTTTACCAATCGGCAGCTCCCTAAACGCTAATGCAGGTCAGGTTTCACTAGTTGTCGTCGCCCGATTTCTCTGATTCTGGAATCGGGCCACTTCTCGAGCCGCTGATAAGCAGGATGGTTGGGTTTTTCCTGGCAGGGGTTGCGCGCTGCGTTGTAACAACAAATAAGGGACCAACGCGGGTAAGGGCTAAGATTGGAGTCTGAACGATGCAGCAGATTGCAGTGAAAGAAGAGCGCGGTCCCCGGTTTTATCTCGCAGTGCACTAGTTCTAAATGCTTGAGCGCTTCATTTACTCGATTGATATCTGCCCCGGTCTGTTCGCCTGTTTTGCCGTGATCTATTCGGCCCATGAGGTGTGAGCCTTTAATCACTTGCAGACAGCCGTTTTCTTTCGTCGACTGATCGATCGCAATCAAGCAGCTGGCCATGTAAGGGAACAAACACCCATTGGAATACCAGTAACCATAATCCTGATGCCACTCCCACGCCCCGCCCACAAAGGGTTCCTTGAGCATTACTTTATGGTGGTAATGGTAGACCTCACCGCGCAGTATTTGCTCCATCGCATTAACAATGCGATCACTATGGACGACGGCGCTGAAGATGTCTTCGCCCAGGGCCCCAGTAATCCAGAACTTGCTTAGACCACTCGAAGCGTCGCGGCGCACCCGTGATTGCTGGATTACTTGCTGATCAGCTTTAGCAATACGTAGTAGTAAATCCATCTCTTCGGCATCGAAGAGGTGTTCAACGAGCACGTAGCCATCTTCATCGAACTGCTGAACCTGTTCTTGCTTCAACTCGTACATAACGGCTTGTAGAGAGATTCTCGGGATTGTTTGAGCTGTCTGTGTTTCATTCGTTCGCCATCAGTTTATCAAAAAAAGCGTCGCGACCGGGATCCGGTTTGATTCTTATCGATGATGCGTCGTGCCCGAAGTACGTCGGTGAAAACAGAAGGTTTCACTGTTAGACTGACAACTGGCTGTTCTAAAAATAGAATGACACGAGCAAGAGAAACCCTTTTTGCTCACCGCCGTTGGTTGAAACATGATGGCACGCGCACGGTTCAAAATACTTTTAGCTAACTTAGAGGCCTTGCAGAATGCTAAACCTAACACGTTGCCTATTAATTATTCCTCTTAGCATTGCGTTTCTAGTCTTTGACGCTTCAAACCGTCAGGGCGTGACGAATTCCCCAACGTTGCCCGGGTTACCAGAGACGGTCTCGCCTGGCTCGAAGTTAACAGTGGTCTACGAGGACGAGCGTTACTTTGAAGGCCCAAGTTGGGATCCTATCAGCGGCAAACTCTATTTCGCAGCTTTTCAAAAAGGAAGCGAGCAACTGCTACGCCTCGATGCGCCCGGTAAGGTTTCCACTTGGATGGACCACACCCAAGGAATCAATGGTACATATTTTTCTCGCAGCGGTAGATTATTGGCTGCGCAAGCGTTCGGACACAACTTGCTAAGCATCAAGATTGGCCCTCACGGGCCACAAGAGGTAAAGACTCTCACGGCAGCCTTCGAGGGGGTTCCATACCTTCAGCCAAATGACGTTGCCGAATCGCTGATTACTGGCGGCATTTATTTCTCTGATCCAAACTTCAAGGGCAAAACGCATAGCGCCGTTTATTACCTTAGCCCCAGCGGGAACGTTCGCCGCGTCATCGAGAATTTGAAGCTCCCAAATGGGCTTGAAGTTTCTAACGATGGCGGGACGCTTTACGTCAGTGATAGTTTCGAAAAACGTATTTACTCTTATCCGATCCTTACCGATGGCAGTGTAGATCAGGGGCAGGTCAAAATCTTCTTTGATCCCCAAACAGAAAACATCGCCGATCCTGATGGAATGTGCGTGGACGCTGCTGGAAATCTTTATTTCGCGATGCGTGGTGGCGTGTGGGTTGTATCGAAGGAAGGAAAGTTGCTTGGACTGATTCCTATACCTGAGTTCTGCAGCAACCTCACGTTCGGCGGCACAGACGGTAGAACTCTCTACATAACTTGCGACAAAAAACTGTACAGTCTTGCCATGAGGGTTAAAGGCGCGCGATTTTCTCGTGAGAACTAACTCAATGTTCCAAACAACTCCACTTAATGAGTTGGATGGCCGCCCGTGGCTGCGAGGTTCGTGGCGATGTTAAAAGGCATGCCGATTCCGTATCCGATAGATGATCGTGCCATGCTCCGGGCGATAGCAAGTTGGTCGTGGCGAGGATTCGAACCGCCGACCTCTCGGTCTTCATCCGAGTGCCCTCTTATGATGACCTGGAGAAGTGAGGATTATCGTGAGTTTTCGAATCCCTCACGCTCGACTTAATTCAGAAATCCAGTTGTTTTGTCCAGATGTTGGCCGCACACAGACAAGAGTCATCTTTGAGGAGTGGAGCTATCACGTTGATTAGTGTGAAGTTGTTGGTCGGGGCGAGAGGATTCGAACCTCCGACCTCTCGGCCCCGAATCACAGTTTCGGCAAGAACTTAAGTCTTTGCCTTTTCAAAAGTTGCAGCCACCAACGGTTCACTAGGGTTTTTGTATTCCTTCCCATTCGCTGCCATCGCGTACCCGTGGTGTGCTGGGAATTCTGTCCACAAATTGGCCACACGGTTTTTTTTTACCACAAGCAGGGGTAAAAAAACCTCAGCCTGTCCTTTGAGACTACTTTCCATGAAACACTCTGACCCAAACGAATCAAACAATTGACTCATTTTCCGAATCAAGAATACTCCCAGGACAAGCGTGTTCAGATGCGTTGGAAGGACGTTCGCTCGGCTTCAGGCGCAACCCTCGCAATGAAATGAGGTCTTGTTGACGATGCCGAAAGGCGTTGAGCACTGCGCTGCAACGCAGCGCGGTGCTCAACGCCTTTCGGCATCATCGGAATTCGCACATGCCCGGAACCGGTATAGCCCGAACGATACGGGTGTGCTCAACGCCTTTCGGCATCATCGGAATTCGCACGCGCCAACCTTGCGCCCGCGGCTTCGGCATGGGAACGTGCTCAACGCCTTTCGGCATCATCGGAATTCGCACGAGGCACTTCGAACATTGTTTGTCCTGCTTCGCGTGCTCAACGCCTTTCGGCATCATCGGAATTCGCACGCCGCGCCGCCGACAACGTAGGCGCCACCGAACGGCAG